>JAFDYE010000142.1 GCA_018267585.1 Bacteroidota bacterium
ATAGAACCAGAAGGAGAAGAAGTGAATAGAGTGAAGTATGTCAGCAGGTGTCGGCAGGAAACAGTGATAAGCGTCATAAAATCAGGTTAGGTAATACGTTAGAGGTTTAATGATCTTTTCGTCAGATAGGACTTAACAGAAATCAAAGGGTAGGAGAAACTAGAGGAATCTAACAGCAAGATAATTTACATCGCTCATTCTTCCAAAAAAAAAGCAGCCTTATCAAAAGACAACCTGAAAGAAAATACACTGCCGTGCGGATTTCATCAAACGCCGTGCAGTTTTCAACCATATGCGTGCAATCTTAACAGAAAATAATTTTTTCCCTATATTGCCAACCACTAATACTTTACCCCCATCATGCGACTAACCCTAACCCTGATCCTCATCGGTACCTTCCTCCTCTCCAACGCCCAACAACAAAAACTCATTTATCTCGACGACAACGGCAAATCCGTATCCGAGAAAAAAGCCGTCACGCTTGAACAGCACCTCAAGATCAACGACACCCTCTACGAGGTCAACACCTACACTGTCGATGGCCCCCGCAGCACTTCCATTCAATACAGCGACCCCAAAGGCGAAACCCTCAACGGCCGTTACATCACGTATGACCGCAAAGGCTATGGCCTGACCGTCGGCACATACTCCCACGGACTCAAAGAAGGCAACTGGTTCGTACTCACTTCCAAAAGCCGCGTCCTGCGCACCGAGATCTATCACAACGGCAAGCTGATACAGAAAATAGATTCCTCCGAGGCCAATGAAGACAAAAACATCTCTGATACCACAGGAACACGCTTCACCAAAATAGAAGTAGAATCCGAATTTCCCGGCGGCGCGTCCGCCTGGCTCCAATACCTCGGCGCAAACCTCAGATACCCCCAACACGCCGTCGACAAAGACATTCAGGGCTCTCCCATCGTCACCTTCATCGTAGAAAAAGACGGAAAGGTACTACCCGAATATATATACCTCGAACGCTCCGTCGAATACACGCTCGACGCCGAAGCCCTCAAAGCCATCCGCAATACCCCCGACTGGACGCCGGCAACACAGAACGGAAGGAAGGTCCGCTCCTGGAAGAAACAACCCATCGTCTTTTCCCTCACACCTGAGCCGAAGAAAAAAAGCTAACCTTTCCTTTTCGACGGCGCCATCGCCCGTCACTAATATTTGAATTAGTTAAAACTCTTATATTAATTTTACAACAGAAAACTCCCTACCCGCCTACACAAAATCACATAATTACATGATTCCAGCAAAGTCTTACGCCGCCCAAAGCGCAACCACGCCCCTCGGTCCCTGGTCCTTCGAACGCCGGGAACCCGGTGAACACGACGTTGTCATCGACATTCTCTATTGCGGCGTATGCCACTCCGATATCCACCAGGCCCGCGACGAATGGGGCGGCTCCATCTACCCGATGGTCCCCGGCCACGAGATCGTTGGCCGCATCACCCGCGTAGGCAGTCACGTAAAAGATTTCAAGGTCGGCGACCTCGCAGGCATCGGCTGTTTCGTCGACTCCTGCCGCGTCTGCGAGAGCTGTAAAGAGGGACTGGAACAATACTGCGAAACCTTTCTCAGCGGCACCTACAACGGCTATGAGCAGGACCGGAAGACGCCCACATACGGCGGCTATTCCACCCGGATCGTGGTCGACGAGAAATACACGCTTCACATATCGCCCAAGCTCCCGCTGGAAGGCGTAGCACCCCTCCTTTGCGCCGGGATCACCACCTGGTCGCCCCTCCGCGAATGGAAGGTGGGCAAAGGACATAAATTAGGCGTTCTGGGACTCGGCGGCCTCGGACATATGGCCGTTAAATTGGGCGTAGCCCTCGGCGCTGAGGTCACCATGCTCAGCTCATCGGCCTCTAAAGAACAGGACGCCAAAAAGCTCGGCGCCCATAAGTTCGCCCTGACCAAAGACGCCAAAGCACTGGCCCAGTACGCCGGCTACTTCGACTTTATCATCGATACCGTTTCCGCCCAGCACGACTTCAGCACCTTTCTCAACCTGCTGAAAAGAGACGGCACCCTGATCCTCGTCGGCGCTCCGCCAAAACCCATCGACTTTCCGGCCTTCGGCATCATCCCCAGGCGCCGCCGCATCGCGGGCTCTATGATCGGCGGCATCCGCGAGACCCAGGAAATGCTCGACTTCTGCGCCGAACACAATATCGTCTCGGACGTCGAGGTCATCAACATCAAGGACATCAACGCCGCCTACGAAAGAATGCTGAAAGGTGACGTCAGATACCGTTTTGTTATCGATATTGCCTCCTTAAAATAACAACGGCCGACCCGCCGGTCAGCCGTTCAAAATATCATCCGCCGACCACCGCCCGCCGGCATCATCCGCCGCCCGCGCAAAATATCGTCCGCTAATTAGCGGATATTCAAAATGAGCGATCCGGGAATACCGGGTCGCTTGTTGTTTTTATCCGGGCCTACCCTCCTTTTACCCAATCTCTAGCCATCCCCTCGCGACATAGAAACAATTTTCATCATACCCTCCGGGACCACTATCGCTGTATTGACCAAAATATACCCCGGTGAGTCCATCAAATGGTCAA
>JAFDYE010000143.1 GCA_018267585.1 Bacteroidota bacterium
CAATGCCCAGCCTCCGCCCTGTCAAGAACCACCCTTATCATCCCGCCCTCAGGCGTGAACTTGAACGCATTCGACAATAGGTTAAAGAGTATCCGCTCCAGCTTATCCCGGTCGAACCGGACATAAAGCCGTTCGATATTCGTTTCCACCGCCAGCCGGATGCTCTTCCGCTCAGAGAGATCGGCAAATGACTGACATATATCTTTAAAAAATCCCACCAGCTCGCCCTCCGAAAGCACCAGCTTCAGCTCCTGCTCCTCCATCTTCCGGAAATCCAGCAGCTGGTTCACCAGATTCAACAACCTTCTGCTGTTCCTCCTGATCAGCTGCAGCTTGTCATCGGCATTCTCGTCTTTCTTACCGCTCAGCAGCTGGTCGACAGGACCCATAATAAGGGATATCGGCGTCCTGAACTCGTGACTCAGGTTGGTCAGGAATTTCAACTTCAGCTTATCCAGCTCCCGGACCCTCCGCGCTTCCTGCTCCTGCTGCTCGAGAGCAAACCTTCGTTTGACCCTCGCCAGTCCCCGCTGCCTGCTATAAAGCAACAGTCCCGCCGCAAGCAGTACATACAGGATATACGCGTAGAGCGTCCGCCACCACGGCGGCCGGACAAATATCCGGATCGAGCTGTCCGTCGTACTCCAGACCCCGTCATTGTTGCTCGCTTTGACACGGAATACATATTCGCCCGGGTCCAGGTTGGTGTAATACGCGGTATTCTGCGCCCCAACATAGTTCCAGTCCTTGTCAAAACCCTCCAGCTTATAGGCATAGTGGTTCTCCTTTGGTAGCGTATAGTCCAACGCCCCGTAGCTCAGCGCAAAATTTTGCTTATAGTTGAGGCGAATATCGCGGGCGACCGAGATCTGTTCCATAATTGGTGCGCCCCTGGCCGGAACCACCGACCTGTTGCCCACTTTCAGATCGGTCAGCACCACAGGCGGCACGTTCCGGTTGACACGGAGATCCGCCGGATAAAAATAATTGAAGCCCTGCTGCCCTCCAAAGAACAGCTCCCCGTCAGACGCCCTGATCCCCGACTGATGCACAAAATTGTTGTTCTGCAACCCATTGGAAGGAGTAAAATTCCGGAAGACGCCCGTAGCCGGATCCAGGCTGCTCACCCCCGTATTCGTCGTTACCCACAAAAGCCCCGCCTTATCCTCCACGATCTGGTAGACATTCGTGTTCTGCAGGCCATCCTTTTCGTCGTAAACGATGAAACGGTCTTTCAACCTGTCATACCGTACCAATCCGCCGCCATAGGTGCCGACCCACAACCTCGCCCTGCTGTCCAGAAGCATCGACTGGATCTTGTTGCTCGGCAGCGCGCCGTCATCCTGGTCATAAACTTTAAATTTTCCGGTACCTCTATCGTATACCGCGATCCCGCCACCATGCGTACCGATCCATATCTTTCCATCCCTGTCTTCCGCGATCGTTCGTATAAAACCATTGATAGGCAAAAGGACATCGTTCTTTCCTGCCGGATGCGGAACCAGCCGGGCCACGACCTTCCCCTCGCTTATGACATTGACACCCGCTCCGTTCGTGCCGGCCCATACTTCACCGTCCTTACTCTCATACAGGCAGAACACATCGTTGCCGCTCAGACCTCCGGGACCTTCGCCCTTCCTCAGCTGCCTGGTCCTTCCGGAAACAAGATCCTTTATGATCAGCCCATCCCCCCACGTACCGATATACAGCCGGTTATTCCTTGTTCTTTTCAAGGCCAGCACGGCAAGCGCATTTTTTGCCTTTCCGTCGATCAGCATCGGCATCCGTTCGAGCGCCTCCCTCTTGCGGTCGAATCCATAGATCCCACCGCCATCCGTACCGAGCCACAAGTTACCGTCGGGTCGCTCCTCGAATGAAGTGACAACCGTGCTCTCGGCCCCACCGTCATGAAAAGCGTCATTCAGCTTCGCATTAAAAAGATTCAGATTTCTATCGTACCTGCTGATACCGGCCCTGAAAGTTCCAAACCAATAGATGCCCTCATTATCGATAAAGATGCACCGGATAGCCTTGCTCGCCAGGCTGTAAGGGTTGCCTTGCTCGGGCTGATACACGATCGCATGCCCGGTTTGCGGGTCAAGGACATGAAGCCCCGCCATCGTTCCGACCCAAAGCAGGCCATCCTTGTCCGCAGCTATCGAATTGATAACTCCCCCGGCAAGCACCGCATCCCGTCCTGAAGAGCCATAGCTGAAAGATCCTTCCGCGCCACCCTTCATCCGGCAGAGCCCCGAATCCGTGCCTATCCAAAGATTCCCCTCCCTATCCTCGGCCAGGGCATGAACATCATCCTCCACAAGGCTACCCGGATCCGACTCGAGGTGTCTATACTGACGAAACCCATGCTTCTCAGGCTGGTATAGAAAAAGACCGTGATCCGTACCCACCCACATGCGATTCCTGCTGTCACCAAAAACACAATTGAGGGTAATATTTTGGGAAGACCCCGGTGACGAGGCACCCAGATCGAGCTTTTCGATATGACCGGTCCTGGGATCGAGTACATAGGGAGCCTCGAACTGCGCCATCCAGATCCTCCCTTCGCCGTCGCTGGCAATGCTCCTTACAAGCGCGCTGGGTGTGAGAGCTCCCGCAACTCCCGAGGAGGGGAAATTGATAAAAGCATCCTTTTTCCGGTCATAAAGACTCAACGCCCCGCCGCTGGTGCCTATCCAAAGGTTGCCGGCCCTGTCTTCATGCAGCGCAAGCACCTCATTGGCCCGAAGGCTTGTCGTGTCCCCCGCCTTATGTCGATAGACCTTAAAATTGCTTCCGTCAAACCTGTTTAGCCCGTCGCTGGTGGCAAACCACATCCAGCCATACCGGTCCTTCAGGATCGCGCTGATCGAATTGGAAACAAGACCTTCCTTCGTTCCCAGGGAAGTGAACTTCACCGGCCCGGGCTGCCCGACGGACGTTCCACCCAAACCTGCGACAAGCAGAAAAACTATGGCGATCTTTCGGCACATCTGTCGGAGTATAACCCCAAATTACTTGAAAAACGGCCAAATCTGAACATTTGTGCTATAAATATTATGAAAACAGACCTTATTAAATTATTGAGCCATATACATTTGTAACAACCGGCGACAACCCGGTCCCAACTTGCTCCAACAAATGATTGCCATCCCGCCTGTTCGGAACCTGCCGGCGCCGCCAGCCGGTCTCCTGCCGATCTCCACCGCCAACATAGTGGTGGCCGTCCGCAACAGCGGGGAAGAACAACGACTGGCGAGTTACCTGAAAGGATCTTTTTCTGCCTTGCTCGTTCCCAGCATTCCGGGTATATATAAGATACTCGCGATCCGGCAGGTCGACGCAATCATCATCGACACCGGGTCTTTCCCCGGTGAAGCCACTTATCTCTGCGCCGAACTGAAGACCTCCCGGGAATTCGGACATATCCCGGTAATCCTCCTTTTTCCGACCACCAGCGCCCGGCTCCGCATCCAGTGCCTCGAGGCCGGTGCAGACGCCCTGCTGGAAAAGCCCTATTCCAAGACCCATTTGCTGGCGCAGATCAGGAACCTCGATCGCAACAGGACCCGGATAAGAGAATACTTCGCCCAACCTCACTCCGATCAGCCGTCGCCCGGAACCGACACGGCCGCCTTCGCACCTGCCGCCAACCCGGGCTTTTTAAAAGAACTGAACCACCTCATTTCCAACAACCTTTCCAACGCCGACCTCAACATCGACCTCCTCGCCCGGCTGATGCACATGAGCCGCCCCACCTTCTACCGGAAATTAAAAGCCACGACCCAGTACTCTCCGCTCGAGCTCATCAACTCCGCCCGCATGAAAAAAGCGGCCGAGCTGATCACCAGAACAGATCATACCATCGCGGAAATCATGCATATGGCCGGATTCCGCTCCCGTAGCAACTTCGGTAAAGCATTTTACAGGCATTTCCATCTCTCGCCGACCGACTTCAGGACTAAACACGGTGCGTCCTGATCATTTCCCCGCTGCACTATAATTCAGGTTGACCTTTATCTGCGTGAACGAATGCGGTGGAAAGCTATACTGCAGCTTTTTTCCACTGATCTTAACCGCAGCTGTAACCGGCAAATACTGTGACCGCTTATCATAACTGAACGCAGCGGTAAGCTCGTCGCTGTTGACGACGCTGGCTTCCGCCTTTCCCGAAAAATCGCCTGTCGCAGCGATGATATCCGTAGCGATGGCCGCAGACTGGTGGCGGTTTATGACGTTGATAAAGACCGTGCCCGACGCCTTCGCATATACCGCCGTGACGTCAAGATAGGGAATGCCCCTGTACTTTTCCGTCCCAAAAGTATCGCAGGCGACATAAGTATCGACAGACGAACCAAGACAGTTGTTGGAGAATAATTTGTACGTATAAAAAACAGGTGATTTAAAAGTGCCGTTCTTAGGGTCGCTCGACAACAAGGAAGTGAGCATGGTGAAATTCGCCATCTTTACTACATCTGCATGCCTTATGAATGAATTGAGACACTGCGCGATCGGCAGAACCGACATGAAGTTCCTGGCAAAGGCCCCCCATTCATCGACAGAAAGATAGATCGGGTTCTTAAAACCCATCTTCGCCTTCGCTTCCCGTATCTGGGCCGCCACCAGGCTTATCTTTTCATTAAAATCCATGGCGCCGTCACCCATATAATTATAATAGTTGTCAGGAGATCCCCCCTCCCAATAACGGTGTATCGACAGATATTCGATCTTGTCCCCAATACCCTCCAGCACCTTCCGGTTCCAGTCGAACCATTTATTGGTTGGCTCATAATAAGACGACCCGGACCCGACAAACTTTATGGACGGATCGACCGACCTCATGGCCTTTGCGGCCTCTCTCGCCGTCTCCACATAATCCTCTGCATTCTTATGCCCCAACTCCCACGGAAGTCCATCCACTTCATTGCCCAGATCCCATATCTTCACGCCATAAGGATCGGGGTGGCCGTTCTTCGCCCGCAGATCGGAATAGTGAGTCCCCTTTTTGTAATTGCAGTATTCAACCCAATATGCCGCGTCCGCGATCGTGCCCAGACCGAGGTTGACGCAGACGATGTTTTCACTGCCGATAGCCTTGTTCAAAGCCATCCACTCATCCGTGCCCACATGGTTGTTCTCCACGCCACCCCACGCCAGGTTGATCCGCACCGGGCGTTGATCCTTCGGACCGATACCGTCCTTCCAGTCATAGCCCATCAGGAAGTTACCCCCGGGCCACCGCATGTCTGCAATCTTTAATTCCCGCATCGCATCGATATAATCCTTTTTGAAACCGTGCTCATCCGCAAGCGGAGATCCGGGATCGTACAACGGGCCATAAAGCGTATTGAAGTTGGCTGTATCGGGAAGGCCGAGACGCCTTCCGCTAAAATGGATCGGCTCCATAAACACGCCATAGATCTTCGGGTCTATATCCGAGATAACGCGGTCGACGTCCAATTTAATGGTGGCTGTTTGTGCGGATCCGCCAAAGGAAAGGATAAACAGAGAGCAACAGGCAAGTATCGTTCTTTTCATATCACAAGGAAGAGGTTGTTTATTTATAAATGTCAGGCAAACATTATAAATGTAGGAATTTTATTTCAAATTTCAATCGGTTGAAATAATCCTCCCCACCACTTTAACCTCCGCCAGCCTTACCCCCGCCGATGACGCCCACCGCAACCTCACCTGCTTACCTGCTACCCCCTCCACCTCGATCACCTTACCCGTTTCCTGCCCGCGCCCGCTGCCGACCTTCCTCCATCCCTCCTTCCCGCCGACCTCGACGGTATATTCTCCACCAGCCCCACCTCCAAATTCGATAAGGATACGATCCACCTTCACCTGCTTTTCCATATCCAACGACCACCAGGCCGCGCTATCGCCCGCCAAAGGCTGCCAGTAGCTCGCCGTATCTCCGTCGGCCGCAAGACCCGAAGAATGCCACTCTGCCGCGCTGCTCGCAAAAGTCGGGTTATTCCGCCCCAGACTCCTGGAGACGGTATCCGCCTGCGCAGCCACAAACCGTACATAAGGCCTCGCGGACACCAGGGGCGTTACACCCGCAACATAGGCGACAGGCCCATCGAAATCGACATCCATGACCGCCGGCCGAAGCCCCGGGCTACTCACCCGGATCCGCGACCGGCCGGAATACCAGGCCCGACACTCGATCGCCGCCTGCCCATCCAATATCGAAATATCGCCGCCCGGCGTAAATTCAATACTGCGCCCCGTCGGCAGCTCACCCGGCCCCGACTCGATCTCCATTCGCACCTGCGGACTGTTGCTGATCGCCACACCCCGCGCATCCACCACCGTCACCACCAGCTGAATATCATCGGTCCCGTCAGCCATCGCCCTGCGCTTGTCCGCTGAAAGCCTCAGCCCCGCCGCAATCCCCGGCCCGGGCCAGACAGGAGGCGGTATATGCCGATAGTGATCCCGGTACCAGTACCACGATCGCTTGGGCAACCGGAAATAATCGACAAGCCCCATCTCTCCCATTTGCGGACCGGCTATCGACCCATGATCGAACCCACACCAGATCGCCTGCCCCGCCCGCCAGGGATGCACCGCCTTACCACTGTCACGCGCCAGGTCACCCCAGTTCGGCACATATTGCCCCGGCCGCTTCGTCGCCAGGCTGCCATATTCCGTCACGACATTCGGAACCCCCGGATCCTGGAACAGCGGGATCGCCCCCCCGTCGCCGTTATAGCCCGCCATATCGCCCAACAGATCGATCCGGTTGCTGTCCAGCGGACGCTGAGCGCCCCCGATCGCCGCAGGCCGCGTCGGGTCACACTCGTGCGCAATACCCACCAGCTTCTTCAGCAGCTCCCTCGTCTGCCGCATCACCGACCTCGCCGTAAAGAACGGTTCATTCGACATGCTCCAGACCACCACACAAGGATGGTTCCGCTGAATACGGATCATCTCCCGCAGCTCCCGCCCCACACACTCCTCGAATGGCGCCTGGTCCGCGGCAACCGTAGGATAGGCGCTCGAAGTCCAGTAACCCTCCGGCGTATTGTCGGCCGCGCCGATACCCCAAAAAGTATTCTCCGACCAGACAACCATCCCCAGGCTGTCACACGCATCATAAAAAGCCGGATCATGCGGATAGTGCGAACCCCGGATAAAATTGAAACCGGCCTCCTTCATCATCCGTACGTCGCGGTAAAACCCTGCGTTCGTGACAGCGTCTCCCCACCCCGCATGATCCTGGTGTACATTCGCGCCGCGCAGATACAGATGCTTTCCGTTCAGAAAGAACCCGCTGTCCGCCGTCCATCGGATCGACCGGATGCCAAATAGAGTGCTATATTCGTCCACCTTCCTGCCTCCAACCCAAAGCTCCGTCGTCGCGTGATAACGGTAAGGCCGATCCGGCGACCACAAACGCGGCGCCCCACGCAAAACCCCTCCCTGATCGATCCGCCCCGTCTCGCCCGGCCCCAACCGCCGCTCACCCACCCACCGGGCAACCTCGGCACCCCTCATATCCCGCACCATCGTACGAGCCTCAACGCGACAAGATGAATCCAACCCGTTGACAATCTCCGTCCGCACACGCACGACAGCACGCGCCGCCGAAACCTCCGGCGTCGTGACAAAGCTTCCGCACCAACCGACACGCACCGGCCCGGTCCCTACCAGGTATACATCGCGGTAGATGCCGCCCGAGAACACATGCTCACCCGCCCTCGGCGCAAGTCGGGGATTCCAAAGATTGTTCAGCCGCACCGCCACGACGTTGTCACCCGCCCTGACCTCCCTCGTGATATCCAGCGAAAACCCGGTATACCCACCCTGGTGCCGCCCTGCCGATACGCCATTGACAAACACCTCCGCATCCTGGAACGCAGCCTCGAACTCGAGACTCCACCGCCTTCCCCGCCAGTCCGCCGGCATCGCAAAATGCTTTCTGTACCAGCCCCAGCCGGTATAGAACTGCGAAGCCCCAAAATATGGCATGCTGAAAGAGTGCGGCAACCCGACCCGCTCCCATCCTCCATCGTCATAATCCGCCGCCTCAGCGCCGGGAGGATCGCCCAGCCGGAACCTCCAGTCCCCGTTAAAATTCATCCTTTGCCGCAACGACTGCCCCCGGCCACACAGCTGAGCAAGAAGCACACACACCAGTACCAACCCAATCTTATTCATGGTCGACAAGTATCTTTACCTTCTGAAGAATATTACGCGACGAATTACCCAGCTGCAAAATATATTCACCAGCCTCCGTATTCCACGCTTTCCTGGATTCGTCATAAAAAGCCAGATCGGCGACTTTCACCCGAAGCTCAACCGTTCTCGCCTCTCCCGGATTTAAGAACACCTTCTCAAATGCCTTCAGCTCTTTTTCAGGACGCAGCACAGAACACACCGGATCGCTCACATACAGTTGCACAACTTCAGCACCGTAGACGCTACCCGCATTCTTTATAACAAACCGCGCCCGGATAGTATCGTTCTTACCATACCTCGATTTGTCGGTAGAAAAATGGTCGACCGAGAAATGGGTATACGACAACCCATACCCGAACGGGAACTGCGGCTGAATTTTCTTCGTATCGAACCACCGGTACCCCACCAGGATATCCTCTTCATAGTTCACCTTCAGATCCCTGCCCGGATAGTTGCCCAATGCATGCGCAGGCGACTGGGCCAGCGATACCGGCAGCGTAAATGGCAACTTACCCGACGGATTTACCTTGCCGCTCAACAGATCCGCCACCGCGTTTCCCGCTTCCATACCACCATACCACGCCCACAAGATCGCCGGCGCCCGGTCAACGATACCAGCCAGTTCGACCGGCGATCCGGCAATAATAACCACCACGGTGTTCGGATTTGCCTTGGCGACCTCCTGTATCAGGACCTGCTGACCATAGGGCAGACCCATATCCTGCTTATCCGAAGACTCCGTGTCGAAATCATGGTTCAGTCCGCCAATTACAATGGCCACCTCGGATTCTTTGGCTGCCTTCACCGCCTCATCGATCAGCCCCCAGTCCACTTTCCCCGCACCGGACTGACCGGAATTGCTACCTTCTTTGAATGTAGACTGTTTTTCATATCCCCGCGCATAATTGATCTTTACCCTGTCCCCCCACTTCCGTTGCAGCGCCTCCAACGGAGTTACTTCGTACAAGGCCTTGATCTCCGAGCTAAGTCCCCCGCCGCAATGTCTTCGCGTGGCATTATCCCCGATGACCGCGACCGACCTTATCCTGTCCAAATGCAGCGGCAGCAGGTTGCCATTATTTTGCAACAGCACGGCCGCTTCAGCCGCAGAGACATACGCAGCCTGCTGATGCTCCGGCGTATTCATCTTTCCTTTCTCCCGGACCCCCTCCCCCAGCACCTTTGTCCGGAACATTACCCGCAAAACATCCGCAACCTTTTCGTCGACGGCCGACACCGGCACTTTCCCCTCTTCCACCGCCCTGACCAGCGGATCGGCGAAATACCACTGCTTATAATCTTTTATATCCGTACCCATTTCAAGATCGAGCCCGGCCAGAGCCGCCTTCACCGTCGAATGCGCAGCCCCCCAATCGGTCATCAGCACTCCCCTGAAACCAAATTCTTTACGAAGTATCTGCCGGTCGAGGTACTCGTTCTCGGAACACCAGTCACCCCGGAACCGGTTGTACGCAGCCATCACCGTATATGCGCCGCCTTCCGTTACGGACGCTTTAAAACCGGGCAGGTAGATCTCCCGCAGCGCCCTTTCGCTCATATATACGTCAACAGAATCCCGGTGCGCCTCCTGGTTGTTGGCCAGCCAGTGCTTCACGCTGACAGCCACATCCTTGGATTGCAGCCCCTTGATATAGGCAACGGCCATCCTCGAAACAAGGAATGGGTCCTCGCTCAGGTATTCAAAATTCCTTCCGCACAGCGGCGACCGGATGATATTGATTCCCGGACCCAACAGAACATCTTTTTGCCGATAACGGGCCTCTTCCCCCAGTACAAGCCCGCGCTCATAGGCCAGCCGGGGATTCCACGTAGCCGCAAGCGCCGTGCCGGGCGGGAAACAGGTCGCCGAATCATCCGTCCGTCCGGCATACCCCCAGTCGTCCCGGTCGATCTCCGCCCGGACCCCATGCGGCCCGTCACTCAGCGCCCACTCCGGAATACCGAGCCGCTTGATCCCGGCTACATAGAATTTAGCATTCGCATGCAGCAGACTCACTTTTTCCTGCAGCGTCATCTGCCCGATCAACGCCCGGATCCTTTCCTCCCGGCCATTGTCCCATTCTACTTTTTGCGCACTGACAACACCCGCTGTCATCAGCAGGCAGAACAACATAAATTTGTTTTTCATTTTCTGATCTATTTTTATTCGCTCCAAACCAGCACCCCCGCCGGCTTCAGCGTCTTCTCTCCAATCAGGACCCTTCCCGTATCAGGAATATTCATCGTATAGTTCTCCGAAGAATAGTTGACCGCCACGAAAAAGCCATCCCGCCAATAGACATAAACACCCTTAGGGTAGTCTTCCGTCTCAGCCCCCGCTTTCTCATAAACGGCTCGCAGCACATCTTTCTCCAGACGCGAGTCATCCGTATTCACGCCGATATACGTGACCGACCCCTTACCCGCCTTTCGCGTCACCACGGCGGCCGTGCCCTTATAGAACTGATTATTATAGGTCGCAAGTACCTCCGTATTCTTGTCCGCAACCAGCAGATCGCCCCAGGCATTCCAGCCATACCGGCCCGATCCCATAAGGACCTCCCCTTTTGCGCTATTCGAAGGCATATCCGTCGCTTTGACATGAGCCCCGATAAGCCCGGAGATCGGCGCGGCTATCTCAGCCTCGGGGAAATGCCCCATGCGGTCCTTTGTCGCCGTCCTGCACGTGATGACCAACTGCCCCCCGGCCGCAGCATAATCGCTCCATTTTTGGACGAGCGCCGGATCAGCCATTTCGTACGCCGGAACGATCACCACTTTATATTTCGACAGATCGGCCGTCTCCGGGACCACATCCACCGGTGCGCCGAACGACTTCGCAAGCTCAAGGAACTTTACCGGGTAATTCCACGCATCCCACTGCTGATTGTTCTTCTGCCTGTCGATGGTCCAGTAATTCTCCAGGTTCCAAACGACCGCCGTCGACCGCGCAGCCAGCTTTTCCGGCATCCTGGCGCCCGGCTTATACCGTTTTCTCAGCTCCTTTACTTCCTTCATGAACTGCACGTAATCCTCGCCGCCCTGCGAAAGCGTCACCCCGTCCGTTCGTATCACGCCCGAATGATACTGTTCCGCGCCATAAAGTATTTGCCGAAAACGGTATGAACAGGCAATCCTCCCGCCCGCTCCAAAATTGTGATAAAGCCACATCCTCACGGCGCCGGGTAGCAAAAGAGGACTCGAGCTCCCCCAATTCACCTGCCCCGGCTGAATTTCCATTACTCCCGTCGCCCCTCCGACAGACTTATAGTATTCGGAAGCAAAAAGGATAAGCCTGCTATTCCCAAGCCGATAACCAAGATCGCCCAAATTCTCACCCCCTCCGTTGGGATAGGCGGTGTATGTTGCGAAGTCCAGCTGCCTCGCCCGCCGCGGATCGGCCCCCGTTGACACCGCCAGGTAATTGGTGGTGATATACTGATCCTTCGAAATGTTGTCCCGCAAAATACCCGCCTGGAAGTCCAGGAATTCAGCCTGCGCATCCGCCGAATATCTCTTGAAATCGAGCAGCGCATGCGGGTTATTACCCCACCAGTTCACAATGTTCGTGTTGGGAATAATGACCTGGTCGAAGCTATTGTACCACTGGCTCCAGAACGCAGCCCCCCACGCCACATTCAACGAATCGATGGTCTTGTATTTACCCCTCAGCCATTGCCGGAAAGCCTCCTGCGAAGACGGGCTGTAATCCGGCTTGGCATCGGGCTCGTTATCGAGCTGCCATCCGATCACATTCCCGTCCCGCCCATAACGCTTCGCCATCTCCGTCACGATCCTTTCCACAAATCTCCGGTAGACCGGGTTGACGATCGATCCCAGCCCCCGCGTACCCTGCTCGCCACGGATATAGTGACCATCCATGATAAAGGTCTCGGGATAGTTCGTCCGCATCCATGCCGGCGTAGTCGCGGACGGCGTACACAAAAGCACCTTCACCTTGTATTTCGCGCACAACCCCACCACTTTGTCCAGCCACGCAAACTGGAACCTTCCCTCTTCAGGCTCCATCCTGAACCACGCGAATTCAGCCAGGTGCACGAACTCATAGCCCATATCGGCAATCTTTTTTATATCCCGCTCCCACTGACTTTCACTCCAGTGCTCGGGATAATAGTAGATGCCCGTCGTCACCAGGTCTTTTTCCGGGAAAAAGGCAGCGGCACGCTGAGCTTTTACAGATCGCCCCGCCACAAAGATTGCCAGTAAAGACAGGACCGTCAACTTTCCTATTCTGATCTTTGCCATATCGAAAACATTGCTTTTTTTAAACCGTCGCCCATGACCGTGACCGTTATTCTTCCCTGTCGGTGCGTGCTTCGTACAACCGCCAACGCCCTCCCATGCCAGGCCCTCCGCGTGTTACCCGTATATTTATCCATATCCGTCATATCTGCATTACCAACCCCCGCCAGCACCGCGGGCCCCTCCACGTTGAACACAAGCCGGTTATCGGCATTGGGATCGATCACCCCATCCTTATCCACGATTTCAACAGCGATATACACCAGATCCTGACCATCCGCCGCCATCCTCTTCCGGTCTGCCGACAGCCTGATCGCCACCGGCTCACCCGCCGTGCGCAATACCGCCGATTCTCCCGAACCTACCCCTACCGCCCTCAACTCACCCGGAACATAGGGCAAAGCAAACGTCGCCTTAAATTCCTCCTCCTCCGTACAGCTCTTCTCTCCCACAAGCCGGTCATTCAGAAACAACTTCACTTTCGGATACCTCGAATAGACCTCCACGGCCATCTCCTTCCCCTCCCTGCCGGGCCAGGTCCAGCTCTCCCATGTCGGCCACACCGACCACAAGGTCTCTTGTATGCTCCCCGTGTCGGGCCTGGGTTCCCGGACTGCCATATAAATTTTCTCCCGCTCATTACCGGATACATCCCCAACATTGCCGCCATTATTCAGAATATTCCGATAATGAGAGACCGGCTTCCTCCATCCGGTAATGTCCAGGTCCCCGCAATAGGCGCCATGCCACGGGAACTGCTCCGCCTGCCAGAACTCGCCCTTCGGCTCACCCGGATAATTGTTCTTCCCGATACCCGACTCACCCAGGTAATCCATCGCCGTCCAAACAAAATCTCCGATCACATAGCTATTATCCCGGATGATCTTCCAGTTCGCAAACGCATCCCGCGCATACGACTCCGTTTGCACGATGATCCTCGAAGGCACCCGCTGGTGATCCGATACCGCCCTGAACAGCTGGTAATTATACCCGCCGATATCCTGTACCGCAAACAGCGGATCAAATAGCTCCCATTCCTTGTCCCAGGTCGTCATCGCCGAGGTAACAGGCCTCGTCATATCATATTTGTGGACCGTCGCGACCAGCTCTCCCGCCGTCCTGACCGCTACCGGCGACTTCCGCTCGAGTATCTCGTTGCCCACACTCCAGATGACCACGGAAGGGTGATTCCGGTCCCGCAGCACCATCGACTCCAGGTCCCTCCGCCACCAGGCGTCAAAGAACCGCGCATAGTCATTGGCGTTCTTCGCCTCGCGCCATCCATCGAAAGCCTCATCGATCACC
>JAFDYE010000144.1 GCA_018267585.1 Bacteroidota bacterium
ATTTTATTTAAGGGAAGCAGGCGATGCCTACCTCGACATGAGCAAATGGGGGAAGGGGGTCGTGTGGGTCAACGGGTATAATCTCGGGCGTTACTGGAATGTCGGCCCGCAGCAGACGATCTATGTGCCGGGAGAATGGCTAAAGCCGGGAAATAATGAAATTGTAGTGCTGGAGCTGACCAAACCGCAGCAGGACGTTCTTAGGGGGATTGACAGGCCGTTGCTGACGCAATTGCAGGAAAAGGACAGGACCCCTGGTTTTTCGGAGCTTTCAAAATGAGGAAAACGCCTATCATAGCAATCGTCTGTGGCTGGATGGCCGCGTTCTGCCTGTCCTGCCAGCGCGGGCACGGGCTGTTCGAGCTGGTGCCGGCCTCGCATTCGGGGATCAGGTTTGCCAATACGATCGTCGAGAACGACTCGATAAACCCTCTCGCTGTGGTGAATATCTACAGCGGGGGCGGTGTCGGCATCGGTGATTTTAACAACGATGGTCTGCCCGATATTTTCCTGACCGGCGGGATGGTTCCCAGCAGGCTCTATATCAACAGGGGCGATCTCCGATTTGAGGATGTTACGGCGAAAGCCGGCGTGGAAGGAATGGGCAGGTGGGCAAGGGGGGTATCGGTAGTCGATATCAACAACGACGGCCTGATGGACATCTATGTCTGCAATACGCTTTATAAGGACCCTCAGCGGAGGAGGAATATCCTGTATGTTAACCAGGGGAAAGATGGGGAAGGCGTGCCTCATTTCAAAGACATGGCGGCGGAATATGGCCTGGATATTCATGTCCAGTCGACGATGGCCAGTTTTTTTGACTACGACAACGATGGCGATCCGGATATGTACCTGACGGTGAATGAGGCGTCGGGGGGGTATGCGTCCTCGGTCTTTGTCGGGCAGGACAGGCCGACGGGTGGTTCCAATCACGGGAGGCTCTATCGGAATGACGGGGGACCGGGTCATCCTGTCTTTCACGATGTTTCGGAGCAGGCGGGGATCCTGTTCGAGGGCTATGGACATGCGGCGAGCATCTGCGATATCAATAATGACGGGTGGAAAGACATCTATGTATCCGACGATTTTATCTCGAGCAATATTCTTTATATCAATAATCATGACGGGACCTTTACCAACAGGTCCAAAGAATATTTCAAGCACACTTCCTATAACAGCATGGGTCAGGATGTGGTGGATATCAACAACGACGGGCTTCCCGATGTAGTGGAGCTGGATATGAGCGCGGAAGACAACTACCGGAAGAAGACGATGTCGAATGCGAACAACACCAATATCTATCAGAATTTCGACAATTATGGCTACCAGTACCAGTACGTCCGGAATACGCTGCAGCTGAACCAGGGGCCGGCGGTGGGGCGCGATGATTCGATAGGTCCGCCGGTGTTCAGCGAAGTGGGATTTATGAGCGGGATGTCTCAGACAGACTGGAGCTGGACGCCGATGGTGGTCGACTTTGATAACGATGGGTACCGCGACCTGGTTGTCACCAACGGTTTTCCCAGGGACTGGTCGGATCACGATTTTATTGCATACCGGCAGCAGTCGGGCGGGCTCGTTACGGATATGCAGCTGCTTGGGCTGGCTCCCCGGGTAAAATTGCACAATTATGCGTTCAGGAATAATGGCGCGGCGGGATTTGACGACGTGACAGACCGGTGGGGACTGGGTTTGCCTACCTTTTCAAATGGGGCGGCTTATGCCGATCTGGACAACGACGGGGACATGGATCTGGTGATCAATAATATTGACGATGAGGCATTGGTGTACAGGAATGTGTCGAGGGACAGGGATACCCTTTCTACGCACTATCTGAATATACAATTCAGGGGCGGACCGCAAAATATAAATGGCATCGGGGCCACGGCGAGTATCTTTTATGACCATGGCCAGCAGCAGGTGTATGATAACTCCCCGTACCGGGGGTATTTGTCGTCCGTGCAGTGTATGGCGCATTTTGGTCTTGGCCGTGTGGAGCGCGTCGATTCGGTTGTGGTAAGATGGAATAACGGGAAGGAGCAGACAATAAAAGATGTTGGATCGGACCGGTCGATCGTTGTGGACATAAAGGATGCGAAAGTTGACTATTCCTGTCGGCAGCCGCTGATCTACCGGCAGTCGCTTTTCAGGGAGGTAAGTGCCGACGCGGGGATCGATTACAGGCATAGCGATATTCCCTTTAATGATTTTGGTGTTCAGGCATGTTTGCCGCACAAGCTGTCGGAATATAATCCTGCCCTGGCGGCGGGTGATGTCAACGGGGATGGGCTGGATGATCTTGTGGTCGGCGGTAATGCGATGAGCCCGGCGCAGGTCTTTTTTCAGCAGGTGGGCGGGAGGTTCGTCCGGAAGGAGGTGCTGCCGGGTGGTCCCGCGAAGGATGAGGGTATTTTGCTTTTCGATGCGAACGGTGACGGAAAGCCTGATCTGTACATAGCGCGGGGCGGGTATTCGGTTGCGTCCGATAGCGTCAACTACCAGGATAGATTCTATATTAATGATGGTAAAGGAAATTTTAAAGAGGATCCTTCTGCGCTGCCGGTGAATCATACGAGCAAGCTGTGCGTGCGGGCGTTCGATCTCAACAAAGACGGCAGGCTGGATCTGTTCGTGTCGGGCCGTGTCGCACCTGGTCAGTATCCGAAGGCAGTGAGCAGTCTTATTCTTCGTAATGACTCCGGGCACGGGCGTGTGAAGTTCACGGATGTGACTGCCGAGGTCGCGCCTGATCTGGCCAATATCGGAATGGTCAGCGACGCTCTTTTTACGGATTTTGACGGCGATGGGCAGATTGATCTTATCGTTGTGGGGGAGTGGATGCCGGTGACCTTTTTGAAGAATGCCGGAGGAAAGTTCAGGAATGTGACCGCTCTTTCCGGAGTGGCTGGCCGGACGGGGTGGTGGAACAGTATCGTTGCCGGGGATTTCAGGCATACGGGAAGGATGGATTATATTGTCGGGAATCTGGGTTTGAACAGTTATTACCGGGGTGATGAGCGGGGGCCGGTCTTTATAACTGCAAAGGATTTTGAGCATAACGGGGCATATGTTGCGATAACGTCGCTGTTCCTTCCTGACCTGCAGGGCCGGAAGAGGGAGTTCCCCGCGTTGGGCAGGGATGATATCGCGAAGCAGATGCCGGGCATCAAAAAAAGGTATGCGACTTATAAGCCTTTTGCCCTGGCGACGATGGATGAAATTCTTACGCCTGAGCAGCGCAAGGGGGCGCTCCGGCTGAATGCGGAGCTATTTCAGTCCTGCTTTTTGCGAAACGATGGCTCGGGCAGATTTGCTTTGATCCCCTTGCCGCGGGAGGCGCAGGTGTCGGTCCTGAACGGGATGGTTGTCGACGATCTTGACGGTGATGGCGAACTGGACGTGCTGATCAATGGAAATGACTATGGGACGGAGGTCGCCACCGGTCGGTATGATGCGTTGAACGGATTGCTCTTAAAAGGAGACGGGAAGGGGAATTTTCTTCCTCAATCGATTAAGGAAAGCGGTATATATATTCCTCATGACGGCAAGGCGCTGGTGAAGCTGATCGGGTCGTCGGGCGGCTACCTGGTTGCTGCGAGCCAGCATCAGGATGCGCTGAAGCTCTTTCAATTGAAGCGGGGGGTAAAAAATATCCGGATCAGGCCGGATGATGTCAGCGCTGTCGTGACCTTTATTAATAACAAAAGCCGGAAGGAAGAGTTTTATTACGGGAATTCGTTCCTATCGCAGTCTTCGAGGTTTGTTTTGCTTGACAGCAGCGTTCGGTCGGTAACAATAAGAAATTCCGGGGGTAAATCCAGGTCACTGGAATTCAAAAATTAGTGTATATTTAAGAACATTAGCTGCTGCACATGAGACTTGCCATTTACCTGTATCTTTTTTTATGGGCTGAAAACTGTCATGCTTCCGATACACTATCCGTAAGATACCTGGGCATCGACCAGGGGCTTTCAAACAATGCCGTTACCTGCATCTACAGGGATCACAATGGGTTCATGTGGTTCGGGACCTATGACGGGCTGAACAGATACGACGGGTATTCCTTTCACGTATTCCGAAATACGATCGGCGACTCCGCCTCTCTTCTGGACAATCATATTTTTTGCATCGCCTCGGACAATGAAAATAAGATCTGGGTTGGAGGGGGTAAGGGGATGAGTGTTTATGACCCGTGCCGGTCTGCTTTTTTTACGCCCCGGTTCAGGAAGTTCAATACTACGGCGGGCGTCCCGCTGACGGATGCTATCCTGTCGGTAAAGAATGCCGGCGGCGTCCTGCTGGTTGGTACGGCGCATAGCGGGCTTGTGGTGTTCTCCGGCAGCAGGGATGCGGGTCGCCAGGTCGTGCTTCCGGGAGCGATGGATGCGACGTACAATGTTCCGGCTATCGAGTATGATTCGCTGCGGCGTGTGGCATGGATCTTTATCAGCGATCTCGGGCTCTATAAATACGATATCGGGACGGGGAGGCTGTCTGCGGTCGCTGCGGGGCTGACGCAATGCAACAGCGTGCTTGCTTGCTCCA
The DNA here is from genome assembly GCA_018267585.1 of Bacteroidota bacterium. GTDB lineage: Bacteria > Bacteroidota > Bacteroidia > Chitinophagales > Chitinophagaceae > Puia. Next base: position 4,546 of record JAFDYE010000144.1, read on the forward strand.
ATGGCGACCTGCTTGTCGGGAGCGAGTCGGGGGTGTTCAAGGTCTCCGGCGGCGGATTTCAACGATTTGGTCCGGTCCCGGAGATGATCATAAGGGATATCGCCGAAGACGTGACGGGTGGGTTATGGATCGCTACGGACGGCAATGGCTTGTGGCATTTGCCGCGGGGAGCCGGCAGGTGTCTGCCGCTCACATCGATGGGGGTGGCAATCAACAGCAACGCCGTCTACTCCGACTATATCGATGTCGAAGGGCGCCAGTGGATCGGGACGCTAAGGGGAGGAGTGAATATCCTGGAAAAGAATGTCAATCTGTTCAGGACGATATCCTATCATAAAGGCAGGACTGAGGATGTGAACGACTTTATCCTGTCCTTTTGCGAAGACGACCGGTCGAACCTGTGGATCGGGACGGACGGGGCAGGGTTGCGTTACTGGGACAAACAAAAAAATGTTTTTACGAAATACGTTCACTCTGATGCCCCCGGCTCTATCCCCAGCAATTTTGTCACCTCGGTCGCCAGGGACTTTAAGAACGATATCTGGATCTCCGCCTGGTTTGGCGGTGTGGCGAGGCTCAACAGGTCAAACAATGGCTTTACGCATTATAGCTGCTATAATCCATACCAAAAGGTCGAGGAGAGGAATGTCTGGCAGCTATATGAGGACTGCAAGCGGCGGCTGTGGGCGTCGGCCAGCAACAGGGGGCATCTGTATCTTTATAACAGGCCGGCGGACCGGTTTGAGCTTTTCGATACTTCGCTGGTCGATCTGCAGGTGCTGACCGAGGACAGGTCGGGAAATTTATGGGGTGGCAACTATAATTCTTTGGTCAGGATTGATCCTGAAAATAAGAAGCATAGGAAATACTTTATCGGCTATGCCGTGCGGAGCATCCACGAGGACCGGGATCATCGGTTCTGGGTGGGTACGGAAGGGGGAGGGCTGTTGTTGCTGGACAGGGAAAAAGGGGTGTTCAAGCAAATAACGACAAAGGACGGTTTGCCAAACAATGCCATACTGAAGATACTGGAGGATAGTAAAGGGAATCTTTGGCTGAGCACATATTACGGCTTGTGCCGGTATAACCCTGTTGAAAAGACGTACCGGAATTTTACGCAGGCGGACGGATTGCAGAGCAACCAGTTCAGCTTTAATGCCGCTATGGTCGCCAGGAATGGGGAGTTCCTGTTCGGGGGGATCAAGGGCTTTAATAGTTTTTGGCCGGATAGTGTGTATGACAAGAAAACTATCCCGCGTCTGTTCCTGACCGGGATAAAGATCGACAATGCCCCTGTTGAAGCCGCAACGGCGTATGTTAGCGGCCGGGATAAGGATATCGTCACCGCCATAACCGTCCCCTTCGACAAGGCGATCCTTTCGTTCGATTTTGCCGCGTTGCAGTATTCGAATGCGGACAATCTGCATTACGCCTATCGTCTGCAGGGGTGGGATAAGGACTGGAGTGTTGCCAACAGTGTCAGGACGGCGGGGTATAGCCATTTAGGGGAGGGGGCCTATCGGTTCTTTGTCAGGGTATTGAATGCGGATGGGGTGTGGAATGGCGAGGTGCAATTATTGTCCATTGTAGTATTGCCGCCCTGGTACAGGACCTGGTGGGCGTATTTGCTGTATGCTGCGTTTGCGGTCGGTATTCTCTATGCCTTCCTTTACTATTACCGGCGTCAGGAGCGGCTGCGGTATGAGATAAGGCTTGCGGTCATCGAGAAGCAAAAGGAAAAGGAGCTTACGGAAAGAAAGATCTCTTTTTTCACGGATATCTCTCATGAGTTCAGGACGCCCCTCACCTTAATTGTGAGCCCATTGAAGGACCTTATGACGGAGACGACTGCGGGGCCGATACAGAAGAAGCTGTCGACTGTCCACCGCAATGCCCGGCGTCTGTTGAGCCTGGTCGATCAGTTGTTGTTGTTCAGGAAGGTCGAATCCATCGAGCAACAGCTGAACCTCGCCAATTTTGATATCAACGAGGCGTGTAATGAGGTCTTTTTGAGTTTTGTACAGCGGGCAGTGTCCAAGAATGTGGCTTTTCATTTTGACAGGCCTTCGGACGAGGTCTTTTATTGCGGGGACAAGGAGAAGATCGAGATCATTCTGTTCAACCTTCTTTCGAATGCGTTGAAGTATACGCCTCCGGGCGGAAGGGTCGATCTGACGCTGACGGACGAGGGCGGGCAGTTGTGTATCGTTGTCAGGGATACGGGATGCGGGATATCCGAGAGTATCAGCAACCGGCTGTTCGATGCGTTC
>JAFDYE010000145.1 GCA_018267585.1 Bacteroidota bacterium
CGAAATATGATATCGAGGCCATCGGTGTCGGGAATGGTACGGCGGGTCGCGAGACAGAGCAGCTGGTGCGGGGAATAGATTTTGGCAGGCATGTGGCGGTGTTCATGGTCAACGAGAGCGGGGCCTCGATCTATTCGGCTTCAGAGGTGGCCAGGGAGGAGTTCCCGGACGAGGATGTCACGGTGCGTGGTTCGATCAGTATTGGTCGCAGGCTGCTCGACCCGTTGAGCGAGCTGGTGAAGATCGACCCCAAGTCGATCGGTGTCGGGCAGTATCAGCACGACGTCAACCAGAACAAGTTAAAAGAGGAGCTGGACCGGGTAGTGGAAAGCTGTGTGAACCATGTCGGGGTAGACCTCAATACGGCCAGCAAGCATTTATTGACCTATGTTTCAGGGTTGAGCGGGACCCTTGCCAAAAATATTGTGGAGTACAGGGCCAGGAACGGGGCGTTCAAGAGCCGGGACGAGCTGAAGAAGGTGAGCCTGATGGGGCCGAAGACCTTTGAGCAGTGTGCGGGCTTCCTTCGGATACGCGATGGCGCGAATCCGCTGGACAACAGTGCCGTTCACCCGGAAAGCTATCACGTGGTCGAGTCGATGGCGGCTGACCTCAGCTGTTCGGTAGCCGATCTGATCCAGCAGGCCGACCTGCGGAAGAAGGTGGTACGGAAGAAGTATGTTTCCGAGTCGGCAGGTGAGTTCACGATCGACGATATCATAAAGGAGCTGGAAAAGCCGGGGCGTGACCCCAGGAACCCGATCGAAGAGTTCAGGTTCGAAGAGACGATCAAGACGATGGAGGACCTCAAACAGGGTATGACGGTGCCGGGTATCGTCACTAATATTACCGCCTTCGGGGTGTTTGTGGATATCGGGGTCAAGCAGGACGGTCTGGTACATATCTCGCAGCTGAGCAATACCTATGTGTCCGATCCCAACTCTGTGGTCAAGCTGCAGCAGAAGGTGATGGTGACGGTAATGGAAGTGGATGTCGCGCGGAAGCGGATCTCCTTATCGATGAAGGGAAATACTCCTGCCAGGGGTCAGGGTGGTGGACAGCGGCCGGGCAATCATGGTGGACAGAAAGGGAAGCCGGCTCCTGCCGGGAAGGGAGGCCGGGGGGCGGAGACGCCGGATGCATTCCAGGCGAAGCTGATGGAGCTGAAGAAGAAGTTCAAGGACTAGGAGGTCTGGCGTTTCTTCTGCTGGATGTACATGTCGAGCAGCATCCAGCTGAGGACCACGAGGATGAGCATGAAGCCGATGACCCAGGCGCTGTTGAATGTTCTCGTGTAGTCTATTTTGTTCAGCTGGCTCAGGCCGAGGTCGATCGAGGGAAGTTTTATGGATTGGGATGAGCTATTGCCGGAAGACCATTTGAACTGGCTGATGACGAAGGCCAGCAGGCCGGCGATCATGGTCAGGAAGAAGGCGCCGATGCCGCGGATGACGTTCTTATTGATATAGGATTTTGTTGCCGGAGCTATGTGGTAGCGGCTGATCTCGTCCATGACGTTCCTGGTAAAGCGCAGCGAGGGAGCTTCCAGCTCTGATTCGTTGAGCAGCTGGTGAACGTTGAGCAGCTCGCGGTATTTGTCCTGCCATTCTTTATTGGAAGCGATGAGGGACTCGATGGCCGAGGTCTCGGCGGGGCTGCAGCCTCCGTCGATATAGTTCCAGAGGCGATCTTCCATGGGTTGCTGTGTGTTCATGGTGTCGAAATGAAATTTAATATAAATCCCGGAGTTCATGACTGAATTTTTTTTCAATATGTTCCCTCAGGCGGTTGCGGGCGCGGTGCAAACGGACTTTTACGGTATTGGGTTCGAGTCTCATGATCCTGCCTATTTCTTCCAATGACTGTTCTCCTTTATAAAAGAGCGTGATCAGCTGGCTGTCGTCGGGGCTGAGGAGGCGGATGGCTTCGTTGACCATGGCGTGCCTTGATTTTTGTTCGATCGAGTTGGCGTTGAAGCCGGATTCCTTATTTTCGAGCTGCATGAAGGTCCTTTCGTTGTCGATCGACGTGGTATCCAGCTTTTTCTTTCTCAGGAACGTGATGCAGCTGGTCCGGACGACGGTATACAGCCAGGTGCTGAATTTGGAGTCACCGCGGAAGTCTGCAAGCGAGCGATAGGCTTTTACGAACACGTCCTGGCTGATCTCTTCGGCGTCTTCGCGGCTATCCGTAAAACGGAGCACGAGCGTGAAGACGTATTGTTGATAGCGCTGGACCAGTGTTGCAAATATGGCCTGATCTCCTTGCAGGATTCTTTTAATGATCTCTGTATCAGTGAGTTCAACGTGCATTACTATGGTATAGGACGACGGGTGGTCTAGTCAGGTTACACTTAAGATAGGAAAAAAATTGTTCGGGGGAATTGTAACCTCGGCTTTTCTGCCGTAGTCTGAGGATGTGTAGTTGATTTTTTAAAATTAAAGAGAATTATATGGGACCAGAACAATTGGTTTTCTTTTGGCTCATTTTGATGAGCATGTCGATCTGCGCGGTGGTATTTGGATGGCGATACATGCGCAGTAAGGAGAATATGTCGATGATCGAAAAGGGTTTGGATCCGAGCATCAAGCCTGAGCGGCCGCGGCCGGCGCCTTTCAGGAGTCTGAAATGGGGGTTGTTGCTGGTGGGTGCGGGTTTGGGACTTTTCATAGCCTATTTGCTGGATCATACCGTATTATACACGATCGGGCATGACCATGACGAGATAAATGGCGCCAATGTGAGCATTTATTTTGCGATGATCGCGATTGGCGGGGGAGTCGGGCTGATCACTTCCTACCGGATAGAGAAGAAGGAGCTGCTGGATAAGGAACAGTAGAGATTATTCTGACTATGTTGAGGCCGGTCGCGAGACCGGCCTTTTTTATTTATCTGTTCACGGTATCCAGCGCTTTTGCGACCACGGGGTCGTAGGCGTTGCTTACTTCGTAGTAGCCTTCAGTTCGCCATATTTGTCTGGCCATCAATGCCTTGATTCGATGTTGCAGGACCGTCTTGTCCTTAGCCGGGATGTTCCGGAGGTTGATAGTATCCTTGTCTGCGAAGGTGACGAGGGCGTTCCAGAGGCGGTCTTCGTCGTGGTAGCCGGTAATGAAGTCGGCGGGTGACCTGAAATTCTGGAAGGACGGGATATGCTGTACGTACCAGGTATAGACGAACCTGCTAAGGGTGCCGTCGATATAGAGGGTGGTAACGTCTTTGGAGAGGGTGCTGGTATCGAAGCCGACGAAGATGTCGGGGGTGATGCCGCCGCCGCCGAAAACGGTCCTTTTCTGGGGGCCGAGGGTTTTGAAGGAGGGGCCTGCGTGGCTGGCGGTGTCACCGTGGAGGACCTCTCCGTCATGAAACCGTTTCATCACCTCTTCGTTGTAGTCGTCGTGTCCTTTGTCGTATGGTTTCTGGATGCTTCGTCCGGTGGGGGTATAGTAGCGGGCGATGGTGAGGCGGAGGGCGGCGCCGTTGCTCAGCTGGTATTGTTCCTGCACCAGGCCTTTGCCGAAGGTGCGTCTGCCGATGATGGAAGCGCGGTCCCAGTCCTGCAGGGCTCCGGTGAGCACTTCGCTGGCTGAGGCGGTGCCTTCGTCGGTGAGGAGGGCGAGCTTGCCTTTTTCGAAGAGGCCTTCGCGGCGGCAGCGGTATTCGACTTTGGGGGAGCGGGCGCCTACGGTGTAGACGATGAGCTTGTCGCCGTCGAGGAAGTCGTCGGCGATCTCGATGGATTCCGAGAGTATGCCGCCGCCGTTGCCCCGCAGGTCGAGGATCAGGCGCTGGAGGCCCTGGCTTTGAAGCTTCATCAGGGCCTGGGCGAACTCGGCGTGGGTGGTTTCCGAGAATTTATTGATCCGGATATAGCCGATATCTTTATTGATCATGTAGGCGACGTCGACGGAGGGGAGGGGGATTGTGCCACGGGTGATGGCGAAGGCGCGGGGAGGGCCGGGTTCGCCTGCGCGTAGCAGGGTGACGGTCACTTTGCTGGCTCCGGGTCCCCGGAGCAGTTTGCGGATGCGGTCATTGGTGATGCCGTTGCCCGCTACGACGGAGTCGTCGACCTTTATGAATTTGTCACCCACTTTCAGGCCGGCCTTGTCGCTGGGCCCGCCGGCCAGGACGTTCATTACGTTGACGGTATCGTCGAATATCTGAAATTCGACGCCGATGCCTTCGAAGTTGCCCTGCAGGTCTTCGTTGACTTCCGACAGATCGGCGGGAGGAATATACAATGAGTGGGGGTCCAGGTGGGCGAGCATGCCGTCTATCGCGTTCTCTCCGAGGGTGTCCGGCGCAATTGGGTCGACGTATTTCATGGTTACCAGGTCCATGACTTCCTGTACGGGTGTCTGTTTGCGGGTCTTAAAGAAGCCGGTGGGGCGGATATTCCCTCGAAGGCGGAAGCCGATGAGCATCCCGACCATCATGACTATGGCGAACAGAAGGGGAATCCAGACCTGTAATTTTTTCATTCGAACGAGCGTTTTTAGGTAGTTATGGCGCGAAGGCTGCAAATTAAGGAATCATATTTTAAATTGCAGCCGGAAACTGGCCGGACGGCCGCGCCCGAAACCAAGGGTTGAAGGATAATTTTACAAAAGACGAGCCAATGAATATATTGATAGCGGATAGCGGCTCCACTAAATGTGAGTGGTGTCTGCTCTATGACGGAAAGAAAAAGAAAGTAGATACGCAGGGGATCAGCCCTTATTTTTTGGATGCGGCTGGCATCGTGAAGGTTCTGGACCGGGAGCTGGTACCGGAATTGAAGCGATGGGAGGTCGATGAGGTCTACTATTATGGCACGGGGTGCAAGGACCCGGACAACCAAAAGATCGTCAAAAAGGCTATCCGCGGCGTTTTCCGGGGGGCGGCGGTCCATGTGACGCACGATCTGATGGGGGCGGCGCTGGCGCTTTGCGGTCATACAAAGGGGATCGCCTGTATCCTGGGAACGGGCAGCAACTCCTGTTATTTCGACGGGAAAAAAATTGTTAAAAATAGCCCGGGACTTGGCTACGTGCTGGGGGATGAAGGCAGCGGGGCCTATCTGGGTAAAAAAGTGCTACAGTATTACCTTTACAATACGTTTGACGAGGAGCTGCGGTATAAGTTCGACGCAAAATATACGACGAATGCAAAGGAGATCCTCGAAGCAGTGTACAAGCAGCCGTTGCCCAACCGGTATCTGGCTTCGTTCACGCTCTTCCTGGTGGAGAACAGGGGGCATTATATGGTAGAGAACATCATCGAGGACGGGCTGAATGATTTTTTCTTTAATCATTTGTGCAA
>JAFDYE010000146.1 GCA_018267585.1 Bacteroidota bacterium
GACCCCGAAGTCACCCTCAAAGGCGCCGCCAAAGGCCTCGGCCTCCAGAACATCCGCAACCGCGCCCGCCTCACCGGCGGCTCCGGCATCATCTCCAGCAAACCAGGGGAAGGCACCACCGTGACAGTGATGATGCCGTATGAATGATTTGTACCTATCTTCCCAACCGGGCCCAGTCCCGCCTTAATCAATTCCCGAGACGGCATCCACAATACCCGACCAGACCGAAATATCCCATTCCAGCCACGACGCGAACGCCACAACCGCCTTGCAACAATGGATCGGATCAATTCGAGTTCCTCATGCAAGGAAGACTGTTTGTTTCTCTCAAGGTTGATAGGCCATCTTGTCAAAAGAGATCCCATTTCTAGTTTCTAAACCCATGGCCTGATCTTTCATCAGAACAGGCTTTTTTCTTGCGAACTGCTCATATCCGATTGACTTGAGCCTGATCTCTCCGCTTGTAGTCTCGATTATCCATTGATATTCAAAAGAGGCATTGATATGGTCGCCATTTACCGGCTTACCCAGCGCTTCGCGAACAATATTAAGAATTACCAGATCGACAGTATCACTGCCAATCTCTATACTGTGAACATTCTTAAAAACAAGAGTGGCGGGTACCACCCAGAATTTAAGACTAGCGTGATCAGCTGCGGGTTTCTTCCATTCAACAAGATAATCAATATCGAATATCAACTCGAATCTATCACGGTCAAAAGCAATTGCGTATATCTGGCAGTCATGCCATCCCATCGTATCGAAGTCTCTATCGTTCCATCTGCTTTTTAACATATCTATATTCTCCATTCTTTCAATTTATCGTTTTAAGAGAATTTAAATATCCGTCGCCAGCGGCTGATCGGCAGGCGCCGCCGGATGCACCGGCAGAATCAATTGACCCATGATCCATAGCAGCGAAGGGAAAAATAATAGCGATAACACCACAAATCCAAAAAAATTATCCGCCGCATGGGCACTGAATATAAAAAAACCACACGGCCCGCGCAATAAGAAAAACAACCTGCTACTTCATATTAGGCCGCCCGTCGACCATAAAAAAAGAATTTTCCAGCCGCATCGGCTTGATCTCGCTCGCCTCACTTTCCATCGTGAATTGCGGCGTCTCGATCACCATCTTTAAAGGCACCGCACCCGTTTTTGCAGCATAGAAGGCCCAATTACCATACAGATGCCTGCTAAAGGAAGCAACGTCAAGTTTATACTTTGGATTGTAAAAGAATGTCTCCGATCCCGCCCTCGTCTTTAGTACCAGCTCGTCACAACGATTACCCAGGATCGTCGCGGCGTCCTTTTTGATTTCATAGCTAATGACACTGTCCGCATTTTCGGATGCGTCCTGGCTCATGACAGTGTCCTGCGCCGGCATCCTGGTGAACAGCCGGTTCTGGTTATAGTCATACACCTGCCACGCCACCATACTGCCATTCAGTACGGATTTATAATAACCGCCCTTAATAAAATATTCCTGCTTTTTCCCAAGCATCGCCGCCATCCGGTCGCCCGATACCCCTTGAACCTTGCTGACATAATTGTTGGTATACACGATCTCACCTTCAAAGGACTGCGCGTTGGCTGAGAACGCTATCAGAATGACCTGAACAACGAGTAGAACCAGTAATTTTTTCATAATTGGATTTAAATAGTTGCCTAATATAATAAAATCACCCAAACCATGCAACACACGACGCCAAACTCAATTCAGTCAACACAATCCCCACCTGAATATCCCCTACCGCTTTCTCTACAACATCCTCAACACCACCGACCACCCCGCCATGATCACCGAAAAAAAACTCAACACCATACTATAGATCAGCGAGTACCGAAAACCCTTCTCCCATTCCCTCGCTCCGGTCCGTCCGGCAATAAACATCCCCACCCAGCTGACAATATCCAGAAAAACACAATACCCCACTACCATAAAGGGCAACGCCAGGATCACCCCTTCGACCGCGGCAAAGAAATTGGCGATATCCGTCGCCACAGGCTGGTCCGGAGGCGCCGCCGGCTGCACAGGCAAAAGCAATTCCCCCATCAACCACAGCAGGGAAGGGAAAAAGAACAACGACAACACGACAAAAACAAAAAAGATGACTCGTCGCATGAACTAAATATAATAAATCGACGCGGTCTGCGCAACCGCTCCCCGCAACTCATCCACCACAAACCCCACTTCATTCCACACATAGTTTCTCTCCCACCTAATCCACCCTTTCTTTGCGAAAAAATAAAATTAACCATGATGAAAAAGACACTGTTATTCGCATTCACCATCACCCTCGCCACCCTCTCCCACGCACAGATCACCTTCGGCGTCAAAGCCGGCGGCAACCTCTCCGGCGTACAAGGAAAGGACGCCCCCGGCACCAGCGCGATGTTCGGCTTCCACGCCGGCGTACAAGCCGGAATACCCATTAAAGCAAAACTTCCCAGCGGAGACCTCAGCCTCCAGCCCGAACTCTTCTTCTCCACAGAAGGCGCAAAGATGAAAGTAGAGGCCCAGGGCGACGGCGACCAGATCATCTCAACTACCGCCAAAGGACACCTCAACTACATCGACCTCCCGGTACTGCTCCAGTGGCGCCACCCCAGCGGCTTCCTGCTGCAATCCGGCCCCCAGCTAGGCTACCTGATCTCGGCAAAGCTCAAAGCCGACGGCCAGTCTACCGATGTAAAAGACGAGTTCAAAAAAACCAACCTCTCCTGGGTCCTCGGAGTAGGCTACGCCATTCACGAAGGAAAATTAGGATTCAACCTTCGCTACAACTTTGGATTCACCAAACTCTCCAAACCCGTCGACGGCGAACCCGCCGGCAAAGCCTACGGCAGAGTCCTCCAGGCAGGCGTATTCTATACATTATAATTCCGTCTGATCAAACAGCCCCAACGACGGAATGGGCGGCCTCCGGGCCGCCCTTATTTTTTTCGCACACCCCTCCAAATCTTGAGTCACCATTTTGGCACCTCAAGTTCACTTCCCCCCACCCCACCTCCTCTTCACATACCCATACGCCCTCTTCTCCTCCGCCGTCTTCGGCCGCGCCAGCAACAGATATCTCCTATAATACCTCCGCGCCAGCCCCAAATCCCTAATCCCCGTCTCCGCCAATCTCCCGCAATTGTACAACGTCAACGGGTCCTTGAACAAATAATAAGCCGTATCGATATTCGCCAGCGCCTGCTTATACTCCTTCAACGCCTCAAAATTATCACTCCGGGCATCAAAATACCACTCCGCCGTCGCCGATATCGCCTTAGCCAGCGCAAGATTCAGCAACACATTGCTCCGGTCATATTCCCCGATCTTTGTACATGCCCGCGCAGCATAATAATAGACCGACTCCAGCTGCAACCCCAGATCGAGCATATGCTCGCACACACGGATACAGTCTTTGTACGATTGACTGTTATAATACGCTAGCGCCACCTGCGTCAACGCTACCACCGACGGATCACCACTCCGCACCAGCCGCTCACCCGGAATGGCCACCGTCCCATAATCCTGCGCCATATACGCACTCCGTATCCGCAGCTTCAATAGCGATACATTCAATGAATCCACCACCAGCGCGCTATCGAGTATGGTATCGGCGGCAGCGAACCCACGCCGGTCAATAAGCGCGTCCGCATAGGCGACCACCGCCCGCCCATCGCCCGGAGCCAGTGCAAAAGCCCGGGCATAACACCCAAAGGCGCTATCCGCCTTCCCTTCCTTCGCCCACAACCCACCCATGATCCTCCACCAGGCCGACTTCCGCGGCTGCAACGCCACCAGCCGCCGCGCATAGTCCATCTCCACAGACACGCTATCCCCGATCAGCAACAGATAATGCAGCGCGCCGACATTACCCGAATCGACCCGTAACACGCGACGATAACAATCCTCCGATTCTCTCAACCGATCACTCATATACCACGCATAACCCGCCCATCCGAGCAACAACACATTCGCAGGATCCGCCTCCAGCGCCGGCCGCAGGTAATCGATCGCCGCACCATAATCCTGCTCCTGAAAATACTCCATCACGCGCGCCTTATCGACACCCGGCTGAGCAGCGGAGACAAAATGCGATCGGTTATCAACGACAGGCCCCTGCCCAACGACGCTCACTACTAAAAAAAGAAGAGAGGAAAGGAACAATAATTGCTTCATAGTATTCAGTGTTCAATGGTGAATTTGAACCCCGAATGATGCACGATCCAAAAAATTCCACAGATTAAATTGGATACATTAACGAAAATGTTTGTATAAACATTTTTATTCCACTATTTTTGCATATGCATTTTTGCATATTTACTAACTATTAAATTCAAACAAAATGGCAAAAGCAAAGAAAGCTGCTAAGAAAGCAGCTCCCAAAAAGGCCGCCAAGAAAGCCGCCCCCAAGAAAGCAGCAAAAAAAGCAGTAAAGAAAGCCGCAAAGAAAGCAGCTCCTAAGAAAGCCGCAAAGAAAGCCGCTCCCAAGAAGAAAGCTGCTAAGAAAGCCGCTCCTAAGAAGAGCAGCCCCATGATGCCGTAGTCAATCCCACTACAATAGAAAAAGCCTCCAACCCGGAGGCTTTTTTAATTTCCTGACCCAAGCGCCACACCGACCACACAGCGCCACACCACACACCGACCACACAACGCGCCACACCGCGCAACTACCGCACCAGCACAACCGTCCCCCTCCTCGCAAAAACTCCACCCGCCGGACACTCCATCTCCACAAAATACGCATACGTCCCCACCGGCGCCGGATGCCCGTTGAACATACCATCCCAGCTCGCCCCCGCATCCACCGGATAAAAATTGCTCCGCTCGAAAACCTTTATCCCCCACCGGTCATAGATCACAATATGCTTCACCAGCCCGATCCCCATGATCATAAACCGGTCATTCCGTCCATCCCCATTCGGCGAGAACGCATCCGGTATCCTCACCCTCGCCTCATCACACAAGATCTTCGCCACAACCGTATCCGTAGCCGAACAAGCCACCCCATTCGTCACCTTCACCACATACTCCTCCGGCCTTTTCGGCGAAGCCACCGGCTGCGCACAGTCCGCACAGCTCAGATAATCCGGCGGCGTCCAGCTCCACTCCACGACATCCGCACTCCCCGTCGCCGCCAGCGTCACCGGATCACCCGCCAATACCTCCACATCCGGCCCGCCATCCACCGTCGGCACCGGCCGCACCGTAATCGGTATCTTCACCGTATCCGCAAAACAAGCATGAAAATCTGTACCGATGACCATCAACACCGTCGACGCCGACGGCTTCGCCACGATCACACCCTGACCACCATCCCCCTCGATATCCCCGATCCACCGGTACACATCGGCCCCCTTCTCCACGATCCTTACCTCATCGCCAAGGCAAATGCTGGCCGTATCCGGAGTCACCGTCACCGACTGCGGCGCCGTCACCTTCACCAGCACCGAAGCCGAACCCTGACAACCCGCATCATCCGTCGCTACTACGTTGTAGACCGTATTCACCAACGGCGCGGCCACCACCGCCCCCGCATCCGTCCGGTCCAGACCCACAGCCGGACTCCAGACATAGCTCACCCCACCCGTCGCCGTCAGCGTTGTCGAGCTGTTCAGACAGACATACGGCGCATCCGGAGCAACCACCGGCTTCGGCAGATCATGCACCTTCATATCGACCGGGACGGCAGAAGCCGCCAGACACCCCAGGCTATCGGCGACGACCAGCCGGGTCATATACTCCCCGCTCGCCGCATAGACATGCGTCGCCACACTGTCCGGATAAACACCCTTCGCCACACTGCCATCCCCAAAATCCCAGGTAAAGGTCTTTATAGTGGCACCCGTCCCCTGGTACACCGATGGCTGCCCCAGGCACACCAGCGGCTTCACCGCGCTGAGATCAGCCACAGGCTGCCGCACAAACACACTGTCCACCCACTGCGCCGTCAGCCCGTTATAGCCGGTCACAAACAACGTCACGATATACTTCCCTGGCTGCTGATACACATGCCCCGGCGTATTCACATTCCCCGCCGTCCAGCCATCCCCAAAATCCCAGCTCACGCTCATATAGTTCAGCGAAGTGTTGACGAACTGCGCCAGCACCGGCGGACATCCCGAAGTCCCCACATACGAGGTCGTCGTCGAAAAATGACTGTTGAAGTTCCGGACATTGATCGTGAGGGTAGCCGTCGAAACACAGGTCCCCGCACCCAACGCATCCTTCACCGTCAGCGTCACCACATACACCCCCGGCACCGTATAGGTATGACTCGGATAATAGTCTGTAGATGTCGCCCCATCCCCAAAATCCCAGCCGAACACCGTATTTGAGCTCCCGTAATTGTTCGTATTATTATAGAAATACACCGTAGAATTAAGATTCACGTCCGTCCCGCTCGCCGTGAACGCCGCCTTCGGACCATTCGCCGCAACATAGCTCGAACCCGTCGCATTCGTCGTCGAAGTACAACCCGCTGCATCGGTCACGGTCAGCCGCACCGTATATCCCCCCGGGTCACTATACGTATGCGAGATCGTCCCGCCCACCTGGCTGGAGGTAGAACCATCTCCAAACGACCAGCTCTCCGCCACGATAGAATTGTTCACCCCCGGCGACGTCGCGTCCTGCAGCACCACCGGCGATCTATAACACTGGTGATCGCTCACGATATTGAACGCCGCCACCGCCGAGCCCCGCACGGTCAGCGGTATCGTATTGCTCACATCGGTACACCCAAACCCGAACGACTTCGTGACCACCTGCAGCCCGCTCTTCCCCGGCGTGAACCCCGACAACGTCCAGTGAAATTTCCCGTTCTCTATGCTGCCATAGCCGACCGCCCCCGTAAAAGGCGTCCCATCCGCATAGAGGAATTGCGGCGCATAGTCGTCGTCATATCCGCTATAGATCTCCCGCGGATTTCGTTCGGCCGCCATATACACATCCAGCGTCCCCCCCGTACACGCGATCGGGCTCGCCGAAGACAACACCAGGTTCTGCTTCTTCAGCACCGTCACCTTGTCGGTATTCGACCTGCTGCACTGGCTGTTGCTGGCCACGATCGTTGGATAATAGGTACCCGTTGATGCATAGACATGCGGCACCTGCGTCGTGCCCGCGTCCGTCGTCTGCTTCACACCGTCGCCAAAGTCCCAGACCACCTTATCCGCCGTCCCCGGCGTATAGGAAAAGACTACCGTCAGCCGGTCCCCGTCACAGGTATTGGTATACGAATTATAGGTCCCCGGCGCCGCAAGCACATTGATATACGCCGTCTTCGTCACAGAGGCCGTACACCCGCCTGCATTCTGCGCCGAAAGCGTCACGGCATAGGTGCCGGGCTGATTATAGGTCCAGTAGCTGTTACTGCTGCTTCCCCCATCCCCGAATCCCCACTGCACAGAATTGATCCCCGATGGATTCGAAAAAGCAGCCGTAAAATTCACCTGCGTGCCGACACAGACCGTCGTCGGCGTAGCGCTGAAATCCACGGTAAAGGGGTTGGTGATGACGACGGCATTGTAACTGACGCTGCTGATGCAGCCCGTATTATCGGTATAGTACAGCACCGGCAAATAGGTCCCCGGCCCGTTATAGACATGCGTCGGCGACGCATCCGTAGACGTCGTTCCGTCCCCGAATGCCCAGTGCCAGGACTGCAATATCGACTGGTTCGAGATCGCATAGGTCTTCGTCACCGGCCCGCCGCAGCTGTTGTTGGGACTCGGACTGGGCTCGTAGATGGAAGGATAAGACTTGGTCTGATAGGCCGAGACATACGCGTTATTGGTACAGCCATTCGCATCCTTAACAGTCACCCGGATATACGTGACACTGTTATAAGAATAATCATTCGAATACGTCGGCACGGAGCCCATCACATCCGTCCCGTTAAAATTCCAATCCCAGCTGACCGCCGTCGGAGCATTCTCTGTAAAAACTTCGTTATAGTGGTCACAGGCAAGCGTGATCGCCGTCCCGACCGGCGTCACCGCGGGCACGGGGTTGACCGTCACCGTATGCGAGGCCGACTGCGGACAGGTGCCATATCGGTTGTTTAGCGTCACCACATGCGTCCCCGGCGTAGCCCAGGTATAATACATCGGACTATAGTAGGAGTATAGGTTGCCGTCGATCGTCCACGTCCGGCTATCGGCTACGGGCGAGCTGCGGTCGTTAAAGGTGGTGCTCGTATTCTGACATACCGCCGCCGGGGGAAAATCGAAATCCGTGGAATAGTTCGCGACATTCAGATAGTTGGCCTGCGACACAGTTGCCGTACAGCCATTGGACGCCGTCGTCTTCAGCGTCACCGTGTAATTGCCCTTTTGCGCATACGAATGCGCCGGATTGGGCAGGGTCGACACATTTCCATCCCCAAAATCCCAGCTATAGGTCAAAGGCGCCGGCCCCGTCCCGCTCGCCGTGAATTGCACAGGGTCCGTAGCCAGACAAAGCACCCGCTTGTCGGAAATAAAGGACGAAGTCGCCGGCGTAAGGACCTTCACCGCCACCGGCTGAGTGACCGTATCCACACACCCGTTGACATTGGTCACCGTAAGACTGGCCGTACCAGTAAAGTCGGAGGCATAGACATGTTGCGCCGCAGCCTGTCCGTTCCGCAACGTCCCCCCATCCCCAAAATCCCAGAGCCAGCTGCTGATGGCAGGCCCCTGCGCGGCGCCGGTAAAACTGATCTGCTGCGGGCCGCATACCTGCCCGGGCGTATACGAAAAGGAAGGGACAGAATGCGCATAGACAGTCACGACATGGCTCACCGTCTGTACATTTCCCCCATCCCGGACAGTAAGAGTGACCGTATAGGAACCGACTGCGGTATAGATCGCCTGCGGGTCACGGACGGTCGCCGTATTCCCGTTACCCAGATCCCACTGATAAGTAGCTGAGCCCGACTGGCCAACCGTTCTGTTGGCAAAAGCGACGACAAGGGGGGAGCAACCCCCGGATTTGTTCGAAATAAAATCCACTTTCAGCTGTGCGGATACAGACAGGCAGGACAATAGTGACAAGGTGAGGTATATGGCTAGGGGGCGGGACATTGGTAGCGTGAAAATAGTAAAGGTTCCGGACAACCGCAAACCCCCGCCGGGGGACTTACTCCAATTTTGGCCTTTAATTTGAGACCCCTTATATATGACCAGCAAACAGAGCGCCGGTATCCTTTTATATCGCCGCAAGACCCATTCCCTTGAAGTATTCCTGGTACACCCCGGCGGCCCCTTCTGGAAGAACAAAGACGCTGGCAGCTGGACCATCCCCAAGGGCGAATTCACCAACGACGAACCCGCGCTCGACGCCGCCGTCCGCGAGTTCCGGGAAGAGACGGGCTTCCTGCTCAAAGGCCCCTTCCAGCCCCTCAGCCCCATCCGCCAGAAAGGCGGAAAAAGAGTCTACGCCTGGGCATCCGCAGGTGACGTCGACGCCTCAGCGATCGTCAGCAATACAGTGGAAATAGAATGGCCCCGGAGATCCGGCAAATACCAGTCGTTCCCCGAAGTAGATAAGGCCGCCTGGTTTTCGATCACCCGGGCCCGGGAATATATCAATCCCGCACAAATAGCTTTTTTGGAAGAATTGGAAGAGACCGTCCGGGCCTGACCCGCGGCCTGCGCATTACCCGGGTCAAGACCTGACCCGTCGCCCACATTTGATCCACTGCCCACATTTGATCCACTGCCCACATTGAGCCATCACCCACATTGACCCATCGTCCACACTGACCCGCTGTCCACATTGAACCACACGCTACGCCTCACCCACAGCATGCACCGCCTCACAGATCTTCGCGTAGTCCTTCCGATTGGCGTGCTCCACCACCGTATTCAATATCCCCTTTAGTATCCTGAACGCATGCGGCTTCGTAATAAAACACAATGCGCCGAGCTCCTTCGCCGTCCGGATATCCTTCAGGTTCGACGACGTCGAATACATGATCACAGGGATATGCTTCATCGCCGACTCCTTCAGCCGCGTCAGCAGCTGCCATCCGTTCATTACGGGCAAATTAATATCCAGAAATATCAGATCGGGTTGTTCTGTATTTTGCTGGAGCCACGCATACCCTTCCTCGGCATCGGCAGCGTGATCACAAATGATCGCAGGCTCCACCATCGACAAGGCTTCGGCAAAAAGCTCCCTGTCATCGTTGTCGTCATCGATCAATAAAAAACGCTTCACCATAAATTACTTTAGTGATTAAATGCTTTTTCGGTCCTGTGTTCTGGGAAGCCGAATGGTGAATGACGCACCCTTATCTCTCTCGCCGGAGGCGGATATGCTGCCGCCATGCCGTTCTACGATCTTCCTGCAGAGCGCAAGACCGAGTCCCGTCCCCTCATATTTATCCCTGGCATGCAGCCGGGCGAAGGTGTTGAAGATGCGTTCGGTATGTTCCTGGTCAAACCCGATACCATTGTCCCGGATGACCAGTTCCACAATTTCCCCATCCTGTTCCTCATCCTGTCCATGCAAAAGATTTGCCACTATCACGATCACAGGCGGAGTGTCCGATCTCGCAAACTTTAACGAATTATTGATCAAATTATAGAACAATTGATAGATCAGTACAGGCGCGCCATCCAGCCGTGGCAGGACACCGTGTATGATCGTTGCCTTCTTCTCATCGATCGCCAGCTCGAGGTCTCCCTCGACATAACCGACGATCTGATTGAGATCCACAGACTCGATTGTCTGTTCGCTGCCGTTCAGCGTGGAGTAGGCAAGCACGCCGTCGATCATCATCACCATCCGCTGCGTCGACTGCTCGATCTTCGACAAAAAAAGCCGCGCCTGCGGCGGCATCATCGCCCCGAACTCCTCCAGCAGCCGGTTGCTGAACGTCCTTATCTTCCGCACAGGCTCCTTCAGATCGTGGCTGGCAACATGCGCGAACTGCTGCAGGTCGTCGTTGGACTGCAGCAGCGAATGATTGATATCCCGTAACGCAGCAGTCTGCCGCTTCACCTCCCGTTCGAGCTGCCTTGCATGTTCCCCCCGGCTGCGGGCGATCCGGATATTGGCGTCTACCCGCGCCAGCAGCTCGCGCGCCGTAAAAGGCTTGATCAGATAGTCGTCGACGCCCGCTTCCAGTCCCTCTACCTTCGCCTCTTCACCCGCCCTCGCCGATAATACGATCACCGGCATATGCCGCAGGTCGGGATGATGGCGTATCTTCCCCAGCAACCCAAACCCATCCAGCCGCGGCATCATCACGTCCGTCAGCAAAAGATCGGGCCGGTATTGCAATACTTTGTTATAGGCATCCTCCCCGTCCATAGCCGTTATGACCACGAACTGCCGCGACAGCAGACGCTTCACATACTCCCGCATATCGGCGTTGTCGTCAGCCAGCAACACCGTAGCGCCCTCCGTCGATATATTCGTCAGACCTTCTTCAGCGACACTACCAGCAGCGAAACCAGCGGCGCCACTGGCGGCGCCACCACCCGCGGCACCACCCGCGTCACCCGCGTCACCAACCCAGCCACTAGCCGCACCACCACCCTAGCCGCCACCCGCGACACCAGCACCGTC
>JAFDYE010000147.1 GCA_018267585.1 Bacteroidota bacterium
AGACCGTTGTTGACGATGACAGCCTCAAATTCCCACGACTCCAGTATATGTCTCGCCAGGTATTGGTTCAGCTCGACGTCTTCTGCTACCAGGATCTTCCGGTGCCCAAGGCTTTTGTAGTCTGTTTCCTGTCTGATTTCCTTTTCCTGCATAGCTTCAATGCTTAGATGATAGGGAACTCGTATTATAAAGGCCGAGCCCTTGCCTTCTTCACTCTTCACCAGCAACTCCCCGTTCTGCATTTCAACCATATGCTTGCAGATGGCCAGTCCAAGACCGGTTCCACCGTATTTGCGGGAGATCGTCGCATCGGCCTGTTCAAATGGCTCGAATATCCTGGCCAGTCTTTCCTTGCCGATACCAATCCCGGTATCGCTGACCACAACCTCTATTACTACTCCGTCCTCGTCACGCGCAGTTATGCCCGTGGTGACCTTGATATGTCCTTCGTTGGTAAACTTCAGCGCATTACTGAGGAGGTTGTTCAACACCTGGCTCAGCCGGTAAGGGTCGCCTTTTACAAAGAGGTCGGCCGGAATGGAGTTTTGAAAAATAAGACCCAACTCCTTCTCCTCCGCCCTGTATATAAATGATTGTATCGTCGTTGCGATCTTGTCGACTATCTTGAACGGTATACTCTCGAGCTGCAGCTTGCCCGCCACGATCTTTTCGAGATCGAGGATGTCATTCACGATGACGAGGAGGTTGTTGGCGGACTCCTGGATGAGCTGGAGATAATTCCTCTGCTGAACGTCCAGGCGGGTCTTGTTGAGCAGGCTGGCTATCCCCAGGATGCCGTTCATCGGAGTCCTGATCTCATGGCTCATGTGCGCGAGAAAGGACTCCTTGGCCCGGGCGACGTCATCGGTGAGCTGTTTGGTAAACCGCAGCTCTCTTTCCATCATGACCCGGTCTGTTATATCCTGCGAAAAACCTATGATATAGGGCTCTTCGCCGGGCTCTTCCATCCGGAAGTTCCTGTACAGCAGGTAGATCTCCGTGCCGTCCTTATTGAGAACGCAGAATTCACCCGAGAGGTTGTTATCGCGCCGGTGGATGGCTTTTAGGTATTCTTCGCCAAAGCGGGCCAGGTATCTTTCCGGCAGGAACTCTGCAAGATTGCGTCCTATCATCTCCTCTTCGGAATAGCCCAGGGTCCTACAGACTGCCGGGTTGACGGCAAGCAGCCGCCCGTTGAGATCGTGGGTGCAGATCAGCGCCTGGCTGTAATTATAGAGGTCGCGGTATCTGTTCTCGCTGCGTCGTATCTTTTCTTCGTATTCCTTTTCTTCCGTGATCCTGATCGCATAGATGATCATCATGCTGATATGACCATCTTCTCCCGATACCGGGGTCACTCTGTGCATATAATGTTGTAGAACCCCTTTCTCGTCCCGGATGACTTCGGTCCATTCTACCATCTTGCTGGTCCGCAATACTTTTTCAAAGACCATTCTCCTGGCCCTGGCAATGATATCGGACCGGCCGGCACGCTGGCAAAACTCTTCATTGGTCCTGCCGACCATCCATTCGCGCAAAGCGCTGTCCGGCACTGCACTCGGATTGGCGTACAGATAGCGGTATTCAGCGTCAGCAACAATGATCTCCGCAGGAGCATTGTCCAGTATCTCCTGAAAGAAATTAGTTTGTAAATACATGCCAGCGTCATTTTTCGGGGTAACGACCCCGCGGTTACTTCATCTTAAGCTCACCGTTCTGGATCATGCGATAGAGCGTGGACTTTCCAACGTCCAGCTTTTTCGCTACGAGCAGAACATCCTTGTCATACTTGTCTAAATAATGCTGCAGGATTTGTATCTCGAACTCTTTAAGGGTCATTTCTTTATTCAACAGGTCGGCAATGCTCGCCGAGGTGTTGAGAGTAATGTGCTCGGGAAGGATAAGGTCGCCGTCTGCCATCACAACGGACAGTTCCACGACTGATTTCAGCTCGCGGACGTTGCCGGGGAATGGATACTGCAGCAGTTTTTGGCTTGCTTCGGGCGAGAGGGTCTTTTTGTCCATCTTGTTCTCCCGGCAAAACCCGTCTATGAAATGTTTGGAAAGGATGAGAATGTCATTACCCCTCTCCCTTAATGGGGGAAGGTAGATGGGCAGACCGATGAGACGATAATAAAGGTCTTCCCGGAAGTTCTTGTTCTTCACTTCCTCCAGCAGGTTTTTGTGCGTCGCCACGATGATGCGTACGTCTATCTTCGTGACGGTATTGCTGCCGATACGGGTGATCTCCCTCTCTTGCAGGACGCGGAGCAGCTTGGCCTGCAGGTTGATATCCAGCTCGCCGATCTCGTCGAGGAAGAGCGTGCCCTTGTCGGCCTCTTCGAATTTTCCGATGCGGCGGGTCACGGCTCCGGTGAAAGCCCCCTTCTCATGGCCGAAGAGCTCGCTCTCGATGAGGTCGCGGGGAATGGCAGCGACGTTGACGGCTACGAAGGGTAGCTTATGCCGGTCTGAATTATAGTGTATCGCCTTGGCGATCATTTCTTTACCCGAACCCGTCTCTCCGGTGACCGAGACGGTGATGTTGGTCTTTGCGGCCTTTTCGATCATCGAAAAGACCTTCATTATCTGGTCGCTCTTTCCCAGGATCATCTGGGAGAAGTCATATTTTTTTCCCACCTGGCTCTTTAGGGTCTCGACCTCCTGCTTGAGGTTGCTGATCTCGCGGAGATGCAGGATGCTGTTCCAGAGGCGGTCTTTGGTGTCGTCGTCTTTGACAATGTAGTCGAAAGCACCGTTCTTGAGCAGGTTAATAGCCGTTGCAACGTCTTCCTGGCCGGAAATGACGATAACCCGGATATCCGGATTGTGTTCCTTGATCTTCTTAAGCACCTCAGCGCCATCACAGTCAGGCAGGGAGTAATCCAGCGTTACAACTTCCGGATTCTCATGTAGTGCAGCAAAAAAATCGCGTGGTGATTCGAACCGTTTGACCTCATACTCGGGGTTGAGCGAGAGATAATGTTGGAGCATGGAGCCATACCAAACATCATCTTCAACGATGAATACTTTAAAGGAGTGATGGTTTTTCATACTTGCGTTTGTCTAGGATAAAGATTTAAACGTCGGAATGACGAAATTATTCCCATATTAAGACATTTTCCAATCCATTTCCCATCTTTTTATAGAATTATGGGTAAAATAGGACAGAATTAGGGGTTTATACTTAATTTTTTGCCCTGTTCGAAGGGGTTTAGGGGTCGATCAGCTCCTAATTTTGACCCAAACTGGGAATAAAAGTGCAGAAATACCGCACTGGCCGGAGACCCCGGGGGCCGGGAAAATTTGAATTACAGAACGGGGGGATTGCCCGGGGAACGGGTGTGCGGATGGCTCGGGGAACGGGCGTGCGGATGGCTCAGGAACGGGAGCGCGTTGTCCAGAAAGCGGCGGCGAGGGATTGTTTGGGGAGCGTGGGGGCGTGGATCATTCAGAACTGGGCGCGGATTGCTCGGGGAATGGGCGTGCGGGTTGGCTCAGGAACGGGAGCGCGTTGTCCGGAGAGCGTGGGGGCGGGATTGTTCGGGGAGCGGGCATAAACCGGGGAGTCGCCGGGCATAACGGCGGGCCCGGCGGCGGCGCAAATTCTTATCTTTACAGCATGTCAATCAATCGGGAAAAGC
>JAFDYE010000148.1 GCA_018267585.1 Bacteroidota bacterium
CTATAATAAGGCGGCCGGAGGAAAATATAGCGAGCTCGACTCCCTGTACAGCAATGACTACCAGTACAACATCCTTACCCACAGAGGCGGCCTGACCTATAACCTCGTGAAAAAGAAACTCCGCTTTTCCGCGGGAAATGACCTGGGCTTTACCACCTGGAGGCAGAGCGACCTGCACGCCGACACCTCATTGCGGCGCAGCTTTGTCAACTGGTACCCGAACGCGTCGGTCAGCTACGCCTTTAGCAACATGCGGAGGATCTTCATCCGCTATTCCGGGAATACGAACCAGCCAAACCTGCAGCAGATACAGCCCCTCCGCACCAATGAAGACCCGCTGAACATCACCGTCGGCAACCCGGGCCTCAAGCCTTCGTTCAGCAATCGCGTCAACCTCTTCTACAACGATTACAATATCCTCGCCGACAGGGGCATGTACGCCAATATCGGATATAACTTTACGCAGAACGCCATCGGCAGCAGCGTTTTCGTCGACGCCGTCGGCAGACGCGTCTCGCAGTTCGTCAATGTCGACGGCAACAACAGCCTATTCGGCTATGCGGGCTACGAAATGCGGTTCCATAAACCCCGCATCAACCTGGAATTCTACACGAACGTCAGCCGGAGCACCAACGTCAGCCTAGTCAACAATCTCCTGAACAAGACCACCAGCGGGACTTACGGAGTCGGCACCAGCATCGGCTGGTCTATAGAGAAGAAATTCGATTGGTCTGTCCGCTACAATCCCACTTACACGCAGAGCCATTCGACCATCAACACCGGCGTCACCACCCGATACTGGACCCACGCCATCCAGCCTAACCTGGACTTCTTTCTGCCGCTGAAGCTGCAGATCCACGCCGACGGCGACATCAACCTGCGTCAAAAAACTTCGGTATTCGACCACAACAACAACGTGGTGCTACTGAATGCCTGGATCGGCAGGAAATTCCTGAAAAATGACGCCCTGCTGCTAAAAGTCGCCGGCAACGATCTTTTGAACCAGAATATCGGCTTCAATCGAACCGTAAACAGTAACTTTATTTCGCAGAACACCTATACCACGATCCAACGATATTTTATGTTCTCCCTGGTCTGGAATTTCACCAAGGCAGGGATGCCGGCGCCGGCGCGATGAACCGGGCGGAGCCCGGTTCGCACCCGACCAGGGTGCAGATATTAAACAATATAAAAAACTCCCATGCCACGACTCCTCATCCTCCTCCTCCTGATCTTCGCCGCCCGAGCAACACATGCCCAGAGCAATACTGTCTTCCTTTCGCAGGGAAAGATCGAATTCGAAAAGACCATCAATATGTACGCGCGCCTCAGCGCCGACGACGATGGAGAGTGGGGCGATCTGCTGAAGAAAATGAGCAGTCATTTCAAAAAAAGCTATTTCGACCTCTATTTCAGCCGCAACAAGAGTCTCTACCGCCCCGGCAGAGCGACGGACGACAAGGACAACAGCATGTGGATACAGCCTCCGGCACAGGACAATATCGTCTTTTCCGACCTCGATAAGGACCAGGGCACCAGCCAGAAGAATATATTCGATCAGGTATTCCTGGTCCAGGACAGCCTCCGGCAGATCAAATGGAAGATCACGACCGAGACCCGCACCATCGCCGGCTTCAATTGCCGACGCGCCAATGCTATCGTCATGGACTCCATCTATGTAGTCGCCTTTTATACCGACGAGATCCTGACCTCCAGCGGTCCCGAGTCTTTTACGGGACTGCCCGGCATGATCCTGGGCATATCCCTGCCCCACGAGCATATCTCCTGGTTTGCCACAAAGGTCGAAGCGATCGCGGTCACCGATGGCCAGCTGGCGCCGCCTGC
>JAFDYE010000149.1 GCA_018267585.1 Bacteroidota bacterium
ATCGGCGCAAAAGTTGACCGCCACCGGCGCTGGCGTTCACCGGGGTGACCTGGAAGACCTTGATAGCCTCCGCCGCGGCGCCGCGGGTGCTGACGGCGTGATCCATGCGGGTTTTATTCATGATTTCACCCGTTTCCAGCAAGTCTGCCAGGTAGATAAAATAGCTATTGAGACCATTGGTGATGCACTGGCTGGTTCCGGCCGGCCCTTTATCGTCACTTCGGGCACTGCATTGGCAAGCCCCGGCCAACTGGCTACCGAGACGATCATCCATCCAGTCAACCCGGCCTGGCCCCGCGCCTCCGAGCAGACCGCCGATGTGGTAGCCGGTCTTGGCGTTCGCGCGGCATCCGTCAGACTTTCGCCCTCCGTACATGGGGAAGGGGATCTCCACGGTTTTATACCGATCCTGGTGAATATCGCTAAGGAAAAAGGCGTATCGGCCTATATTGGAGAGGGGCGCAACCGGTGGAACGCCGTGCACCGCCTGGATGCAGCCCGGCTCTTCCGTCTTGCCCTTGAAAATGCGGAGCCGGCAGCCCGTTATCATGCCTGTGCCGAGGAGGGCGTCACCATGAAGGCAATCGCCGAAGCGATTGCTGAACAGCTCAAACTCCCGGTGGTGTCCATCCCGCCCGATGCGGCCGCAGCGCATTTTGGCTGGTTTGCGCAAATGGCCGCCATCGACTGCCCAGCATCCAGCGAGTGGACACGGCAACATCTGAACTGGCGCCCCAGCCATCCAGAACTCCTGGAAGACATCAACAACGGCGTCTATACTAAATAAACAGCGATGAAATTGATCGTAACCGGTTCCCTGGGAAACATCGGCAGGCCCCTGACGGCGTCATTGGTCGGCGCCGGCCATTCCGTTACCGTTGTCAGCAGCAGCGGGGAAAGGCAAGCCGCTATCGAAAAGTTGGGAGCAACGGCCGCCATAGGATCCATTACCGATGCCGCCTTCCTCGCGGAAACTTTCAACGGCGCGGATGCAGTCTATGTGATGATCCCCCTGGACTTCCGCGAACCCGACCTGGGCGCCTATATGCACCGTGCCGCGGGGGCCTATGTCCAGGCGTTGGGAGCAACACGGATCAGGCGGGTCGTCGTTCTGAGCGGCTGGGCGGCCGACCTGCTGAAGGCTGAGAACGTTGAACACTTGTTCGACACACTTAAAACCTCCCTGACCATTCTGCGGCCTGCCGCCTTTTATACCAACTTTTATCAATCCATGGATCTGATCAGAGGAAAGGGGTTGACCGGAAAGTTGCTGGCCCTGCGATATAACGGGCTGAGGGCCTTGCTGACCGGGAAGACCGGGTTACTAATGGGCAATTATGGGGGGGACGACCGCGTTGTCTTTGTGTCGCCAAAAGACATTGCAGATGCTGTCGCGGAAGAGCTCCTGTTGTTACCCGAGGGAAGAGCCGTACGATACCTGGGCAGCGAGGAAATGACTTGTAATGAGGCGGCCGGGATCATCGGCGCGGCTATCGGCAAACCCTGGCTCAGATGGGTATTGCTAACCGACAAACAGATGCTACGGGGCTTAAAAATGGCGAAAATGCCTGAAAAATTGGCGAAGACGCTGGTGGAAATGCAGGCGGTCACCCACAGCGGCAAGCCGCTGGAGAACTTCCGCCGGGCCAATCCGAAAATGGGCAAGGTGAAGCTTAGGGATTTTGCCAGGGAGTTCGCGATGGCGTATCAGCAGAAATAACGAACTTTATACTTCCATGAAAGATCAACGGCGATTTCATTTCCATACCATCACCGAATACCACCGCGCTGCGGGCCTGCCCAATCCTGCGCACCCGCAGATCAGCGTGGTACATATGGAAGACCTGACCAGGCCGCTGGGCGGCAGCCCGTTTAGCGTAGTCTATGATTTTTATAGCATCTCCATGAAAAGGGTCAGCAACGTCAAATTCAAGTACGGCCGGCAGGCCAGCGATTTTGATAACGGCGTATTGTTCTTTATGTCGCCCGGCCAGGTTTTCGGCGTCGAATTTGAAGCGGGCGAGGTGATGCACCATCCCGAGGGGTGGATGCTGCTGGTTCACCCCGACTTTTTGTGGCATACGCCGTTGGCCAGAAGCATCCGGCAATATGAGTTCTTCGGCTATTCGGTTTATGAGGCGCTTTATCTCTCCGACAAGGAAGAGGCCATGTTAACGGACATCGTCCGGAATATCGAGCAGGAATATCAGACCCATATCGACAGGTTCAGCCAGGCCGTCATTATTGCCCAGCTGGAACTTTTCCTTACCTATTCGGAAAGGTTTTACCAGCGGCAGTTCATCACCCGGAAGAAGGCCAGCCATGAAATACTCGCCAGACTCGAACAACTGCTTGCCGGTTATTTTAACAGCGGCGCGCTGGCGGAAAAAGGTCTACCAACCGTTGCATACATCGCCGAAAACCTGAATATTTCGCCGGGATATCTCAGTGGCCTCCTCAAATCACTGACCGGCCAGAACACCCAGCAACACCTGCACAACAAGTTGATCGAGCTCGCGAAGGAAAAGCTGTCGACAACCAATCTGTCCGTCAGCGAGATCGCCTACGAGCTGGGGTTCGAGCACTTGCAGTCCTTCAGCAAGCTGTTTAAAACCAAAACCAGCCAGTCTCCGCTGGAATTTCGCCGTTCCTTCAATTGAGCGTATTTCGACCAATTTCCGGGACGGGCTTTGTCGCCTTAGCCCTAAATGAAGCCGAAGTAACCGGCTACCAATTTTTATCGAAGTCCCTAAAAAGGAGATCTGTTTGTTTTTACGTCAGGCTCATCGTTATATCTTTACAAA
>JAFDYE010000014.1 GCA_018267585.1 Bacteroidota bacterium
TGCCGATCTCATGCGCATAGCCGACGACGGCAGAGGCATGATCAGTGTCCTTCGCGTGACAGACCTTCAAAACCGGCCCAAACTTTTCTCGACCTTCATGCTCCAACTGCTGGCCGAGCTCTACGCTTCCTGCCCCGAAGAAGGCGACCTGGACAAGCCCAAGCTGGTCCTCTTCATCGACGAAGCCCACCTCGTCTTCCAGGAAGCCAGCGACGCCCTCCTGCAGCAGATCGAGACGATCATCAAGCTGATCCGGAGCAAAGGCATCGGCGTCTTTTTCTGTACCCAGAACCCGTCGGACGTCCCCGCCGGCGTACTCGCCCAGCTGGGCCTGAAAGTGCAGCACTCCCTGAGAGCCTTTACCGCCGCCGACCGCAAGACCATCAAACAAGCCGCAGAGAACTATCCAACCACCGACTTTTATAAGACGGAGGACCTCCTCACCCAGCTGGGCATCGGCGAAGCCCTCGTCACCTCGCTCAGCGAAAAAGGCATCCCTACGCCACTTGTACACACCCTGCTCTGCTCTCCGCGCAGCCGCATGGACGTTCTTACCCCGGAAGAGCTCGATTCGGCCGTGGCCAAAAGCAAGCTGACCGCCAAATACAATACCCCCGTAGACTCTGAAAGCGCTTACGAGATACTCACCGCCAAGCTGGCGGAAGCCGCAACCAGGAATGGCGACAACGGCGGCAGCACAACCGGCGGACAAGGCAGACAAACCACCTCCAAAAAACCCGAAAGATCCACACTGGAAAAAATTCTCGACAGCCCCGCAGCCCGTCAGGCCGAACGCACAGCCGCAGGCATCATCACCCGCAGCCTGCTAGGCGCCCTCGGCCTCGGCGGAAAAAGTAAAAAAAGCTGGTTCTAACGCCTTCGCGGCGCTGCCGCCCGGGCCGCCGCCAGACAATTGTCACAGATCCCGCAATCACCCGCATCCTTATCCCCAAAATAGTGCGCCAGATAGCGACTTCTGCACTCGCCCGCGCCTAGCCCCAGATACCGGATCATGGCCCGCACCCGCGCCGCATAGACTTCCTTCTTCTCCCTGTAACTCACCGGATCGATATACAGCTCCTCCGCCGCTACACGGTCGCGGAAAAAGTACAGCTGCGGCGACTCTTTCAACGGCTCATAGTCGATGATCCGCAAAGCATGCAGCTGTTCCAGATATGCCGCCAGCTGCGCCGGCGGTATATGCAGCTGCCACGCTATCTGTCGCTCGCGTATCGCCACCGACTGGTCAAAGATGCCCTCATAGCTCCGCAACAGACCGTGGATCACCGGCTCCAGCTCGGGATGGTCCCGCTCAAAATCATAGAGCGTCTCCTTCCCGACGCAAAAACGGGCCCTTGCGGGCAGGAACACCTGCTGCTGCCAGCTCAGGACCCCTTCCTGCTCCAACACCTTCAGCACATTCATAACAGCACCCATCTCCAGGCCAAACCGGTTCGCGAACCCGGTCAGGTCGAAATCGTAATAATTGCCCTCGCCCGATCCGGCAGGCAGCTGCAGATAGTTCATCAGGTGCTGATAGACCGGTCTTATCTTGTCCAGCGTCGGATAACGGGCGTCCGGCATAGCCTCCAGCCGGGCCGGCTCACCGTCCGACGCCAGCAACACCGCGTAGGCCTTCTGGCCATCCCTTCCCGCACGCCCCGACTCCTGGTAATAATTCTCCACCGACTCCGGGACATCCGCGTGGATCACCGCCCGGACGCCGGACTTGTCGATCCCCATCCCAAATGCATTGGTGCTAACGATCACCCTTACCCTGTCTTTCAGCCAGTCTTCCTGTTTTGCGATCCGCTCCTCGCGCGAAAGTCCGGCATGATAGGCGACCGCAGGGATACCCTGACGCATCAGACCTTCGCTGATCTCCCGGGTCGACCGCCGCGTCTTGCAATAGATGATGGCGCTGCCCGCCACCTTCGACAGGATCTCCGCGATCTTCTGCTGCTTGTTGCTGACCGCAAATACGCTATACGAAAGGTTGGGCCGCGTAAAAGGCAGACGAAAGACGGCCGGCTCCCGCATCTCCAATTTGTCGACAATATCCTCCAGGACCGCGGGCGTCGCTGACGCCGTCAGACCAAGCACAGGAACCTCCGGCAGCACCTCCCGCAGCGCCGCTATCCGCAGATAGGGTGGGCGGAAATCATACCCCCACTGGGATACACAATGCGCCTCGTCGATGGCAATCAGGCTGACGTTCAGGGAAGGCAGGTATTCGGCAAAAAGCGCCGTCTCAAGCCTCTCAGGAGATACATAAAGGAATTTACAATTGCTGTTGCCCGCCAGCTGAAGGGTCGAGATCACCTCCTTACGGCTCATCCCGCTGTGGAGAGAAAAAGCAGTGATCCCCCTCCTGCGAAGACCATCCGTCTGGTCCTTCATCAACGCGACCAGCGGACTGACTACCA
>JAFDYE010000150.1 GCA_018267585.1 Bacteroidota bacterium
ACTGCATGCTCTGACCGATGATATTGGCTACCTTGTTGAAGCGGCCGTCGTCCATCTCTTTCATCGCATGAAGGATACGACGCTGCACCGGCTTAAGACCATCTTCGACCGCAGGTACGGCCCGTTCGAGGATCACATAAGAGGCATAATCCAAAAACCAGTTCTTATACTGGCCGGTAACACCGGACTCGTTCTCGTGAAAATCTTCGGCAATCTTAACTTTCGCCATTGGTATATCCCTTTTTTATCCCTCATACAGCTCAAGCGGCTGTCCATTGGGATCAGTAAAAAACACAAATTTCTTTTGGGTCAGCTCGTCGATACGCACGGCCTCGACGGCGACGCCTTTGCCCTTCAGCTCTTCGGCAGCTGCCGCCACATCATCTACGGCGAATGCCAGGTGCCGCAAACCCTTGGCCTCCGGATAGCTGGCCCTTTCCCTGTAGTCCGGGAAAGAGAACAGCTCTATCTGGTAGCGCCCGGCGATCGCCAGGTCCAGCTTCCAGGAATTGCGCTCCGCGCGCCAGGTCTCGGCGATGACGGAAAATCCCAGCACCTCCGTATAAAATGCCTTGCTGCGGGGATAGTCATCCGTCAAAAGAGCAATATGATGAATAGCCTTTATTTTCATGATCCGGGATCTACTGATTTTGCGGGCTTTTGCGGTTATCCCTCATGCGCCACGGGTTCGCCGACCGGCGCCGCAGACTTGCTCTTGATCTCGAAATCCTTCATTCCTTTGAGCTCGCCCTGAACGTCCAGCTCGCCGGCGGCGACCAGCTGTTTGATCCGCCACAAAAGATAGGCGTCGCCGGTAGTTTGTTTGGCCTTTCCGATGAACTGGTGGATCAGCTTGCTGGCCTTTATCCAATCACCGGTGATGAATTTCTTCAGCTCCTCGTCATAGTATGTATAGGGGTGCTGGGACAGCTTCTTCCCGCCTTCCAGGATGCGCACGCCGGCATTCTCCTGGCAGAGCCGCCCCCATTCGTCGGGGTCGATCTCGAATTCGCTAAGCGTGATGGGTCTCGCCAGCTTGCGCGCCTTCAGGAACTCCCGCGCAGGTATATCAAAAAGATTGACAGGATAGAATATCTGCCCCTTCTCGTTGATAAAAGGCAGGTTATTCAGGTAAAGAATAAATATTCTGCCCTGAAAATCCTTGAGCTGGCTCATCAGCCAGTAATAACCGCTGACATCGTGCTTATTCTGTGCGGCCCATATCCAGACGAATTCCTGCGTATCCTGCTGCAGCCGCTGTATAAGCGCCGCTACGGTTGCATTGTCATCGGCTACGGTCCCGTTGTCCACTATCCCGTCATAGTCTCCGCCGGCCAGCACCTCGCGCCACCAGGCCTTCCGGGCCTCGATGCCCTCGGCCGTAAAGATGCCGGCAATAGGCCCTACGGCAAACTCATCCGCGATGAGGATCACATCCCCCTGCAGGGAGGGCTCCAGCTCGAACGCTTTCTTCAGCACTTCCGCATCGCTTCTCTGAAAAACAATATGGATCATACGATCTTGCTATTTTTTCTTCTTTTTCTTTACGTCGGTTCACGAATGGTTCAGGCGCGCCGCTACAGCACAAGATCAGGACTGACTCACCGCAGCCGCGGCCCCTTCCTCGACCAGGTCGAGCTCCACCTTCAGATTCTTAATGATAAAATCCTGGCGCTCCGGCGTATTCTTCCCCATATAATACTCCAGTATCTGTTGAATATGGGTGTCCTGCATGACCATCACCGGCTGCTTGCGCATGTCCGGGCCGATAAAACGGGCAAACTCGTCCGGAGATATCTCTCCGAGGCCCTTGAACCGGGTTATCTCAGGCTTGCCGCCCAGCTTTTTCACGGCCGCCTGTTTCTCGGCTTCATCATAACAGTAGTGCGTCTCCTGCTTGTTGCGGACACGGAACAACGGCGTTTCGAGAATATATACGTGGCCGTTCTTCACCAGGTCAGGAAAGAACTGCAAAAAGAACGTCATCAGCAGCAGCCGGATGTGCATGCCGTCTACGTCGGCATCGGTAGCTATCACAATATTATTATACCGGAGGCCCTCGATACCGTCTTCCACGTTGAGCGCATGCTGTAGCAGGTTGAACTCCTCGTTCTCATATACCACCTTCTTTGTAAGGCCAAAACAGTTGAGCGGCTTGCCCCGGAGGCTGAAAACGGCCTGGCGCTCGACATCCCTGGCCTTGGTAATACTTCCGCTCGCGGAATCACCCTCGGTGATAAATATGGTGCTCTCCGATTGTTTCTGGAGGGTCGTCTCCTTATCCTTACCCGTCGGCTCCTCGTTATAATGATACCGGCAGTCCCGCAGCTTCTTATTGTGAAGGTTCGCCTTCTTGGCCCGCTCGTTCGCGAGCTTCTTGATGCCGGCCAGCTCTTTGCGCTCGCGTTCGCTCTGCTCGATACGCTTTTTCAGCGCATCGGCCGTGCCCGGATTCTTGTGCAGATAGTTGTCGAGCTCCCTGGCGAGGAAATCGCTGACAAAATTCTTCATGGAAGGCCCGCCTTCCGCCACATTGAGGCTTCCCAGCTTGGTCTTGGTCTGGGATTCGAAAACAGGCTCCATCACCCGTACCGAAATCGCCGCAACGATGCTCTGGCGGATGTCTGCAGCGTCATAGTCCTTCTTATAAAAATCGCGCACGACCTTAACGAACGCCTCCCGAAATGCCTGCTGATGGGTCCCGCCCTGCGTGGTATACTGACCATTGACAAAGGAGAATATCTCCTCACCATAATCGTTATTGTGCGTGAGGGCTACTTCGATATCGTCACCCTTCAGGTGAACGATGGAATAACGGTTCTCGTCTTCGTTGGTACGACGCTGCAGCAGGTCGAGCAGACCGTTCTTCGACACATATTTCTTCCCGTTGAAATTGATCACCAGCCCCGCGTTAAGGTAACAGTAGTTCCAGAACTGGTTGTCCATGTATTCAGGCAGAAAATGGAAATTCTTGAAGACGGTGTCGTCCGGTGTGAATACCACAAGGGTGCCGTTGGATTGGTCCGTCCTGGTCTCTTTGTGCTCTTTTACAAGCTCCCCCTTATTGAATTCCGCTGATTTTTCCTTTCCCTCCCGTATAGACGTGACCTTGAAATAGCTGCTGAGCGCGTTGACGGCTTTTGTACCGACCCCGTTCAGACCGACGGACTTCTGGAAAGCCTTGCTGTCGTATTTCGCGCCCGTATTGATCTTGCTTACGACATCCACAACCTTTCCGAGAGGAATTCCGCGGCCATAATCCCGGATCGTAACCGTTCTTTTATCGATCGTGACGTCAACCTGCTTGCCGAAGCCCATCGTATGCTCGTCAATACAGTTATCGACCACCTCTTTTATGAGTACATAAATACCGTCGTCCGGGCTGCTCCCGTCTCCCAACTTGCCGATATACATGCCGGGCCGAAGACGAATATGTTCTTTCCAGTCAAGGGTTCTGACGGCGTCATCGCCGTATTCCGCAAAATTCAATTTTTCTGCCATATTGAATCCTATGTGTGCCAAGATTATAACATCTGTCCTACCCCATACCTGGCACACGTGGGATATTGGGTAACGACTACGGACACGGGTCCGCAAGTGTGCAATATAGTCAAACGATTCCAGAGACGCCTTATTTCAATTTCTACAGCGTGTGGATATTTACACCCTCAATTCTGCCGGCTTTTACAGGTATTCGGGTCAAAATCAGCTGTTTTTTGGCCCAACTGCCTTCTGCTGCGCAGCCAGGATGACCCATCATATTTCTGCTGGTAGCCAAATTGACCCATCATAGCCTTTTGCTGATACCCGGGATGACCCATCGTTGCCCCGGCATGAGGCAGACCTGAGCCAGACCTGAGGCAAATAAATGCTCCCAAAAGACAAAACAGGTCGAACAGTTCATTTGCCCTCAAGGGTTTGACTACTTTCGTATCATGGCAGCACCGTTTCTGACATTCGAAGGGGTTTCCGTTAGATTGGGCGGATCGACCCTCCTGGACCAGCTTGACTGGACCGTCCATTCAGGAGAACAATGGGCGATAACCGGCCCCTCCGGCAGCGGAAAAACGGTGCTTGCCCACACCCTGCTCGGCACGCATTTTCACACGGGCCGGATCGCCACCGGCGCCCGGCACATAGCAATAGTCGATCAGCAGCACCGTTTCAGGAACAGACCAGGGTCTACCTCGCTGTATTATCAGCAGCGCTTCAACTCTTCGGACGCCGACCAG
Source organism: Bacteroidota bacterium (assembly GCA_018267585.1). Taxonomy (GTDB): domain Bacteria; phylum Bacteroidota; class Bacteroidia; order Chitinophagales; family Chitinophagaceae; genus Puia. The sequence continues at coordinate 4,233 of JAFDYE010000150.1, forward strand.
ACGATCACCGTCAGGCAGGAGCTCGGGGAATACGCCGCCTGGCAGGGGCAGCCCGACCACTGGCTCGATGACCTCCACATCCGCCCTCTTTTGGATAAGCCACTTATACAGCTTTCCAATGGGGAGAACAAACGGGTGCAGCTCGGCATCGCCCTGCTGAACAAGCCCGAGCTGCTGATCCTCGACAATCCTTTTCTCGGACTCGACGCGGAAGGCCGGGCTACCCTGCATGCCATCATCAACAATCTGACAACCCGGGGAATTCAGATCCTGCTGATCACGAGCCCGCACGAACTGCCGGATTCCATTACCCACGTTGGTCGGCTTAGCGGGGGGAAATGGACATTCTTAGGACCCAGATCAGCATATCAGCCGGAAGATAAGAAAGACAATGTCGACCTCGATCCCATACTGCTTCGCGACCTTCGGTCAGATCTTCAGCAGTCGCAGGATTTTAATATAGCCGTAAAGATGGTCAACACTTCGATCAGGTACGGCGAAGCGACCATTCTCGACAACATCAGCTGGGAAGTCCGAAAAGGCGAGTGCTGGAACGTCTCCGGCCCCAACGGTGCGGGAAAATCGACGATCCTCAGCCTGATCACGGCCGACAATCCTCAGGCCTACGCCAACGAGATCTGGCTCTTCGATCGCCGGCGGGGAACAGGCGAGTCCATTTGGGATATAAAAAGGAAGATCGGGTTCGTGTCTCCCGAACTGCACCTGTATTTCGACAGCAGCGCCACCTGCATGGAGGTCATTGCCTCCGGCCTCTTCGACACCATCGGGCTCTTCCGGCCCCTCAGCGACGAACAGCAGGCCCTGACCCTGCGCTGGATGCAGCTGCTTTCGTTACAGGATTTCCGCCACCAACGACTCCCGCAACTATCGACCGGCCAGCAGCGGATGGTGCTCCTGGCCAGAGCCCTGATCAAAAACCCGCCCATGCTCATCCTCGATGAACCCTGCCAGGGGCTCGACGAGGAGCAGACGGCCCGGTTCCGCCGGCTGATCGATACCCTTTGCAGGGCGTTCAGGACTACGCTCATCTACGTAAGCCATTACCGGCAGGAACTTCCCGAATGCATCGACCGGTATCTCCGGCTGGAGAAAGGCCGTATCGTGGAATAAAATACCCTTCGACCGTTTTAGCAATGCGTTAACAGGCACCGAGCGCCCGGGACCACGTCCTTCCAGACACCTGCTCGGACGGCCGCCGTCCGCGGCTGGCTAACGTTAACCTACGCACGAAAAAAGCCGGTTTGTAGAATAAATTCCACAACCAGCAAGGCTTTCAGCGATTTGCAGCACAACTTATGGCACAGTACTTGTAAAAATTCAAGTATAGCTCCCCGCCGTAGAAGGCATTATTCAACCTTCAACTTCATACTATGAACTTCACTTCACTCAAACGATTGGCAGCTCTTTCGGTGGTCGCTTCGGGCATGTTCGCTTTTACTTTTCTCCGGGCCGGTTCTATTAAAGGAACCGTAACTCCGCCGGAAGGAGGCGTACGGGCCTGGGCCGAATCGGCTACCGACACGCTGAAGGCCCCCATCATCAACGGGTCATATGAGATCACCGACGCCAAACCCGGCACCTATAAGATCATCATAGAAGCCAAACCTCCCTATAAGAATATCGCCAAAGACGGCATTATGGTCAGCGATGGCCAGACAGCCGACGCGGGTGAGATCAAGCTGGAAAAATAAGAGGCTGTAGGATAAGTGGTCATGCAAACCTTCCGGCCATTTTCGGGGAAAAAGGTCGAAGGTGAAAGGGGTTGTCCAATTGCACTAATCAGGACAGCCCCTTTTCGTTGCCTTCCCCTTCCACCTGCACCTGTCCACCCTGGCTTTTTGTCCGCTCCCATCGGTTAAAAATATTCATAAAACGTTGACTTTCAATAAGCGGTCGTTAAATTATTATGAAGGGCCTTCTCCCGGCCCCAAATGTTGACCGGACACTCCGGTAAAAATCGTAACTTCGTCCTGTCGCTGAAGGCGATCACGACCCGGCCTCAGCCGTCCGACCAGAATACTTACTACCCCATTATCATTCTAGCTGGTTTATTATTATTTGTGTATTATCTAAAAAAGGTGATGTATGTATTCGTACGCGTTGTTGGAAAAAGGATGTTATTATCTGATTCAGGAACAGGAGACAGGCCCGATAGGACTGATCAAGGTGAACATGGAAACGGATCACTGCATGTACGTTTCTAAATATGACGACTCCGAATTGGTCGTTTGGAAGAAAAAATCGGATCCCATTTTTGATATTCTGGAATTGCTGGGCGATGACAAGGTCAAGACCTGGGAATCCATTTATAACAATAGTC
>JAFDYE010000151.1 GCA_018267585.1 Bacteroidota bacterium
GCTCCCTGTGTATCCATCTATCTTCCCACGCACAACGCAGGCATGGAAGTAAATGACCAGGAAGATAAAAGATCGTTCAAAGCCGCCCTCCGGAAAGTACAGCAGTCCCTCATCCAACAAAAATTCGACGCCTCGCTGGCAGGCCAGCTGCTGATACCCGGTCTGCAGCTCCTCAATGACGACGACTTCTGGCGCAACCAATCCTCCGGGCTCGCCGTCTTCCTTTCACCCGGATACAGCGTCTGCTGCCAGCTGCCCAGAAGCCCGGGAGAGAAGATACACATCAACACCAGCTTCCTGCTGAGCCCGCTCGCAACAATGCTCACCGACACAGACTATGCCTATCTCCTCGTACTGAGCAAACACGCCGCCCGCATCTACCGTGCCGATCGCTTTACCCTTTCGCGCATAGACGTACCCGAAATGCCAAAAGGCATGGACGATGTTATCCACTTCGAGGAAAAGGGTGGAGACAGCCTCCTCCGTAGCGCTGACGGCGGGCACGGCGGCGGCGGCCATACCCCCGGCACGGGCACCAACTTCCACGGCGTGGGCTCAGGCAAGCCCGACGAAAAGACCAATATAGCCATATACCTCAAAGAAGTCGATAAAACCCTCCGGTCCGGGCTCGGCATCGGCAGCGCCCCGTTATTCCTCGCGGGCGTCGAATACCTCCTGCCCATCTTTCGCTCGGTCTCCGGTCACAGGAACATAGCGGACCAGTACATAACAGGCAACTATGACCGCATCGACGACTCGACCCTCTACCAGCACGCCCGCCCCATCCTCGCGTCTTACTTCGACAAACAGCAGCAGGAGAGCATGACTAACCTCCTGGACCACACATCCCGCGTCAACAGCTTCCCCCAGGAGGTGATCCGCGCCGCATTCGAAGGCCGCGTAGCCGAACTGTATGTCATTAAAGGGACAGAGGTCTGGGGACGCTACGAACCCTCCGTCAGCGAACCCGTCCTCCATGAGCAGGAAGAGAAAGGCGACGAGAACCTGGCCGACCAGGCCCTCATCCAAACCGTCCTGCACGGCGGCAAGGCACACGTAGTGGAAAACATGCCCATGACAGGAAAATTAGCCGCCGTCATGCGGTACTAGCGGCCTTTCCGATCATATTTCATAGCCCCTTCCTTATTCCCCATTAGCTGTTAGATCCGGATCCGGCCCCGGCGAACCCGACGCGCGAATCACTACCACCATCAAAAAGATCACTCCGCCAATGGCGCGACTGCATTTGCTCCCCATTGCTTATTTGGTTTTGGTCCCATTTCTAATTCCAAAGTTCCCCCGCCCATCAGCTGCTCATGCGTGAACCACGGCGAGTCCAACACGGCGCCATTCATTCGGGCACGCTGTACATACTTGTTCACCACCGAACTATTGTGCGCCACCAGCGTGAACGTCTTCCCGTTCTCCAGCGCTATCGACACCTTGCTGAATACCGGACTCCCGATCGTATACACGGGAAGACCAGGCGTCACCGGATAAAAGCCCATCGAAGAGAACACCACAAAAGCCGACATCCCTCCCCCGTCTTCATCACCCGGTATACCGAATACATTATCCTTGAACCAGGTCGCCAGCAGGAACCGCACCGCCTGCTGCGTCTTCCACGGCGCACCCGCATAGTTATACAGATAAGGGATATGAAAACAGGGCTCATTGGCCATCGAATACTGACCCACCATACCCGTCATATCCGGGAACTTCATCCAGAAATCCTGCTTCGAATGCCCCAGCTCCTGGCGGAACAGCTGATCCAGCCGCTCCTCCGTCGCCTTCTTCCCGCCCATCAGCCCGATCAGATCGGGGATATTCTCCTGCACCTGCCACATATAGGTCCAGCCGTTGTCCTCATCATAATAATCCCTTCCCCCGGGACCGCCGTCAAAGACAGGATCGATCCGGATCCAACTGCCCTTGTCGTCCTTCGGCAAAAAGAACCGCCGCGAACTATCCCACAGATTCCGGTAATTCAACCCCCGTCGGCCAAAAATTGCATAGTCCTCTTTCTTCCCCAGCTCCTTCGCCAGCTGCGATAAAGCCCAGTCGTCATAGGAGGCCCCCAGCGTCACCGCAACCGCCTGCCGCCGCTCGAAAGGATGCACCTCCGATACCGTCTCCTTCTCCCCCGGATGCAGCGCCGGGAAATACCCATGCTCATGAAAGAAATCGTCCAGGGACGTCTTCGGGCCATTCCTCCAGGGCAGCAAGGTCGCATCGGTGGCATTCTTACGCATACCCTCATACGCGCCGGCCACGTCGAAGTTCCGGAGCCCCTTCCTCCACGCGTCAAGGAACACTACCGACGAGTGAAAACCGTTCATGCACGCATAGTCGCCGAACAATACCGGGAAAGTCGGCATCCACCCGCTCTGCCTGTACATCCGGACATAGGACTCCAGCATATCCTCCTCCTGCTTTGGATGCAGGATCGTTCGCAACGGGTGCAGCGCCAGGTACGTATCCCAAACCCAGTCGTCCACATAGAAAGGACGCTTGTCGGTATTCACCTGCTTATTATACCCGCTGTAGTAGGACTCTCCCTCAGAGATATCCACCATCCGCTCCTGACAACGATACAGCGCGGAATAAAAGGTCCTCCGCTGTGCCTCCGTTGCCCCTTCTACTTTTATCTGCCCAACCACCTTCTGCCACACTTCCTCCGCGTGCTGCCGCACAGCAACAAACTCCTTCCCCGCGATCTCCCTCGAAAAATTGGTCTTCGCCTGCTCCGGACTCACAAAACTTATAGCATACCGCAGCTCCACGGTTCCCGCGCCAGCCGGGAACACCACAGAGGTCCGCGGCGCCGATCCCGAAACCGCCGCCTCATCCGGCTTCCCCGCAACACTAAACACCCCATACATATATACACGAACATCCCCATGCCATATTTCAGTCCCCGTCACCTCCTTGCCCGAAACAAAATGCCAGCCCGGCGAGCCGCCATTGTACACATTCAGCAACAATGCCCTGGACCCCGCCGACCCAAACTCAAATCTATAGATCCCCGTCTTCTCCCCCGGCGCAAATCCCACCGTAATATTGTCGTTCTCCAGCCAGGTGGAATAATACCAGGGCCTCGTCACCTCCAGGTCATGATCATAAGGCATCCGCCGCTTCCACGCATCATCATCCACTTCCCCTCTGTATGGTTTTACTGAAAACACTTCTCCCAGGCGATGCGACACCATCGTCAGGGGAAAGCTCGAGATACAGTTATCCATATAATCCTTCCGCACCGGATACACCCTGATCACCTGGTTAGGCAATGACACCGTAGGCCGCGTCGGCTCCAGCAAAGCCCCCACGTTGCCGATCGTCGGATCGATATAGCTCGTCTGTCCAAAGGTCTCAAAAGCACAAAAAACCAGGAGAGGTAAAAAAAGTCGCTTCATAACATTCAAAAAAATGGCCGTGCCCGCAGGCACGGCCTTATCAAAAAAACATTAATATCCATCATTCTGCTTCCACGCCTGGTTCAGCGTCATCTCCGCCAGCGGTATCGGCGCCCAGTACTTCTGGGCATAGTTCACTCCCGCAGGTATCGGATTCTCCGAGGCATCCCGCGCCGCCGATATCTGCGGCAGCAGCTGCAGCCTCACGATATCGAACCACCTTACCCCAAACTCCTCCGCAAACTCATAGGCCCGCTCATACACCACCGAATCCCTGAAAGCCGTTTTCGAAAGACCCGGCGTCAGATCAGGCAACCCGGCACGCGCCCGCACCTGATTGATCGCCGCATAGCTCGCCGCAGAAGGTCCACTCCCGGCCATATCGGAAGCCTCGGCATAGTCCAGCAGCACACCCGCATACCGGCTGATCACCGTTTCCATATTCGTCGACGGCTGTATCGTGAACAGGTGCGTCGCGTCCTCATTAACCCCATCCCCTATACCGTTCGTCACCAGACCGGCACGGAATTTCTTGTAATAAGGATGCTGCGCATGCGTCGCCGGCGAATTCCAGGGCACCAGCGTAAAGGTCTGCTTGTCCGGGTTCCGCAGCTTGATCGTGTCATAAAAGGTCAGATAGCTCCGCTGACAGATCGGCCTGTTCTTGTAAAAATTGATCTCGGGATAGACATCGTCCCACCCGCTGCTGCCATCGACGGCGACCTCGTCCAAAGGCACATTCGATGAGCCATAGCGACGGTTCGGCAGGTTGCCCGCGACGCTGTACTGCAACGCGAAGATCGTTTCCGGCCCATTCCGGGTCTTGAACACCTGGTCATAGGGAATATTCATGTTGTAGACATTCGACTGCATCACTATATTCGCCTCATCCGCCGCGGCCTGGTACTTCGTCGCGTCATTGACCGGCCATCCCGCCATCGTCAAATAGACATCTGCAAGTATCGCGCTCGCGGAATAGACGCTCGGATGCCCCTGCACCTTGGTCTTGCCCAGCATTGTCTTCGCCATCGTAAGATCACTGATGATCTGCTTGTAGACATCAGCCACCGCACTCCTCGGCACACGAGCAGTCGCATCGATCGGCGCCGTCACGATCGGCAGCGGACCAAAAGTCCGCACCAGGTAATAATAACAAAGCCCCCGCAGGAAATATGCCTCACCCGCCGACTTGTTCCTGGTCACCGTATCGGAGGCCGTGACCTTGGTATAATTCGAAAGAATAAAATTCGCATTGTAGATACACTGCCAGGGACCATTCCACTCCGCCGGCAGGGAAGAATTGGTCGAGCTGCCCTGCAACCGGTCGAACTCACGCTGGTCGCCCTTGTTCAGACCCGGGTCCGTCGTCAGGTCATCCGACCCGAAATAAGACGTCTCCTTGCTCGTGAAACCCCAGGCGCCGTCGCGCGCGATCTGGATATACATACCGGCAACCGCCGCATCCAGATCGCTCTGCGTTTTAAAATAACTGTTGGGAGTGATATTGCCCTTCGGATCTTCCGTCAGTTTTTGACATCCTGTAAAGACCGCCACAGCAGCACCCGCCGCCAGCAGCCCGGTCGTCAAAAGATAGAATCGTGAATATTTCATCCGTAAATAATTATTTTTCAATGGTCGGATGGAACCTCCCTGGTCATCCGCCTGTATGTTGAAATTTGTCTTGCTCGGTTTCATATGGAAATACATTTATA
>JAFDYE010000152.1 GCA_018267585.1 Bacteroidota bacterium
ACCAAGACGGATGACGAGGTCGGCTTTTATGTGGCCATGAACTGGCAGGGGCCGGCGTATCGCCACTACTACAATCTCTCCTATGTCAAGGCGATCCCGGGTGTTCAGGGTGGCGCGGCGGTGGGGCTTGGTCTTGGCTACCGGTACAATGATGCGATAGTTCCCGATGTGGAGTTGAGGTACCAGAAGATGTCTTTAGCAATTTTATACGATGTAAATATTTCGACGATCAATGCGGCGGGCATCGCGCGCAATGGCGTGGAATTGGCTTTACGCATAGACTTTTAAAATAACCCCCATGAAGAAGGTAATGATTTGTTTGATCGGTTGCTTCCTGACGGCCCTCACAACCCTAAGGGCCCAGGGTCCCGCGACGCCGGATAGGGCGAAGACGACCGCCGATACTGTCCTGTCGTTGATGGACACAACCGTACAAACACCGGCCGGATCGGTGATCTCGAGGGACACTGCGACCTCGACGGCGCCTGCCGCGAGGGATACGACGATACAGGTCAGGGATAGCACGGTACATGTAACGGATACGGTCATTTCTCTTGCCGATGATCCTGCGCCCAAACAGGATACTGTGATGTATGCTTCTTCGAAGAAGGACAAGGCAGATGCTGCCGTCAAGCCTGTCGAGCCCAAGGATACTGCGACCAGGGAGGACAAGGAGGAGGAGACCACGCGGAAGCTGGATTCGAGGTGGTTCATTTCTCCGCTGCTGCGGGGGCAGTTCCAGGATTTTGCCTTATTGGAGAAGAACAGGAAGGGGTACCTGAGCGACGCCAATACGCTGCCTTTTTTAAAGCGCGGGAATGCGTCGTTCGCGGCGTCGGCCTATAAGAACCTGACCCAGCGGCTGTCGGTGAGTGCGGATCTCGGACTTAGTTTTGGCCACGTGACGAATGACAATGTGCTCATCAGCCAGACGAAGTCAAAGACCTATAATCTGCTGAATGCGGCTTTATATTATCATTTATTAGCGCCTTCGTATCGACTCCAGCCTTATGTGACGGTGGGGATCAACGATATCATCAATGACGCCTCGTATGCGTGTGTGCCGATGGGGATAGGGGCCAAGTTCAATGCCCGCAAGGTGATGGTAACGGGGCAGGTGACCTATGGGTATGCGGTCAGCAAGAGCATTTCCAATACCACTATGTATTCGGTAGGCATCTATATACCGCTGAAGAACAGGAAGCAGAAGCAGCTGGACCAGGATGATAAATCGCCCTATAACCGGAAGCAGAAGGACGACAAGAAGGACAGTACCAATAGGGGCAATGGCAGCGTTGTCAACAACATCTTTATTACCATCAATATGGACTCCGTGCTGAAATCAAAGGGGCTGCTGGATGAGAACGGCAAACCGATCAGGGGTGGGGATGACGGGGATGATGATGGATCTGGTGGAGGACGTGGGGGGCGTGGCAGGCGGAACAAGGCTTTCCGTAATCTGGGGTTGGACGATTTTGATGAGGGCGACTACCGGATCGACTCGCTGGATGGGAGGCCCGTGCTGCGGTTCGTGGTCTACTTCGAGTTCAATGAATACGGTCTTACCACGAGGGCGTTCGGCGCCATCGATAAGGTGATCAGTCATTTGAAGAGAAGCAGCAATGAGTTCAACGTGGAGATCAAGGGGTATACCGACTCTATCGGCAACAATTCCTATAACAATGTGCTTTCGCGGAAGCGCGCCAAGATGGTGCTCGACTATATGAACAGCAGGGGTGTGCCGACAGAGCTGATGAAGGCCAAGGCTTATGGAAGCGACAATCCGGTTGCGGATAACAGTGATCCGAACCAGGCCTGGCTGAACCGGAGGGCGGAGATAATAGTCCACCAAAAGGAAGGAGTGGCGTCGGCGGGAGAAAAATAAAATTTTTTCCCGTATTGAGATCTTTTTAACGGTTAAATCCTTATATTTGAAATCCTAGTAGTTTTAAAATCCTATATTACTATGTTAAACGTATCAGCAACAGCACTTTGGGGACATTTACCCAGCAATATCAAGATCAGGCTCATCGACGAGACGGGTAATTTTATCGACCCGCTGCAGATCAATGAAGTGGACTATCTCGCGCGTTTCCAGAATAAATGTGTCGTAAACAAGGTTTATCACCAAATGGTGGCCGACAAGCGGTCTGGTGTTATCGAGGTTTATTCCGATAAGGTTCTCGTTAAGGAGAATTAGGCAATCCCCTGTTGATAAGAATTTGGTGACCCCGGACTTTGTGTTGGGGTCATTTGCGGCTGTATACCGGTGGAGGTTGACGGATGGTGGAGGTTAGCCGATGATCGAGGTTGACGTTGATGAAGGTTGACGGATGGCGGAGGTTGGCAGTTGATGGAGGTTGATGTTGATGGAAGTTGATGTTGATGGAGGTTGATGTTGATGGAAGTTTGTGGAGGTTGACGGTGGTCTGATCAGGGACGGCGGCCGGTGATCCGGCTGATTTCGTGTGCGTATCCTGCGCCGACGGGCAGTCCTTTTTCCCCTATATATACGGTATCTTTTTCTACCCGGCTGACTTTGTTGACGGCCACCAGATAGCTACGGTGGATGCGGGCGAAGCTATGTCCCGGCAGCAGGGCTTCGGTCTCCTGCATGGTCAGTCTTGACAGTATCTTTTCTTCGGGCAGTACAAACTGCATATAATTCCCCATGCTTTGTACGTATAGGATGTCTCCGATATTTACTCTTACCTGTCCATAGCCGCTCTTGATAAAGATATCCCCGCCGGCGGGTTTGTTGTTCTTCAGCTCGTGTTGCTGGAGGGCTTTGTTACAGGCTTTCAGGAATCGGGACTGCGAGAATGGTTTGAGGAGATAGTCAATGGCGTCCAGCTCGAAGCTTTTTACTGCGTGTTCGCTGTATGCGGTGGTGAAGATGACCATGGGTGGCTGCGGCAGGGATGTGAGGAATTCGATGCCGGAGATGTCCGGCATTTTTATGTCGAGGAACAGGAGGTCGGGGCGTTGGGTGCGCATGTGGTCCATTGCTTCGAAGGCGTTGGTGAAGGTTGCGGTGAGGCGGATAAAGGAGATCTTTTCCGAGAGATTGCGGATTATTTCCAGCGCTATGGGCTCGTCGTCTATGGCGATAGCGTTTAGCATGGTATGAATTTACAATTGAAGGGCCAGCTGTACAAAGAATTCCTTTTCGTCCTGGTGGACGAAGAACTCGTGTCTTTCCGGGTAGATGAGCTTGAGTCTATGGAGGACGTTCTTCATGCCTACGCCGGACCGGCCTTTTTCGGGGTCGTTGCCCTGGCGGATGTGGACGCTGTTGCGTACTTCGAAACGGATGGAATGGTAAGGGATGCTACCATCGGACGGACTGGAATTGCCTTCGTGGTGGAGGTTGATCTTTATCCAGGAGGGTTCGCGGAGGCTGATGCCGTGTTTGAAGGCGTTCTCGACGAAGGGGATGAGCAGCATGGGGGCGATGTTGCAGTCGGGGAAGTCTTCGTCGATATCGGTCTCGATGATGATGTCGGGGGAGGTTTCGGTCCGCAGGTGCTGGAGGCTGATATAGTTCTTTACGTATTCGATCTCTTTGCTCATGGCGATGCGGTCGAGGTTGTTCTCGTGCAGCATGAAGCGCATCATGTCGCCGAGTTGCTGGATGCCTCCTGCGGTGCGGTTGGCGCGTTCGTGGAGGGCTGTGCCGTAGAGGGTATTGAGGACGTTGAAGAGGAAATGGGGGTTGATCTGTGAGCGGAGGAAGAGCAGGTCGGCTTTGGACTGGCCGAGTTCGGTCTCGAGGCCTCGTATGCGCATGATCCTTTCCTTTTGCTGCTGGAAGATATAACGGGAGAGGGGATAGGTGATGGTTATTTGGGCGAGCCAGAGCGCCATGACGGTGGGCGGGACTGAGTGCTCGTCGGGGACTGTGGCCATGCAGAAGGGGATGCACCAGGCAAGGGAGGTCACCAGGACTTTCAGGAGGACTGCCCGGTTGAGGAACCTTGCTTCCGGGTTGCGGGGGAATATCCAATAAATATTGGTGATTGCAGAGAGGGTGATGGCGGGGATGATACCAAAATACCAGACGGTGGTGGGGCCGTCCATCAGCTCGAAATAATAGAGCAGTTCGCCGAGGGTAAAATAGCAGGTGATGAGGGCGGTGCATTGATTGATCAGCAGGATGCTATTCGCATTTACGTCTGGTCGCTGCTCGAGTTTTTTCAGGGAGGTTTCCCGGACGATGGCATAGATGATATAGATGATGGTGAGGTTGATGGCTATGCGGATGCCTCTGCCCATGATCATGGTGTTGGGGATGTCGCGGGGCATGAAAGGCCGGTGGCGATAAAAGTAGGCGATGCCCAGTCCGGTGCCCAGTACGAGGATGAGGAGGAAGGTTTGGCCGAGTCCGATGATGAATCGTCGGAGCGATTCGCTACCGGGGCCGGACATTTCTATCCGGCCGTTGGAGGCGCCGGTGACCTGGAGGCGGAAGCTGCCGATGGCGGCGCCTTCTCTCTGGAGGAGGCGGGGCAGGATGAAGAGATTCATGGAGACGTAGGCGATATAGATCAGTATCGGGGCGGCGATGCCGGGCAGGAGGATGTTTGTAGTATAAGCGAAGGGGAGGCCTTCGCGGATGAAGTCCTCACCGTAGTCCCTTGCCAATGCCGTTGCCGGGTGCTGGAGCAGACGCCAGAGATTTCCGACAACGGCTATGGTGCAAAGGAGGGTGGCGAGGAGGAATTCGTGTTCCCGCCACCTTGTTGTGTGTTTTGGGCTTAGCATCTTGTTTTTTAGACAAGATTAGGTCAAAAGGAGGGTCGTTTTTTTTAAATGTGATAAAATAGGTGGTTTTTGTGATCATCTGGCGCTAACCCCTCCGCCTGCGGCGGAGTGGGGAGTAGAGGACGATCCGGTCCTGGATCGTTCCAGGTTCTTTTTCAGGATGGTGATGTAGCGTTCGGCGTCGGTGTTGCCCGGGTCGAGGGCCAGCAGCTTGCCGAAGTATTCGATGGCTCCGGCGTAGTCCTTTTGTGCGTTGGCGCGGTAGGCTGCGATATAGCCGTAGGATTCGATCAGGTGTTTGCGGTTGGTCTTGTTGGTGGTATCCTTTGTGCAGATGTCGATCAGTTTCATATACTGGGGGATGGCCATACCCGTCGTCATTGCGGTGTCGATGGCGACGTCGGCGCGTGCGCGCCAGTAGTAGCCGAAGTCCTGGTCGGGGTATTTTGTTTCATACATGCCGAAGATGCTGTCGGCCATCGGGTAATTTTTAGCCATATAGTGTGCCAGGCCCCAGTTGAAGAGGTCGAGGTTGGTGGCTTTTGTATTGCCGTCGTAGTATTTGCCGAGCCAGGCGGCCTGGTTGGCGTAGTCCTTTTGTTTTTTGTACAGGTCGGCGAGTTTTTTGGCGAAGGCGTAGCGCTGGAGGGTGTCCTTTTGCAGGTCGCCGGCCCGGGCGTAGTATTTGGTGGCTGAGTCGAGGTGGTTGAGGGAGGCGTATATGTCACCCATCGTTTCAAAGTCTTTTTCGACGAAGCTGGTATCGTTCTGTTTCTGGAAATACTGCGTCATGTAGTCGAGGGCCTTTGTGGAGTCGTGGAGTTCCTTGTAGGAGTAGGCGATGAGCTTGTACAGGCGGGGTTCGGTCGCGCCGGCGTGGTTGGCGACCAGCTGTTGTGCCTTTTGGACGGCGTCCGAATATTTTGCCGAGGAGTAGAGCATGTCGGTGACCAGGTAGTCATTGCGGATGCCCGGGTCGTCGCAGGCGATATAGTGTCTCAGGTCGTCCATGGCCTTGTTGACGTCGCGGAAATACCAGTGGTAGTACAGTTCATACCAGGCCGGGGCGTAGCTTGTATCTGCCGTGACGGCGTCGCTGAAGTATTTCAGGTATTGTTCGGAGTTATTCTGGGTGACGAATATCTTGCCCGATTTGTACATGGCTTTGGCGTATTTGGCGTCTTCGGTGAGGGCGTCGTGGTAGGCTTTGAATGCGCTGCCGCCGTCTTCCAGCTTTCTGTAGGAGTCACCCATTTCCACGTACAGCTCCGGGTTGTGCTTGTCCCTTTTTATGGCCTTTGTGAGGAGGTCGATGGCGTAGTGTGCGTCGCCCGAGTCGGAGGCGTTGTGGGCGTGGGCGACGGCCAGGAGGATGACGGGGTCTTTTTGTTTTGTGGCCGTCAGGGCTTTATTGAAGAAGATGGCGGCGCTGTCCTTTTTGTGGTTATAGAGGAGGATAAAGCCTTGTGCACAGAGGGCGAGCGGCTGTTCTGCGATGGCCGCGGGGATGGTGACGGGGGCTGGCTGGTGCCGGTTGAGATAGGACTCGGTGAGCAGCCACCAGGCTTCGGAGTTGTTGGGGTCCGCTTTTACTAGTGATTGGAGTTCCTGGTTGGCGCCGTCGTAGCGTTCGTAGTATAAGAGTTTGCGTGCGTCTGACGTGGATTGCTGAGCCTTTGTGCCGGAGATCGCCAGGCAGAAGAGTGTTGTGAAAAGTAGCAGGTGTCGGTTCATTTTTAATTGTTTTTATATGGTTCTACGTCGAGGACCTGGATTTTCGAGTCGCGTCTGAGGAGGTCGCTGATATGGCGTGATCCGCCGATACCGCTCTCGGTCGCGGGGTTGAGCAGTATCATATCGGCCATGATCAGCTCGGCATAGCTGAGTGTTGCTCTTGCGAGGTCGTGTCTTGTCACGGCCGAGAATTCTATAGGATGGTGGAGGCTTTCGCGCAGTTGGTGATAGGCTTTGAGGAAGGCCTGGGGGAGTGTTTCTTCGTGGTCGTCCTTTTGGATGGCCAGGAGGTGCACTTTTGCCCGATAGCGGCGGGCCAGCAGGATCCCCCATTCGAGTTTGCGCTGGGGCAGGAAATCGCGGATGGGGATGACGATAACTCTGGTACGGCTATCGATGGATCCTGGTTTGGCTGTTAACACAGGGCTATTCGTTCTTCGCGCCAGGGTGTCGGGGGAGACTTTTGCTGTGTTGGGGTTGAACCACCGCATGACGGTTTGAAGGACTGAGGGCAGGCCCCAACGGTTGCGTTGGTTCTGCTTCCCGATGACGATCATATCCGGGTTGAGCATGTTGGCGCATTCGATGATCATTTTTTGTACGCCGCCTTTGAGGACATGTGTTTTGATCCCGGGTCCGGGGTAGGCTTCTCTTGTGCGCTGCGCCAGCTGGTCGAGCTGGGTTTTGGCGGCCATGGCTACCAGCGGGCGACGGGGGTGTACAACGTGCAGGAGGTGGAGCACGGCTTTATCGGTCCCAATCAGGCTGATCGCTTTTTTTATTGCGATCTCCGTGTTGAGGGTAAAGTCGACAGGAATAAGGAGCTTGGTAAAGACTATCGCCATATGGTACAATTTGGTTAATGGGTATTAACATTTAATTAGACTGGGATTAGAATTAGATTAGAGAAATCGGGTATTTGGGGCACGCCGGCGATAATTTGTAATTTTATGGGATGGCAGAGGAAAGAAAGATACTGATCGTAGAGGATGAGCGGAAGATCGCAGACACCCTTAAGCTGGGGTTGGAGGAGAACGGGTTTTATGTCGAGGTGGCTTATGACGGGAAGATCGGTCACCAGCTGATCGTCACGCACAGGTATGACCTGATCATACTGGACATCAACCTTCCCGGGATGAATGGCTATGATCTTTGCAAGGCCATCCGTTATCGTGACCCGGATATGCTGGTCATCATGCTGACCTCGATGAGTTCGCTGGAGGACAAGGTGGAAGGGTATGACGCGGGGGCTGACGACTATATGGTCAAGCCGTTCGAGTTCCGCGAGCTGCTGTTGAAGATCCGGGCACTGCTGAAGCGGACGCCGGGGCAGTCTGTGCCGGTGGGGAACGTACTTCGGGCGGGGGACCTGGAGATGAACCTGGACAACAAGGAGGTGCATCGCGCGGGCCGGCGGATCAAGCTGACGGCGAAGGAATTCCAGCTGCTGGAATACCTGATGCGGAACAAGAACCGGGTGGTCTCCCGGGCCGATCTGGCGATCAATGTCTGGGATGTCGATTTTAATACCAATACCAATGTCATCGACGTCTATATCAGCTATGTCCGCAACAAGGTGGACAAGGATTTCGACTACAAGCTTATTCAGACCCATGTAGGGATGGGGTATATTCTTAAAACGGGCGGAGCCTGATGCCGGTGAAGATCCGCATAACGCTGCTGTTCACCCTCCTTGTGGTGGCGATACTCACGCTGGTGTGCGGATCGGTCTATTATTTCTCCTATACCAACAGGATCGCCGATATCCGGACGCGTCTGACCAACCGGGCGATCACGACGGGCCGGCTATTGAGTCAGGGTGGGGTGTTTGACCAGGCGCT
>JAFDYE010000153.1 GCA_018267585.1 Bacteroidota bacterium
GACTAAATTAATATAAATATTGAAATTGTATTGACTAAATTAATACAAAAATAGATAATATATGTGGTAAAATTGTATTTAAAAGATGGTGAGGATCGCCAATCCATATTATGGATGGGAGACAGTGAAGAAAATGGGAGGGGTGAACCTGCTTGCGGTAGTCCAAAACACAGGGGTGGAGCTCATAGTGAACACGATCAATATTTTGTCGAAAAATGTTAAACGGACCTGTTCGGTTAATTTGACAATTCCGAGGAACAAATTGGTCTTCCAGGTTTGGCGAGGTGTGTAGAAACGCTTTGCAAAAAACGGATTGGACCTGATTTGCGGGGGAAAAGGAGATGAAAACGATTGTCGTGCGGGATGCCGGACCGCAACGTCCATGAAGATGGTTGGGATTACGCTGTATGTTTTCTTGTGGATGAATTTATCATGTGAGTCAACCAGGGTATGACGGCGGTGCGGGGATACAGTCCTCGATAGGCGAGTCTGCCTATTGTCATTCGGTGGATGGGAGGTTCCTGCCCTTTAAGCCGGGCAGGATGGTCGAAACGCCGATATTCGAAGGGCACTTTCAGAGGCAATACTTTGTCATGGACAATTTTTCACGATTGGCAAAGGGGATCAGGGAATGGACGACGGTAGTCGGGTGTGGGGAATTCGCCGAATTGGGAAAATCGCTAAAACGATTGATAATCTGTATATTCGTATGACCTTTCGGGATATATTTACCAAGACATTCAGGTAATTATGTTGCCACTCTACAGAGCCACAGCGTTTAATGGGATTATCGATAAAGGCGGCAGGACAAAGCCCTGGTCGATCCTTGTGGATACGGGCAAGGGTTATAGGCCTTTTGTCGTGAAGGTATTTTCTGCGAAAATGGTGCACGAAAGTGATTCTGTGACAAATGAAGTGTTGGGTTATGCGCTGGCGAAGCAATTCGACTTACCGATGCCGGAAGCCGCATTGATTGAAATGAATATGGACTTTCAGTTGAAGATCGGTGATGGACAGGCTCAGATGGCCCTTGACGATGCAGATAAACGCCTTAAATTTGGAACTGAGCTGATCGAAGGCAATTATTTATTCGACCCTTCCCTGAAAAGTTGGCAGGCGGCAAAAATGATCGAGACCGATACCCTGTTTGCTTTTGATAACCTTATTCGAAACGCGGATCGGGGGAGTGTCCGCCCCAATTTGCTGGTTAAGTCAAAATCGGCCTATTTGATCGATCATGAACAAGCTTTTCAATTGGATAACAATACTATCGGAGAGTTTGAGGCCGGCCGCTGGGAAGACAAATTCGGCCGGCATCATATTTTCAGGAACTATCTTGCCAACGCCCGGAAGGCTATCAAAAACGAGTTTTTTAACAGTTTTGAAGAATATTTGCGGCGAATGAACGTTGTTGGTTTAAATATTTATTTTCAGCAACTTATGAGAGAAGGCTATAGCGCTGAGAGGCATGAGACGATCAGGGTTTGGTTGAATCATTGTAAGCAGAATTCAACTAACTTTGTAGCCCTTTTAAAAAAATTGATCACATGACGGCTCCATTTGCATATAGCGTTTTACAATATAAGCACTCGCTTGTATTGGGCGAAGCTATTAATGTAGCAGTCCTGTTTCAGTTTCCGGCGGCGGAGAGGGTGGAGTTTGTCGCTGGAACATCATATCGTTTAAAGGCGATTTATCCTGATTTTGACCCGGTGGCTTATAACTATTATATCAGGTCGATCGAGACGAAATTGAAAAACGAGAGTGATTCGCTTTTCAGGCAGTTCAATTTTAAGACGGATCTTAAAAAGTTTATTAATAGCAGCATTTTGGCCGAGGATGCTACGGTTCTACAGTTCCAGGAGCCGGTTAATGTATTAGGAAGGAATTCGAAGAATAGCGAAGGTGATGAGATTGAAAGTGTCGTAGAAGAGTTCGCAAGACTGCTCTTGCCCGGGATCATTACCCGGAGGCCGACAATCATTAAGCATAATGAACAGTTCCTGATAAAGAAATTTACGGGTTATATTTTTGAGAAGCACCAGGAATTGGAAGGCAAGTTCAGAAAGAACGAGGTGATAAAGACCAAAGTGAACAACACGAATGTGGAATTGAAGTTTGATCTGGCATGGGGTGATAGATCAACCCGGTTTATCAAACCCCTGAGTTTTGATTTAACAGAGGAAAGGGCGATCCAGGATAAGTCTGCCGTCAATTACGGCTATCTGAATCTGCTTAGTGATCATGCGAAAGAGAATAATTATCAATTTGACCTGATCGTGGCAAAGCCACAGAATAAGCATTTGTATAAGTCTTACGACAATGCACTCCGGCTCCTGCAGTTGTCCACTGCACCTACGCGGATCGTGACTGAAAAGGAATTGCCGGATTACTCATCCGAGACAATCGCTGCATTACTCCTGGCCTGATCATAATGTCGGCCCACAAAGCAACCCGGTGCAGGTTATCGAGATTCATTCTTGCATTATGAGTTAGATGTGGTCAACCAGGGATTAGAACGATCGTTAACCTGGTTATGATATTGGTATTCTTGCCGGTGCTGTTGAAAACGTGAGATTTCAGCGTTAGCGAGATGTTTTAGAAGGTTTCCCCGAGATTGATGGAAAAGCCGCCGTAGTATTGGCTGCGGGCGTAGTCGATGGCGATATTGGTGCCCGATCTTTTGTTGAATTTTATACGAAGACCGGCGCCGGCGGCCGCGTGTATATAGGTAAACCGGTCGGTATCGGGTTCTGTGACGGAGTTGGCGTTGGCGAACAGGACGAAGCCCAGGAGGCCGTTGCGGGTGATGTCCCGGCGGTATTCGGCCTCGCCGTAGAGGAGGCTGTTGCCGCGGTAGCGATTTTGCGGGAAGCCGCGGCCGCTGCGCTGTTGATAGGGGTCCCAGCCGATGCTGGGCAGATCATAGTAGGGGGCGTGGCTGTCGAAGACGGACCAGAAGTAGGTCCAGAGCGCCAGCATATTTTGCTTTTTGTGGCTGAATGGGATGTATTTACGGGCGTCTAGGTATACTGAGCTCCAGGTGGTATTGCTCCCCGGAAAAAGGGGGTTGACGCGATAGACGAAGTTAGCGTAGTAGCCGGGAAAGGGGTTCTCTGTGTTCTTTCGGGCGTCGTATAGCAGGTTAAAGGACAAGCCTTTTGAAAAGGAGGTCTCACTCGCGCCGGTCCCGTGGGGATAACGCGTGAAGCTGTACAGAAGGGTCGAGTCGCCGCGGGTATCCATGTCAAAGTGATCGTCGATGAGGAGACCCATCCCCGCGTAGAGACAGGGTTTGATGCGTTTGAGAAAGGTCTGGTAGAAACGGATGTATTTATAATTGACGGTGAGGCGCTCTCCTTTGCCGGGGTGTCCGCCGAGTCCCCAGGTATCCTGCGGGTAGTAGAGCAGACGGGTATCGCCGAGGATGTCCCAGCTGTTGTTGGGGAGCCAGAGATTGCTGCGGAGCGAGAAACCGATGCGGCCCTGCGTAGCGATGTATGGGGCGAAGGTGATCGTGGAAAGATTGGTGCCCTGCCGGCCGATGTTGAAGGCCGCGGTGGTGGCTGTGATGGAAATGCCGGAGGGACCTGCGCCCTGGGTTGAAGTGGGAACAATGGAGAAATAAATGTTCTTATGGTTGGCGGGGCGGGGTTGGGATCTGATGTTGAAAAGGTTTTTTCCGACATCGAGCA
>JAFDYE010000154.1 GCA_018267585.1 Bacteroidota bacterium
GATAAATTAGATACAGCTGAAACCAAAAAGAACAAAACCTTATCTATGGACCAACTCTTCCTGCTTCTCGATTCCTTTGGCATACTCGAAGAAGGCCTCAGAAAATACCTGGAGGCCGTGCTCAAACCGATCCATCTTTCCAAAAAGCAGGTCTTGCTGAGGGAAGGCGCGGTTGCCCGATACATAGGTTTTATTGAAAAAGGCGTCATACGCAGCTACCGCCAGGTAAAAAAGAGCGAAATGACGATCTGGCTTATGCGCGAAGGCGATATCTTCGCCTCTCTCAGGAGCTTTTTTTTGCGGCTTCAGGCACTGGAGACGATCGAAGCGCTGGAGCCCTGTATCATTCATGCCATCACACACGAGCAGTATCTCTACATCCTTAAAACCTGGCCTTCCTTCAACCTGCACCGAGCCGAGATCCTTCAAAAATATTATTTGCTCAGCGAGGAGAGGGAGATCATGCGGGAGCAGGATGCAAATGTCAAATTCGGCTATTTGATGAAACACTATCCCGACCTGATCCAAAGAGAATATACTGTACGCTGCCTCATGTGATCGAGTTAACCCAGACACGCCAGGACGAACTGTTGACCATTCTCAATGCGGAACCGTCCACCAGCTCGCTGGTCAGCATTTTCGTACAGGCCTATATCAACAAGACGACGGAGATGCTCGACGGGCAGTTCGCCTCGGCGCTCGTACCGCTGATAAGGCTGACCTCCCCGGATATCTTTTATGTCCTTTCCGGCAATGACCTCAGCCTGGATATCAACGATCCCTCCAAACCTGCCATACTCTGCCTCGGGGGGGAGCCCGCCCGACAACAAGCGCTGGCGCCTGTGATGTCCCTTTTCATCGACCGGCTTAACAACCGGGTCAACCAGGCCGGCCGCCACCCTTCTGCGCTGATCCTCGACGAATTCGGTACCGTAAGAGCCGCCAGCGTCCTGACGACCTTCGCCACGGCAAGATCGAACGACGTATCGACGATAATCTCTGTCCAGGATCTTAGCCAGTTGCAGACACAATATTCCAATGCAGAGGCCCGGCAGATCATGAACTCCACCGGGAACCTCCTCTGCGGGATGATCAGCGGCGAGACGGCCGGCCTTGTAAGTGACCGGTTTGCATCCACCATACAATATAAAACCACCATAGCTGTCAATAGTGCAGATACCTCTGTCAGCAAATCAGAACAGACGATGCCTGCCATCACGCCGGCTACGCTGGCAAACCTTTCCTCCGGCGAATTTGTCGGTATCGTGGCAGATGATCCTAAGAAAAGGATCGAAAAGAAAGGCTTTCATGCAGAAATACTGATAGAAGAGGACTGGAGGAACAGGCTCGGAATGCACCCTGTCCCTAAAGTGAGACGGGTCACAAACGAAGAGCTGCAAGCCAATTTCAATAAAATAAAAACCGATATACAAATCC
>JAFDYE010000155.1 GCA_018267585.1 Bacteroidota bacterium
CTGTTCGTAGTTGAAGATCTTCTCCTTGATATTCTCGCCTTCCAGCAGACGAAGGATGTCGTCCTTGATGTAGCCGGCGATATAGTTGTCACCCGGGTTATCGATGGTCGACTTGATGATACGGGCGGAGAACATCCGGCTTTCGAACAACTCTTCCCAGCTCATGCGGGCGCCATAGTTCTTACCGTTGTAAGCCTCATACTTGGCCAGGATGGGACGAAGATCAGGGTAGTAGACCCAGAAGATGGGCACTACACCGCGCAGCGATCCGTCGACATTCTTGACGGCTTTTTCCGGGGCGATACCGAGGATGCGGACGTGCAGACGGGAAGACTCCTTGTCAAACACCCACTCTTCCTTTATCTGGTACCGCTCGATGGATTCCGGGTCGAATTCTTCCTGGATCAGGGTGTCCTTGGTCAGGCCTTTGGAGCCATCGGGGTCGGCCACCGGGTCGGGGATCGAGATCGAGTGCGGAGCCGCAACGACGTTGTTGGCGATCTGTGAAAAGGTGATCGGCGTGGTAAACCGGTCGTCCATCGGGTCAAAAGCAGTGATCTGGCCGCTCTTGATACCGTTGAGAAGTATATAAATAAAGCGCTGGCTGCCGTTGTCTTCCGTCGCCTTGTAGTTGAAGGGAAGGTTCATCTTCTCGTGAACTTCTATTTCCTGCCAGACCCGCTGACGGTAGACGGCGTCATCCTCGCGGATATGCTCGTAAGCCAGGGGAGTACGGTCCTTTACCAGATTACGCTCGATGATGGCGTCATTGCGCAGCGACCGGCGGGGAGTATCGAGCTTGATATCAGCCTGCAATACCGTCGCAGGCTTCGCGGTATCCTTTGCCGGAGCCACGGCAGCGCTCGTCGCATCCTGGGTCTTGGTGGTCGCCTTCTTCTTGGAAGTTGCCGCAGGTTTCCTCTTCGCCGTACGCTTCTTGGTTTGCGCATCTGCTGCCCCTGCAAGCAAGGAGAAGACTACCGCCAGGAAACATAATCTGATAAGCTGCTTTTTCATCTCATTCAAAATTTAGAAAGATATGTCCAGCACAAAGCTGGACATATCGGATATGATAAATTACTTCAGGTTGAACACCATTGGAGGCAGTTCACGGATCTTTCCGTCCTTACCTTTTACCCGGACGTTATCAAAGAAGATGTTCGTTCCGGGAGTAGCCCTGCTGACGATCGCAGCAGCCTGTCCGCTCCAGCGGGGGCCCTCGTTGGCAGCCTCGATATAAGAGGAGATACCGCCACCCAGCGCAGCTAATTTGTAGCCGACTACGAGGAAGGGAGACTGGAACTCCGAGTTATCGAGACGCGCCAGCAGACCGCCGATAGCCTTGAACTCTGCGGAGGAAATAGCGCCACCTTTGTGCGTACCTACGAATCCGGTCGGATCGGGCAGGTATTTAACACGCATCTTGAAGGTGCTGATCTTGCCGGCCGCATTCACGGTAATCGTGCCTTCGCCGGGAGTGGTCGGAACAACGTTGTAGTCGTCGCCGCCGGTATTGGTGATCTCACCCTTGTCGAAGGATACATGAACTTTTTCACGACCAACGCTGCCACCCGAGATCTTCAGCGGGTTGTCCTCCTTGATATAGAGAACGTTCATCTTCTCGAGGAAGACAGAGGCGCCGGAGGGCTGACCTACTGTGTATTTTACAGCCTTGTCGATGGTGCCGGTGCTGCCATCGGGTTTGGTATATTCTATCTTGACGTTGACGGTGCCGGTGTTGCTGACCTTGGTCTTCCAGTCGGCAGTACCTTCCTCATTGAGGGGCTGGGGAGCGCCGTTGATATAGACCTTGGGTTTCGCAGCAGCGCTGAACGCACCGATACCTGCGGTTACTTCGAGCTCGTCACCCGGCATCAGATAGGTAGCGTTGGTACCAACCAGGGGCTCAAATTTGTCGAACACGACCTTTACTTCTCCAACCTGGCTGTGCAGGAAGTCGATGACCTGGGATTCGGAGTTCTTCACATCACTCTGGAATTTGCTGAGGATCGTGAGAGCCGCAATGGTCGGGGTCATGTGGAAATAACGGATCGTCCAGTCCTTTGCGCTGTCGCCCGTAAGAGCGTTGCCGGATTCGGACTGGGGGATATGCGTATCGATGGGCAGACGGTGGGAGAACTCGGCCTTTTTGGCGGCGAGGTCAGCCTTCTGCTTGTCGGAGAGACCATCGTAATGAGCGGGGTCCATCAGGTCAAGCAGGTCGAGCCTGTATTTCTTCAGCCGCTCATACAGGACCTTTCCTTCGCCCTTGCCGTCGAAAAGACGGGTGGCGGCGTCCAGGTTACCGTCAGAGAATTCCCTTTTTCCGTCCTTCATCTGGGGAGAGGACTCGTTGATCAGATTCTCCTTGAGACCTTCCAGATAGGTGGTCATATCAGAAGAGAATTTTTTAGCCTGCTGCGCAGGGGGAGCCCAGATCTTGGCGATGTTCGCCGTCTGGGGATCGGTCAGCTTGGCCTCGAACGATTTATAAGTAAGATCGTTTTTTTCCGTGATGACTTGATTGGATCTTTCTATGCTATGGTTCACGGTTTTGAAGGCATTCAACACTTCCACGGATACGTTCAGCGCTAGTAGGGCTGTCAGTACCAGGTACATCATGTTGATCATCTTCTGCCGTGGTTCTTTTGGTAAAGACATGGGTCAGTAAATTATTTGTACTTTTTAATAGTTTTTCATTGGTTCATGCGGGCCGGACAAAACGGGCTTTGGCTTATTTCAGGTAGATGGCCTATTGAATAGGCCTTCCGTTTATGCCTGGCGACCTTGCATGGCACTGAGCATGTTACCATAAACATGGTTCAGGTTGCCGAGGTTCTTGGCCAGCAGAGCGATCTGCTCCTGTGTTTTCTTAGCGTCGGTTACAGAGCCCTGCATGGTCTCGGAAGCCTTCACCAGGTTACCATAAAAGCTGTTCATGGCTTTCAGGTGGTTGTTGGTGTCCTGCAGCTCGAGCTCATAGATCGCATTCAAAGAGCCCAGGTTCTTGGTCAGGACCTGTACCTGAGAATGGAATTGCTTGGTGCTGTCAGCAGCAGCGTTAAAGCTGGATATCGTGTTGGTAGCATTCTGGTACGCGCCTTTCATGCTATCCAGGGCCAGAGAAGCTTCCTTCGTCTTGTTCGTGTAGTCTGTCGTCGCAGCAAGAACGCCGGATACGTCGCTGATCTTCTCAACGGTGGTACCGAACTTCTTGAAGCCTTCGCTCAGATTCTTCAGGTTAGCAGGAGTGATGTCGGCTTCCTGCAACATCTTGTCCATTTTGTCAAGAGCAGGGTTGCCGCTCGTTCCGCTGCTGGCCAACTTAGGCAGCGCTTCGACCAGGGCATGCATTTCACCTCCGGGAGGCGGAAGGAAGGCATAGACGAGGAAGATCAGGGCTTCGGTCAGCAGACCAGCGGTCAGGAAGAAGTCGGCCAATTTGGTATGCAGGATCTTTTGAAGTGCTCCGAAGATTACAACGGCCGCACCAACGCACACAATAATATTTATCAGTCTTTCCGTAGATTTTGATACACCAGCGCTCATAGTGATTAATTTTTAATTGTTTTGAAAGGATTTTAAAGGGTTATGGAAAAAAGAGTTCCTGTTGATTTTTTACGGTTCTCTAAAATCAAAAACGGTTTTTAGTCGAAAAAATTTTACAATTCTCCCTAAAGTTTGTCTGTATCCTCCGGCAATAATGCGCTGACACAGGTCGACCCGGTTGACGGCGTCATCCCACCAGCAGCAGCCAGCCTTAGCGACGTCCGGTCACAGTCGGAGACAGATCGATCACGCAACGGAACCCGATATACGACTTGGCCGTATCCTGGTACTCATAGGTGCGGGCGCTGGTCTGCAGGTACTGACCCACATCTTTCCAGCTACCACCACGGATCACTTTACGCTTCATACGGGGGGGATCGGAGTCTTTCGCGTTCCAGCGGATGTCCGGGTTCATGTCGTGCGAGAAGTTCGCAGCACCCTCATAATAGAAGGAGGAAGTCCACTCGGCGACGTTGCCGGCCATGCAATACAGACCGAAGTCATTCGGCCAGTAGGCGTCGGCACGTACAGTATAGAATCCGCCATCTTCAGGGTAGTTACCACGACCCGGCTTGAAGTTAGCGAGTAAGCAGCCTTTTTTATTCCTTAAATAATAGTTACCCCAGGGATACATCGACTGAGAACGGCCACCGCGCGCGGCATATTCCCACTCTGACTCGGTCGGAAGACGGAAGCTCGACTCGGTAGCCATCTTCTTCTTCTCCAGGTAACCATTCAGGTAGTTCGTCCTCCATTCGCAGAATACCGTCGCCTGCGTCCACTTCACACCCACCACAGGGTAGTTGCCAAAGGCAGGGTGGGAATAGTAGCGCTTGGTCATCGGCTCGTTGTACGAATAGCTGAAGTCACGGATCCAGACCAGCGTATCGGGATAGATGGGAACGTCCTTCTTGCGGATGAACTGCGAACGGGGCTTGCCCTCGTTCTGCTTGGCAGCAGCCTCTTTCAGATCGAACGTCTCAGAGTGATAGACCAGCTTGCTGGGGTCGATCTCTTTCTTGCCGAAGATCCGGTTGTCCGGAGTGACCACCATCTGGTCGATCTTCTCAATGGTAGCCTTGTCACCCCATTTGATCGTCTGAGCCTTCTTCCAGTCGATCTGGAACCTGCCATCCACATCCTTGCCATACTGCATCAGCGTAGCAGCGATCGAATCCCGGACCCAGTTGGTGAACTGGCGGTATTCGTTGTTGGTAATCTCCGTGGCGTCCATCCAGAAACCACTGATAGAGGTCTGTCTGTTACGGGTAGTAAAAGCATAGTTGACATCTTCATCGGAGGGTCCCATGTGGAAGGTTCCCGGTGGGATGTAAACCATGCCGGGAGGCTTTTGAAGATTATAAGCACTTGCGGGAGCAACGCCATGTAGCTGCCCGTCGTCCGGCAATCCCTTA
>JAFDYE010000156.1 GCA_018267585.1 Bacteroidota bacterium
GAAAAGGTTTTTTCCGACATCGAGCAGGTCTTTTTGGGGAAATGGATTGGTATAGCTCTGCTGCGCAATGACAGAGAAGGGTAGGAGGACGAGTGATATGAACCACCGGGTTAACAAGAGTCATAAGATAAGGAATAATTCCGGATAAATCCAGGGATTTTATGAGGTAATACGAAAATCAGGGTCTGCTGTCAGGTCCTTTCTTTTTGCGCCGGAAGAAGACGAAGGCTCCGAAGACGGCGAGGATGACCGCCACGAAGGAAAAGAATAGCATGCTGAACATGGTAGTATTTAGGGGTATCGCAGAAATTTTCGTGCCAGGCGGATGGAATGTTCACGCCAGACGCGGACATAGCCGGCTGGGATAATAAGGAAGAGCTAAATTTCGGGCGGCTGAGAAAGAATGTTATTGCTGTTGGGATCCATTTTTTGAGGCAGACTATTTTTCCCGATTGAATAGCAGTATGATGCTGCCGGAAGGAATAAGAATCGAATATTGTTATGTCCCTGAAAAGTGACCTTGTCAATACTGGTGACCCAGACGAGGGTCTTCTTGTTTTCGTTGGCATATTTGATCAGCGATTTCAGCTTGCCAGGATTTTTTACAAACTGATTGCTCCATTTTACTTCAACGATAAATTGAGGCGTTTGAGTTGCGGTCACCATTACAAGATCTACTTCACCTCCTGGCCAGGCCGCAAAATGCAAAGGGACATTTCCTCTGTGAAGCCATTGCGCGACGATGGCCGTTTCCACCATATGTCCAAAATGATCGTCTGTCGGAGCGATCGGGGCAAAAAGGGCACAGCGCATACTGGGATTGGTGAGATATATCTTAAACCGGCTATCCCGTTGGAAACGCCTCGTATTGATCCCGACCGGATACAAAATCTTGATCAGAAAGGCTGCTTCCAGGTATTCAAGATATTTTCGGATCGTAAGCTTGTCAACGCCTGACTCCTGGGATAGACTTTCCAGGTTGAACTCATTGCCGGAATTGTATGCGATCACATTGAAGAGCGAATTAAGCTCCTGGACGTCGCGGATACCGTAAAGACTTGGCAGATCCCGGAGCAGAACCTTATCAATGATATCGCTGCGGATGAATCTGCCGGGGTCCTGCTGGATCGCCTCATTAAATAAGACTTCCGGGTATCCGCCAAAGTTGATGTAGGAAATAAAGTGCTCATTCAACGTGTCCCAGTCGTCTGTTACGTCAAATGAAAAGTCAAGGTCAAACCAGCGATACCTCTCCATTCTCATCAGGTAGGTAAGATCCCGCAAATGGAGATATTCCTGGAACGTCAACGGCGGCAGCATAAATTCGGTAAATCGGCCGGCGCCGGATTCGTTGCTTTTTAGCTTTAGGGCTGCGGCAGCTGATCCTGATACAACAAAGCGAACTTCCTGGTAAAAGTCTACCATGGATTTTAGGTGAACTTCCCAGTTTTTTAGATATTGAATTTCATCAAAGATGACGTACATCTGAGCTGAATTTTGATCATTGACCGCGCGCTTACAAAGCGCCAGTAATTCTTCCAGGGAGATGTTATTATAAATGGGGGCATCAATGGAAAGATAGCAGATATTTCTTGGTGGAACTCCGTCTGCAATCAGGCGCCCGATTACCTGGTAGAGCATGACTGTTTTCCCGACCCGCCGCGGCCCCATCAATACGGTGGCCCTGCGGACGGACAGCAGGGTTATCTGCTGGTAAAGCTGATCAAAATACAATCGCCGTCGTAAAGAATCGTACGGTTTGGGAATTTTACCGGTGTCCCACCAGGGATTTTCCAGCCGTATTCTTTTGATGATCAATTCCTCGGATACCGGTCTTAATGCGGCCATTTTATCTTATTTGTACAAATTTAGTCAAAATAAGCATATTTTAATATTCTTAAATAATAAAAAATTTCAAAACAGAGATGGATTGGATGGTCGGGTTCTTTTGTAGAGTATCCGCAGCATCGATGGGAGGACGATGAGCAGGATCGGGAGGGCGGCGACGAAGCCGCCGATGACGGCGATGGCGAGGGGCTGGTGGAGTTGGGCGCCGGTGCCGATGCCGAGGGCGAGGGGCATGAGTGCGATGATGGCGCCGAGGGCGGTCATGAGCTTGGGGCGAAGGCGGGTGGATATGGAGTAGACGATGGAGTCGTCGATGCTCCTGGTTTGCAGGGACTCGCGGAACTGGAGGAAGGTGAAAATGGCATTTTCGCCTATGATGCCGACGATCATGATCAAGCCGGTGTAGCTGCCGACGTTGAGGGGTGTGTTAGTGAGATAAAGGCTGATATAGCTACCGGAGATTCCCAGGACGGCGAGGACGATGATGAGGAGGGCGACTCTCAAGTCGCGGAAGAGGAAGAGGATGACGGTGAAGACCAGGAGGCTGGCGGTGATGAGGATGGTCAAAAGCTCCTTGAAGGACTGCTGCTGCTCGGCGTAGGAGCCTCCGTATTCGATGTGGTAGCCCTGCGGGAGGACGATGTTCTTTGCGATGGTCTGCCGGATGTCTTTCATGGTGCTGCCGAGGTCGCGGTTCTCGAGGCGGGCGGTGACCTCGCCCATGGACTGGAGGTTCTCCCGGTTGATCTCGGCGTCGCCCAAGTTAACGGTGACATTGGCCAGCTGGGTGATGGGCTTGAGCTTGCCGGAGGGGAGGAAGATATCGAGGTTCCGGATGTCGTTGACGGATGCTGTGCGGCTGTTGGGGTAGACCATGCGGATATTGGTGAGCTGTTCTTTTTCGGGGATGCTGCCGACGATATTGCCTTCGAGCCGGGTCTGGAGCTGGGTCTGGAGGCCGGCGGGGGTGAGGCCGTACTGGGCGAGGCGGTTGTAGTCGGGCTCGACGCTGACCGAGGGGCCGGCGATGACGATGCCGTCGAAGACGTCGGCGGTGCCGTCGACTTTTTTTATGGTATCGGCGACTTGTTGTGCCAGCTGCCGGAGGGTTTTTACATCGTTGCCGAATATTTTTATCTGGACGGGCTGGACCGATGTCATGAGGTCGCCTAACATGTCGCCGATGACCTGGCCGAAGTCGACGCGGAGGGCGGGCTGTGAGGACTCGATCTGTTTGCGGAGGTCGGCGATGACGTCGTCGGTGCTGCGGGTCCTGGATTTTTTCAGGTTGATGAGGTAGTCGCCCCGGTTGGGTTCGGTGATGAAGAAGCCCATTTCGGTGCCGGTGCGGCGGGAGTAGCTGGCGACCTCGGGTGTTGCGACGATGAGCTTTTCGATTTGCTGGAGCATCCGGTCGGTTTCCTGGAGTGAGGTGCCGGGGGGAGAGTTATAGTCGAGGACGATGCTGCCTTCGTCCATTTCGGGGAGGAAGCCGGTCTCCAATTTTGGGAGGATGATATAGATGGCTGCCGCGAGTCCGATGATGATGGCGATGCTGAAGTAGGGTTTGTGGATGAAGAAGCCGACCCATTTCTGTTGTTTGACGTCGTGGGCTTTTTGCGTCCTGCGCGGGGGCTTGTTGGAGCTCAGCAGCAGGTAGATGACGGGCAGGCCGATCCAGGTCACGATGAAGGAGGAGACGAGGGTGATGATCATCGTGTTGGTCAGGACCTTGAAGTAGGCGCCGGCGATGCCGCTCATCCCCTCGAAAGGGATGAAGATGACGATGGTGCTCAGGGAGGAGCCGACCATGGCGGGCAGGAGGTATTTGATGGCTTTCCGGACGAGGGTCCGGGAGGATTCCTCGGGGTGCTCTTCGTGGGTTCGCTGTATCTGCTCGACCACCACGATGGCGTCGTCGATGATCAGGCCGATGGATGCGGCGATGGCGCCGAGGGTCATGATATTGAACGTATAGCCGAAGGCATAGATGGTGATCAGGGAGAGGGCAATTGTGATCGGGATGGTGATCAGGATGGTGGCGCTGGCTTTGAGGCTGCGCAGGAAGACGATGGCAACGAGGATGGCGAGGCCGAGACCGATCCAGAGGCTGTCGGTCACGCTTTTTACGGAGTCGTTGACAAAGTCGGCCTGTACGTAGTAGGGTTTGAGGTGGACGCCTTTGGGGAGGATCTTTTGCAGATCGGCGATCTTTTGCTCCATCTGTGCGGAGAGGTCGATCAGGTTATAGTTGGGCTGCTTGATCACTGCGACGAGGAGGTTCTCTTTTCCGTTGGCGTTGATGCGGGTATATTCCACGGCCTCCTGGATGGAGACGCCGGCGATTTCCCCGAGGTGGACGATGCGTTTGCCATTGTTGCTGACGATGAGGTCTTTCAGCTGGTCGAGGGTCTTTACGGTCGCGTCGGTGACGGTGAGGTATAGCAGGTGATAGTCGGAGAGGTAGCCGTTGCTGCGGATGAAGTTGGTCTGGGCCAGGGTGTTGGTGAGCATGTCGGGGGTGATGCCGAGCGAGCTCATCTTCTGCATGTCGAGAGTGAGCCAGTATTCTTTTTGTTTGCCGCCGATGATGCGGACCTCGGAGACGCCCTGAACCTGGGAGAGAAAGGGCTTGACGGTATAGAGCGCCAGCTGCTTGATGTCGATCGCGGGGAGGTTGTTGCTTGTCTCGAGCGAATAGCCGAGCACGGGGAGGATGGCCGGGTTCATTTTGGCGACGGTGATCTGTACGCCTGCGGGCAGGTTGTTCGAGACCTCGGCGATCTTTGACTCGATGCGTTGCTGGGCGAGGTCGATGTTGGCACTCCAGTCCATGTAGGCGGAGATCTCGCAGCTGCCGCGGCTGGTCGTGCTGCGGATGGTCTGGAGGTCGGGGACCTGCTTGATGGCGGCTTCGAGGGGTTTGGTCACGGTTACCATCATCTTGTCGACGGGCTGGAGGCCGGCGTCGGCGATGATCTTGATCTTTGGGAAGGTGATCTCCGGGAAAAGGGAGGTCTTCATCCGGCCATAGACGAACAGGCCGCCGAGCAGGACGATGAACAGAAGTGCGCCTATGGGACTCTTGTAGGAGACGAAGAAATTTTTCATTTGGTGTTACGGTTTTTCAACGATGACTTTGGCGGTATCGGGCAGTCCATAGTTGCCGCTGACGAGGACCTGGTCTGTCTTCGAAAAGACGGGGTCGAGTATCTCGATGGTATTGTTCTGTTCGAGTCCTTTTTTTATGGGTGTTTTGACGGCGGTGGCGGAGTCGATGAGTTTCATGACCCAGAAGCCGGTCTGCGCCTCGTCGGAGAGGACGGCGGATCTGGGAACGGTCTGGGCGTGGGGTTTGAGGCTTTTTATGATAATGACCTTTGCGATGACGTTCTGGGGGATGGGTGTTCCGGCGGCGACCTTTATGACGACGGGCTGGGTCTGGGAGGCGGAGTCGACCGTTGGCATGACCTGGCTGATATAGCCTTTTAGCCGCAGGCCGTCCGGGAGGACGAGGTCGACGTTCTTTTTGTTGAGGACATAGGGGCGCAGCTCGTAGGGCAGGTTGAGGAGGAAGACGAAGCTGTTGATGTCGCTGATGACGGCCAGCTGTTCGCCGTCCTGTACGTAGTCGCCGGTCTGGTGGTTGAGCTGGGTCACGTAGCCGGAAAGGGTGGCCTTGGCGGTGCTGATGCCGGTGAATTTAAAGGAGCTGTCGAGCTTTGAGATGGAGTTGCCGATGACCATGGATTCCTTTGTCTCGATGGTGAACATGGGTTTGCCGGTAGTGACCAGCTCGCCGGGTTTTATATTGACCTGCTTTATGTAGCCTGTGGCGATGGATCGGACGTAGCTGCTCTGTAAGTAAGCGGATGTTGCGTTCAGCTGGATGGAGTCGGCCAGGTCGCCGATGGTGACGTTGGCGGTGGTCACGGGGGTGACGGTGGTTGTGGTCGAGTCTTCGGGGGCAGGGGCTGCCTTTTCGCCGCCGTGGTTGCAAGCGGCGAGGGCGGCCAAAAAGAGTATGAAGGGATATCTTTTCATGTTCATTGTGCTTGTGCTTCCCAGTAGTTGATCTGGTTGATGATCTGGAGGCGATTTATATAATTCTGGTTAAGAAGGTTGCGGGCGTTGAGCCAGGTGTTGATGGCGATGACGAGGTCTGTTATGCGGATATTGCCTGTTTCGAGGAGTTTTGCGTTGACGTCGATGAGGGCGTTGGAATATTTTATCTGGCCCCTGATCTCTTCGATGAGCGATTCGGTGGCGTGCAGCTGCCGGGTGAGGGTGGCGATCTGCTGGCCGTATTGGCGCAGGAAGAAGTCGCGGTAGTCGGAGCGGGTCCTTTCGGCGATGTCGAGCTTTTGGAATTTGAGGCGTTTTTGTTTGCCGTCGTAGATGGGTACGGTCAGATTGAGGCCGATGCTGGTGCCGAAGTTCTTTTGCGCCTCGTACTGGAGGCTCGAGAGGTAGCCGGCGTCGGCGAAGACGTTGAGCTTTGGTTTGTAGCTATAGTTGATGACCGAGCGCTGGTTGAGGTTTTTGAGGCTGTCGATGGTGAACTGGCGGTAGAATTCCGAGCTATAGGCGTCAGGGATGATCGACAGCCGGAGCTGTGGGTCGGGCAGGGTTGCCGCCTCACTGGTGTCGACGACGCCGCAGAGGTAGTTGAGGGTATTGAGGTCGTTCCGGAACTGTATCTGCGACTGGCGGTAGAGCAGCTGTTGCTGCTGGAGGGTGACGTAGAAGGTGAGGTAGTCGGCCTGTTTGTAGACGTTGGTCTCCGTGAGGCCTTTGAGGATGGTCTCTTCTTTTTTCAGGAGGTCGAGGCTTTCCTTGTTGAAGTTGACGGTGGTGAGGTCGCCGTAGGCGAGGACGTATTGAGCGGTGACTGTTTTTTTGAGGTCGCGTCTTGCTATTGCGGCGGTGTTGCCGATGCTGTTCTTGTCGAGGGAGATCGACTGGTACTGGGTGGCGAGGTTGTTACGGCTTACGATGCTTTTGGAGGCCTGGACCTGGGCGGTAAGCTGTCCGCCGTTGGTGACGGCGTTGTCATAGCCCCAGCCGTTGTTGAGGGTGGGGGCGTAGAGGTCGTTGCTAAGGCCTACGACCTGGGGTTTGTAGGAGGCTCGGATCATCTGGCTGTCGAGGCCGAGGGAGAGCATCTGGTTTTGATAGTCTTTTAACAGGGGGCTGTTGGTCCGGGCCTGGTCCAGGTAGTAGGACAGGTCGTGGTCCTGTGCGATTGCGCATATGTATGAGGGAAAAACTATAAGTATAAAAAGCGCGATCTTCATTGGTGGTGATAATTGGCTGTAAAGGTAGAGGAAGATTCTGGGGTTATTCTGAAGCTGATGGTGAAGAAGTGCCAGCCGTTGTTAAAGTTATAGTTAACGGCATAATTGTAGAGGGTACAAATATTTTTTACGATGGCGAGGCCCAGGCCCGTGCTGTCCTCCTGTCCGTTCTGTTTGTGAAAACGGTCGAAGATGCGGTCGGGGTCGAGGGCTGCGAAGGCGCCGGTGTTCTCTATGGTGAGGGTGTTGTTGTCGGTGGTGACGGCGATCTCGCCGTTGTCGCGGTTATAGCGGATGGCGTTGGTGAGGAGGTTTGCGATGAGTATCTCTATGAGGATAGGGTTGGCGTTGACGGTGATCTCCGCGTTGAAACGGGTGTGGACAGTGAGGTTCCTGTTGTCGGCGTAGGGTTGGAACTGGCGGATCTGTCTCTGGCAGAGCTGGGCGATGGACAGGATCTCGGTCGTCTGGTACTGGTTGTTTTCGATGCGGGTCAGGAGCAGGAGCGATTTGTTGAGCTTGATGAGGCGTCTGTTGGTCTCGTCGAGGGCGTTGATGATGCCTGCCTGCTCTTCTGATATCGGGGAGGTTTGCATCAGCAGCTCGAGCTTGCTTTGGAAGATGGCGAGCGGCGTTTGCATTTCGTGGGAGGCGTTCTCGGTGAACTCTTTCTGGTGTTGGTAGAGCTGCGTGCTGCGGCTGAAGAGGTTGTTGATCGCCTTGTTGAGCTCGTTGAACTCGTCGGTGGTGCTGGGTTTGAATGCGAGGTCGGACTGTTTGTTCAGCTCGAAGGTCTGCATGTTCTTCAGCGCGATGTAGAAGGGCTGCCAGAGGCGGCGGGAAATTTTCTGGTTGATCCAGAGCATGCCGCCGATGAGTACGAGCAGGACGCTGATCTGGACCTGGAGGATGCTCAGGAGCAGGTCTTCGTTCTCGACGAGGCTGCTGCTGATGACGAGCTGGTAGAGCTGTCCTCCTACGGTGATATTGCCTGCTATTTCCCGGAAGGGCTCCTCCTCCCGGTGTTTGGGGCTGTAGCGGGTGGTGCTGTATATCCTGTCCTGTTTAGGGGTGTTGGTGGGCGTGAGGGAGATGTCCTTGTCCATTTTTGCCCAGGCTTCGAGCTCGTCGCGGGTGTGTATCTCGTCGAGGTTTTCGCGTATCTCGTGGAACTGGGCCTTCAGGGAGCTGTCGACGGAATGGAGGAGCACTTTTCTGACGACGAAGTAGAAGACGGGGATGGTCAGCAGGAAGATGACGGAGGAGTAGGAGAGATAGTTCCGTATGGTCTTGTTGTTGAGCCGCATGGTCAGATATCGAATTTATAGCCCATCCCGTAGACCGAGCGGATGTATTCTTTACAGCCGGCCTGCTGAAGCTTTTTCTTGAGGTTTTTCATGTGGGAGTAGATGAAGTCGTAGTTGGTGAATATCTCTGCGTCGTCACCCGAGAGGTGTTCGGCGATGGCGTTCTTGGAGATGACGCGATTCTTGTTGTAGGCGAGGTAGAGGAGGAGGTCGTATTCCTTGCGGGTGAGCTCGACGGCCTTTTCGTTGACGTATACGGTCTTGGCGATGAGGTCGATGGTTAGCTCGTTGAAGACGAGTACCTGCTGGCCCTGGAAGTGGCGTCGGCGGATGACGGCCAGGATGCGGGCGTTGAGCTCGGAGAGATGGAAGGGTTTGGTGAGGTAGTCGTCGGCGCCTAAGTTAAGGCCCTGGATGCGGTCGCCGATGGAGTTCCTGGCCGAGATGACGATGACGCCTTCGGTCTTTTTGTTGGCTTTTAGTTCCTGGAGTAGGGAGAGGCCATCGCCGTCGGGCAGGGAGACGTCGAGGAGGATGCAGTCGTAGGTGAACATTTCGATCTTCTGGCGGGCGGTTTTATAGTCGGGGGCTTCTTCGACGATGAAGTTCTCGCTTTTCAGATAGGTCACCATGCTCTCCATCAGGCGCTGCTCGTCTTCGACGATGAGTATCTTCATTGTGGTTTTTGGGGTAAATTAACTACTCCAATCTGGAGGAATTCTGTAGAATTGGGCTGGGTGGCGCGGGGGCGGGGATTGTGAACCCAGGGGCGGGGGATGGTCCGGGAGGGACGGGAGCCGCCGGGGTGGTTAGTCCGGGAGGGACTCGAGCCAGGCGATGTTCTGTTGTTTTCCGGGGTTGAGGAGGTGCTGGCAGTAGTCGGTAAAGAAGTGGTGCATGCGGAGGAGGGCGATCGTCTTTTTGTGCCAGTCCGGGAAGGTTTTGCCTGTCCGGAGCTCTATTTCCTGGCGGACGGCGTTGTCGGTCTGGCGGAAGTATTTGGTCCCGAAGTGGTAGGTGTCGGCGTCGCAGATGATCTCTTCGTTGCGGTTCCTGGGGTGGGAGGGCCATTTAGTGGCGAGGATGCAGTCGGCGATGGCGGTGATGAGGTGTTGGGGGAGACTTGTTGAAGGGTGACCGGTGGTGGAAGACGGGTCAGTGGTCGAAGACGGGTCAGTGGTGGAAGACGGGTCAGTGGTCGAAGACAGACAAGTGGTCGAAGACGGGCCAGTGGAGGAAGGCAGACTGGTGAGGTATGCGGTCATGATCTCCGCGCCTTTTTCTTCGTGTTTTTCGAGGGGGGCGAAGAGGTGGCCGATGTCGTGGAACCAGGCGGCGATGGTGACGATGAAGCGGTTGTCGTCGTCAAGGGTATAGTGGCGTGCTATTTCGCGGGCGTGGAGGACGGTGAGGATGGTGTGTTCCTGGTTATGATAGGGGAATTGTTTGTCGGGGTGTTTGGCGTAGAGGTCTTTGATGTAGGCTTCGGTGGTGGTTATGATGTGGCTATAGTTCATGTCCTGTCTGTTGGTCTTTTGTCTGTGTAATTTCGGTTGAAAATCTGTATTAATCCTGTTTTTGTTGTGTTGGTAAGCTTTTTGTTTGTGTGGTGCCTATGTTTATGAGATGTTTTCTTCCGTTGTTGTTCTTAGTACAGTCCGGTTGTGTTTTTTCGCAGTCTGCGGATACGCTGGGGCGGCCGTCGGTGGCTGCGCTGGTGGGGGGTGGTATGCTGGTGGGGTATGGCTTTGCGGCGTTGAAGTGGCAGCCGCTGGTATCATTTGATCATACGGTCCGGGAAAAAGTATGGATGGATAATCCGCATCGTCGTCTGCCGGTCGACGACTATTTGCAGTATTCACCTGCGCTGGCTGTCTATGTATTGAATGCGGCGGGGGTGAATGGGAGGCATGATCTGAGGGACCGGACGATCATCTATGTGATGGCGAATGCGGTGCTGGGGGCGGGGGTGCTGGGGCTGAAGCACGTGATCAGCGCGGAGAGGCCGGACGGGTCGGGCGATGATGGGTTTCCGTCGGGGCATTCGGCGACGGCGTTTGCGGCGGCGGAGTTCCTGCGGCAGGAGTACAAGGACCGGAGTGTGTGGTATGGTATTGCCGGTTATACGGCGGCGGTAGGAACGAGCTTTTTTCGGGTATATAATGACAAGCACTGGTTCAGCGAGGTGGTTGCGGGGGCGGGGATCGGGTTTTTGGCGGCGAAGGCGGCGTACTGGGTGTGGCCGGTGGTGGAGCGGAAGGTGATAGGAAAGAAGCGGGAAAAGTTCGTGGAGTAAAGGGGTATAGTTGGTGTAGTAGCGTGCGAGGATGGTGTAAATGTCGATGCGGCGGCGGGGAAAATGGGCAACCCGTCTGTATGAGCGGGCGTTTCTTATCCGTATCACATTTAAAACTACAACGCACAGCTATGAAAAGAAATGTTTTCATCCTAGCACTTATCCTTGGGGGCGCGGTCGCCTGTAAGAAGAGCGGTTACAACAACAATAACGGTTATGGGAATAATCCTCCGCCTCCTGCGGTGGACGGCAGCTTTCAGCAGACGAATCTTGTGGCGGACAATGCCGATGGCGGCGCGGCGAAGACGGACGCCAGCATGGTAAATCCCTGGGGCCTGACCATCAATCCTTCTGCGCATATTATCTGGTTGTCATCCAATCATGGTGGGGTGACGGACGTGTATGATTCTACGGGCAAGTCCCTGTTGGGGCCGATACCTATTCCGTCGATGGGGAATCCGATGGGCGGGTCGCCGACGGGTGTCGTGTTCAGCCCAACGAGCGATTTTGTCATACACGCGACGGGGGGAGTAGCGAAGTTCATTTTTGTCAACGAAGATGGGACGATCTCTGCGTGGGGGCTCGGTGACATGGCCACTACGACGGTGGCCGATCTTTCATCCGCGCATGCGGTGTATAAGGGTTGTGCGCTTGCGTCGGACGGGGGAGCGAATTTTTTGTATGCGGCCAATTTCAAGCAGGGGAAGATCGACGTGTTCGACAAGGGCTTCCAGCTGACGGCGGGGAGGGATTTCAAGGACCCGAACATACCGGCGGGTTTTGGCCCTTTTAATATCGTGAATATCGGGGGAATGCTTTATGTCAGTTATGCGAAGCTGAAGGGGCCGGATGACGAGGACGATCAGGCGGGACCGGGGAATGGCTATGTCGATATTTTTACTCCCGATGGGAAGTTCGTAAAGAATTTTGCTTCGCAGGGGGCGTTGAACTCGCCGTGGGGAATTACGCAGGCGCCGTTTGGCAGCGGGATACCGACGGGGTCGATCCTGGTCGGGAATTTTGGGGACGGGTGGATCAATGTGTATGACGCTACGGGGGCGTATAAGGGAGCGTTGCAGAAGAACGGGCAGCCGCTGTCGATCCCGGGACTCTGGGCGATCGATTTTCCGTATAATGA
>JAFDYE010000157.1 GCA_018267585.1 Bacteroidota bacterium
CGCAACGAGCCGGACAACCCGAACAGCCTGCCCAGGAATCTTGTTCTGTCCATGGCGGCCGGAGAGGGCGACGAGCTTTGGATCGGGACCGAGAACGGGGGGTTGAGCGTTCTTAACATGAAGGAGGGCCGCTTCGTCAACTATATGCATGACGACCTCGATAATACCAGTCTGAGCAACAACTCCATCTATTCCATCTACAAGGACCCCCAGGCCAATATGTGGGTGGGCACTTACAGCGGCGGGGTCAATCTTTACAACAAAAAGGCCAATCAGTTTCCTGTCTACCGGCACAGCAACTCAATCAACAGTCCGGGAGACAACAATATTCTCGGCTTTCTCGAAGACCATCATGGGAATATCTGGATAGGGACGGACGGCGGGGGTGTCGACCTGTTCGACCCGGGGAAAGAGACCTTTCTCCATTTCAAGCATAAGCCCGGAGATCCGAACAGTGTTTGCAGCAATTTTATCCCTGCGATGACGACCGACCACGACGGTAATATCTGGATGGGCAGCGTGGGTGACGGCATTAGCATCTATGATCCGGTACGCAAAACCTTCCGTCATGTAAAAAAGGGCTACCAGGGGCTGAGCGCGAACAATATCGCGACAATGCTGTGTGACAGGGACAATGATATCTGGATTGGCAGCTGGGACGGAGGACTCGACTGCTATCAGTCGGCGACCGGGAAGTTCCTGACGCCCGGCCAGTTCGGCTCGGGGATGATCTGGCCTTCGCTCGTGGTCTGCCTGCTCCAGGACAGGAAAGGCTATCTCTGGCTCGGAACCTATGACAAGGGGCTCTACCGTTATGATAAAAAAGCAAGGGTTCTTATCCGATACACCCATGACCTCACGCCCGGGAGCCTGAGCAATAATACGATCCACTGTCTGTTCGAAGACCGGGAAGGAAATATATGGGTCGGCACCAAATCAGGGCTGAACCGGTTCGACCCGCAGACCAACGGCTTTACCGTCTACTCCGGGCACCAGGGACTTCCCGACGATCATATCCTGGGCATTCTTGAAGACGATAATGGATACTTGTGGATCAGCACCAACAATGGTCTTTGCAAATTCCATCCGCAGTCAGGCGAGCTGGCCAATTTCACGGTGACGGATGGTCTCCAGTCCAACGAATTCAAGTCGCACTCCTGTCTCCGAAGCTCTACCGGCGAACTCTATTTTGGCGGAGTCAACGGCTTCAATGCATTTTCCCCGGACAGCATTCGTCCCGACCCTTTCCAACCCAATCTCGTCTTTACCAATTTTCTCATTTTCAACCGAGCCGTTCCCATTTCCACCAATGCGCATGTCACGCCGTTGCCAACCGCGATCACCGAAGCCCGGGAGATCACTCTTTCGTATGATCAGTCGGTGATCTCTTTTGAATTCGCATCTCTCAATTATGCCTGGCAGCAGAAACAGCAATATTCCTACAAATTAGACGGCTTTGACAAGGCCTGGAACAATATCGGCTCCAGCCGTCAGGCCACCTATACCAATCTGAGCCCGGGGAATTATGTGCTCATGATCCGCTGTAAAGACAATTCGGGGAAATGGTCCAGCCGGACGACGCAGCTAAAGCTGACCATCCTGCCTCCTTACTGGATGACCTGGTGGTTCCGCATACTGGTCGTGGTCGTCGTGGCGGGGGCGATCGTCCTGCTTGTATGGTTTCGCATCAGGACGATCAAGCGGCAGAAACTGCTGCTGGAGCAGCAGGTGAGAGAGCGCACGCTATTACTGGAAAGGGCCAAGGCGGAGGCGGAGAAGGCCAACCAGGCCAAGAGCATATTTCTCGCAACGATGAGCCATGAGATACGGACGCCGATGAACGGGGTGATCGGGATGGCCGACCTTCTTGTCGGAACGCCACTGAACGACGACCAGAAGGGTTATGTCGAGATCATTCGCACCAGCGGGGAAAGCCTGCTGAACGTCATCAACGATATACTGGATTTCTCCAAGATCGAATCCGGCAATCTCCAGCTGGAAATGCACGAGTTCGACCTGCGAACCTGTGTCGAAGAGGTCCTCGATATATTCGCGGGCAAGGCCGCCAAAGAAGGGGTGGATCTATTGTACCAGATCGACGTCGGCGTACCGGCACAGATCGTCGGGGACAGGCTGAGGCTAAGACAGGTATTGCTCAACCTGGTGGGCAATGCCGTCAAGTTCACTCACCATGGCGAGGTCTTTGTCCTTATACAGACAGAGGGCGACCGCCTGCGATTCACGGTGCGGGATACGGGCATCGGGATATTGCCTGAGCAACTGGACAAGCTGTTCCGTGCGTTCTCGCAGGTCGATGCTTCTACGACCCGGAAATATGGGGGTTCCGGGCTCGGACTGGCCATCTCTAAAAAGCTGGTGGAGGCGATGGGCGGTGATATTGTCGTGTCGAGCCGGCCGGGAGAGGGCAGCAGCTTTTCGTTCGTCATCGAAGCCCAGGCGGGTGTGCAGCCTACAGTCACCTATGTTCACAAGCGGCAGGAGGGCGTGGACGGGCGACAGGTGCTGGTCGTCGACGACAGTCAGACGAACCGTCAGATCCTCAAGGGACTGCTGGAGCAGTGGGGGCTGGTCGCCCTGGTCGTTGCTTCGGGAAAGGAGGCCTTGCGCCTACTGGGTGAGAGCCCCGCTGTTGCGCTTCTGATTACGGACATGCAGATGCCCGATATGGACGGGGTTGAGCTGGCCCGGGCTGTCAACCGACAATACCCGCGGCTGAAGATGATCCTTCTCAGCTCGATCGGCGACGATCACCACAAACGATATCCGGGATTGTTTGCGGCGTCGCTGACAAAGCCGGTCAAACAGCAGCTGCTGTATTCCCGGGTCTTCGATACCCTGCGTCTTCCGCAGCGGGCGGCTGTCAACGGGACGGGTGATCCCGGTGTCGAAAAGGAGAAGCCGGCCTTTGCCGTCTCGTATCCGTGGAAGATACTCCTGGCGGAGGACGACCCGATCAACCAGCTGGTTGCAACAGCCGTGCTGCAGAGACTGGGCTACCAGGCCGACCTGGTCACCAATGGGCAGGAGGCGGCGGAAATGTGGAAGAACAAGGGCCATGATCTGATCCTCATGGACGTCCAGATGCCCGGGACCGACGGAATGGAGGCGACCCGAATGATCCGTGAGACGGGTGGCCGCCAGCCGGTGATCATTGCGCTGACGGCGAATGCCCTCCTCGGAGACAGAGAGGACTGTCTGCAGGCGGGGATGGACGACTATATCTGCAAGCCGTTCGAGCTGAACGAGCTGCTGGCGCTATTGGAGAAATGGTCTGTGCGAAAGCATCAGAGCCATCACTGATAGGGGGGAGGCGGCGCCGTGATCTCTTTAAAGCCGAGCAGCTTTCGCAGGTGCTCTGCGGAATCAAGGTGCTTGTGCAACATAGGCAGACTGCTATTGGCAAAGGCCGATATCTCGGGAACTCCTTTCTTTGCTTGTTTTTCAAATTCACTGATATCCTCCTTGTGGTCGCTGACCATCCTTGCGATATAGGCCTTGTCGAAGTCTTTTCCTGATCGTTTTTGCAGGTCCGTTATCATCTTCTGCTGGCTGGTGGATATTGTAACGGGCAGGGTAACGTGGAGGGAGTCGGCTACGGCCTTCAGTGTTATTCCGTGATCGCTGTGGTCTCTGACCATCATCGCGCCGAACGCCTTTATATCCTTGCTGCCGGACCGGGTCTGGGCGAGGCTGCCCAGCTGCACTTCCGTCAGGCCGCCGCTATATGCATTGACGAGAAAGTCGGCAGCTTCTTTTGACACCGTGATCTTGGTGGAGTCCGGGGGTGTTTCCCTCCGTCGTTGGCTGTCGACCTTCGCCTCGTTGGTGGCTTTGGCGTCCTTCACGCTATCGTTGCCGCCGGTGCCGCCACAGGCTGAGAGCGCCAGGGCGACTGCCAGGCCGGGGATATATATAGATCGGTTGTGCATGGATGCATTTTTTGCAAGGTTTGCAAAACTTGTGCCCATAGCTGGTCGATTATCCTTATTTTTATGCCGATTCCTTCCCTGATGGAGCTTCCAATTTTCTATGGGTAGCTGTTTAACCCCCATTTCCCTATTTTTATGATCCCTAAGCTCTTTATTGCTGCTTTCGCGTTTTTCCTTTTTTCTTTTCGTTCGATTGCTCAACCATTGGTCGCGGTCGACTCCCTGGCGCTGGTTGATCTTTACAATGCCACTAACGGTCCCAACTGGGTCAATCATACGAACTGGCTGACTACTGCGCCTGTCCGTACCTGGTATGGGGTCGGGGTTTATGATAACGCCGGGCGCGACTCGACCCGGGTTGTTGTTATTAGCCTTGCCGGCAATCATCTGCTCGGCCAGCTGCCGGCTTCTCTGGGCAATCTGACGGCTTTGTTGCAACTGACGGTAAATGCGAATTCACTATCCGGCGCCCTGCCTTCATCAATTGGCAACCTTTCAAAGCTTGGGTTGCTTGAGCTAAGCCAAAATCTATTCTCGGGTTCCATACCTTCGTCCTTTGCCAATCTTACCGCATCCGAGCTGTATAGCTCGCCGGTTTTTAATTTTTCTCACAATAATTTGAGCGGCATTGTTCCGGTTTGGAGCAATTGCCCATCTTGCAATCTGGACTTCAGCAACAATAATTTCAACTATTCGAGCTTTGATCCAAGGCATGAGCCTTCCGGCATGGTTTATAGCCCGCAAGGCTTTCTTCCGTTGATCGATCTCGGTGGCAAACTGACCGTGGCGGCGGGGGGAGATGTAACCACCAATACCTACACCTGGTTTAAAG
Source organism: Bacteroidota bacterium (assembly GCA_018267585.1). Classification (GTDB taxonomy): domain Bacteria; phylum Bacteroidota; class Bacteroidia; order Chitinophagales; family Chitinophagaceae; genus Puia. The sequence continues at coordinate 4,783 of JAFDYE010000157.1, forward strand.
ACGGTATTTTAACTGTCTCTGTTACCGGAGACTCTACCTTTGCACCCCCTTCTCCAGGCAATTATAGTGTTCAGGTCATCACTACGGCTATGCCGGGGTTCGCGCTCTTTACTCAGCCCGCGGCGAATACCCCCGACTCGTTGGCGCTCGTCGATCTTTATAACAATACGGGGGGCGCTTCCTGGTTCAAAAATGCCAACTGGCTGACCACTTCACCCGTTGGAACCTGGTGCGGCGTCACTGTCAATCCGTATAATGGGTCAGTGTCCGCACTGGACCTCGCCAATAACAATCTAACAGGCGTGCTCCCGCCGTCGATCGGAAATCTGTCTTCGATACAAAACCTGGCGCTTACCTACAATCAACTTGGCGGCGGCTTACCGGCGAGTATTGGAAATTTGAGCAACCTTGTCTTTCTGGAATTGAGCAACAACCAAATAAGTGCTGTTCCCGACCAACTGTGCACGAGGATGTCCCGCCTTACTACACTAGGCCTCAACCGCAACCAGTTGACGGGCTCCATTCCCGATCTCGGTGAGAACACTTCATTGCACAACCTTGTATTATCCGGCAACCAGCTCAGTGGGTCCTTTTTGCCGCTGAAAAGCTGTAAGGGCCTGCAGCAACTGGATTTAAGCTACAATCAATTCGCCGATACGCTACCCGGGTTCATGGGTGACTTCCCTGACCTTAATTTGATCGATCTAAGTCACAACCACATGACCGGAAAAATTCCGGGGTCATTGTGTCACCCTCCTTTGTCTACTCTTATTCTATCCTCTAATCGCTTTACGGGAACTATTCCGGATTCGATTGCAAACTTTTCCGCTGGTTTATACCTTGACTCCAATCAACTGTCGGGGCGGATTCCGGCTTCGTTGATCCAGCATACATTTTACATCGCAAACAACCGTTTTAATTTTTCGGGAATGGACAATTTTGGACCAATGTCTGTTGCCCCCTTTCGCTATTCGCCACAGGCTAATCTTCCAATAACATTAAAGTCGGACTCGCTGTCTATCGCAGCAGGCGGCCAGCTGACCAAGGATACTTTTCGATTGTACAAGGACGGTGCACTCGCTGCTACCCAAACGGGCGACAGTTCCTTTGCCATAGGCACTACCGGCAAATACAATATTGTTGCTACAAGTCCGGTGGCGCCCGGGCTGGCACTGTATTCCGACACGCTGAACCTCGGCCTGGCGCTCCCTAACAGGACAATGACCTATGCGCAGACTGTCAGCGGGAGCGCCACGACCGATCTTACAGAGGGTATCTTCCGGCTGGTCAGCCTCAGGCCAACGCCGGGGCCTGATGCGCTCAGCGGCGCCGTGACAACGCTGGAGTCAGTAGACGATACCGTTACCTCCTACAACGGCCAACCCTATGTCCAGCGCCACTACGATATCACACCTGCTGCGAATGCCGCGAGCTCGCAGGCAACGGTCACGCTGTATTTCAGTCAGGCCGATTTCGACGAATACAATAATTACGTTATCATCCACAACCCGGGTCTGTCCTTGTTGCCTGCGAACGGAACGGACAATGGAAATCTGGTCATCACCCAGTATCACGGTTCCTTTACCGGGACATCCGCACCGGCCAACTACAGCCAGGGATCGCAACAGATCATTCCCTCGGTCGCCTGGGATGCTTCGAATGGCTGGTGGGCGGTGAGCTTTCCTGTCAGCGGTTTCAGCGGGTTTTTTCTGAGTACGGTGGCCAGTCCGTTGCCGCTGACCCTTTTGAACTTTACCGCGGTTGCGCAGGGTGCGGCGAATCTCCTGAAATGGCAAACGGTCGATGAGACCGGGACCAGCAAGTTTGTTGTACAGCGCAGCGGTGACGGACGTGGATTTGTACCGATCGGTACCGTCGCCGCAACGGATCTGCCAGGGACAAATAGCTATTCCTTCACCGACCGGCAGCGGTTGAATGGAGACAATTTTTACCGGCTTCAGATGACCGACCTGGATGGGAAAAGTACCTATAGCCCTGTAATCGTGGTTGGTTCAGGTGGCTCCGCCGCAGGACTTTCCGCTTATCCCAATCCTGCGAAAGAAATCGCCAGCGTTCTTTTTGGTTCGACGGGCGGCGCCTATAGTGTCCTTGTTTATGACG
>JAFDYE010000158.1 GCA_018267585.1 Bacteroidota bacterium
ACTCATCCTTTGGTAAGGACTTCAGCAGGCTATAATCATACAGCAGGAATTCCGGCTGACGGATCGTACCCACCAAATTCTTATATACACCAACGTCGATCCCGTTCTTTCCGCCGATCGACGCATCCACCATCGCCAGCACCGACGTCGGCACAAATCCGAAAGAGACACCGCGCATATAGATCGCCGCTACATACCCCGTGATATCCGTCACGACGCCGCCGCCCACACCCACGAGAAATGTCTTACGGTCAGCCCCGAATTCGATCAGCTGTTCGACGATCGAATCCACCGTCGCCTGGACCTTAAAGGATTCCCCTGCGCTGATGACGATCGTATTCCAGCCGCCAAACCGCTTTTGGTGAGCGGAAAAAATATGCTCATCGGTAATGATCACCGCATTGGATTTGTCAACCAGCTTCTCCAGGTAAGCAAAGTCCCCGTCCAGGTAATAAGTAGTCGTCTTACCGGAAAATTTATACTGCAGCTTGTTCATACTAAGGATTCTTTAAACTTGTCAAATATCTCCAGCTCATTCTCAAGCGTCTTCCCCTTGTGATATTCTTCCTGTTTCCCGATATACTCTACCACCTGCTTTACCCCGCTGGGGCTCACCGAAGCCGCCCAGAAATCCTCCTCCCATTCCAGCTCACCAGGCAGGCTCAGCAGCTTGCTTTCATTGATCCACGCCGCAGCCGAACCACGGATGCTTTTCAGCACCTGCAGGAGATTTTGGGAAGCCAATAGCTGCACAAGACAGTGCACATGATCTTCCACCCCGTTCAGCGCCACGATACGGATCCCCTTCTCCTCCCATTCCTTCTGTAAATGAGGAAACAAAACCCTCCTTACCGGCTTGCTCAACAGAGGTTCCCGCCGGCGAACAGACCAGATCACATGGACAAAGAGATAGACCATGCGTTGGCTTAGCTATTCATGATCTTGTTCTGATGGTTGATAGACTCCATATGCACCGCGTCATAATACTTGGTGATGAATTCTTTGGAAAGATTCAGCTTATCTCCCTTGGCGAAAGCCTTCTCCAGGATGGCATTCCAGCGGTTGGTCTGAAGGATCGTAATGTTGTTGTCCTTCTTGTACTTCCCGATCTGGTCGGCGATCTTCATCCGCTGACCCAGCAGCTGGATCAGCTCGTCGTCGATGTGGTTGATCTGCTCACGCAGTTTGTCGAGCGCGTCGATAAATGCCTTCTCCGTAGTCGTTTCATGCCGCCATTTGATGCTGTCCAGCAGTTCTGCCAGCCGCTCGGGGGTGATCTGCTGCTTGGCGTCGCTCCACGCCTTGTCGGGATCGATATGCGTCTCGATGATCAGTCCGTCCATATCCAGGTCGATCGCCTTCTGCGCAACGTCGAGCAGGATATCGCGGCGACCGCTGATATGCGAAGGGTCATTGATCATCATCAGCCCGGGCGTACGACGCTTCATCTCGATCGCAAGATGCCACATCGGCGCATTCCGGTATTCCGTATTGCCATAGCTGCTGAAACCACGGTGGATCAGGCCTATCTGCGAGATGCCCGCCTTGGCGACCCTCTCCACTGCACCCGTCCACAGCTCGATATCGGGATTGATCGGATTCTTGATCAGTACCGGCACGTCCGCGCCACGCAGCGCGTCGGCGACTTCCTGTACGCTGAACGGGTTTACTGTTGTACGGGCGCCGATCCAGAGCACGTCTACGTCAAAATGCAGGGCGTCTTCCACTTGTTTGGCGGTAGCAACCTCCACAGCCACGGGCAGACCGGTAAGCTTTTTGGCCTGCTGCAGCCAGGGCAAACCCTTCGTTCCAATGCCCTCAAAACTGCCGGGTCGGGTACGCGGCTTCCAGATACCGGCACGGACTACGTCTACTTTACCGGTCTTTGCCAGACGAACCACCGTTTCCACGGTCTGCTCCTCGGTCTCCGCGCTGCAGGGACCGGAAATGATCAAGGGGCGTTTGTTCCAGGCAGCCTGGACAACTTCCTTCGCACTTTTTGCTGCTGTTGCTTCCATAACAAGTGAAATTTATAATATTTATTTTCTTCTCGAACTGTCGTCGTCTTACCTCGAATTCGCGTCGTTCATCCTGATCCTCCGGCCCTTGTAATTCTTCCCGTCGATCGCCCTGATCATCTGGGACGCCGCCTTCCGGTCGATCTCGATCCAGCTGTTCATCTCCTTCATGTCTATCCGGCCCAGCACCTCCTTCCGCAGATCGCTCATATCGAGTATGAACTGTAAGAAACTCGCCTTATAGAACCCATCCTTCGTCCCCAGATTGACAAACAGCTTGGTCATCTCTCCGTTGCCATTGTATTCCCTCCTACCCCGGCCACCATCGTCTGCCCGGTTGAAGTTCCGCTCACGGGGCTCGCGTGCGCCTCTTTCCCGTCCCGCGTCCCTGCTGCGCTCCCGCACATTAAGGTCCTCGGCATTCTCGTAGTACTTCAGGAACCGGTCGAACTCCATCGCGGCCACCCTCTTCAGCACCTCTTCCTTGGTCACGTCCGCAAACTTCTCCGCCAGCATCGGAACATAGGTCTCATAATCACCGTGGCTGATATCCGTCTGCAACAGCTTGTCCATAAAGTGAAAGAATTGTTTCCGGCAAACATCCTTCCCGCTCGGGATCTCCATTTTATGGAACTGGGACTGCACGATCCGCTCTATCTGCCTCAGTTTCCCGATCTCCCTGCTGTGCACGATGGAAAGCGCGATCCCCGTACTACCGGCTCTCCCCGTACGGCCGCTGCGGTGCGTATATACCTCCACGTCGTCCGGCAGCTCATAGTTGATAACATGCGTTATCTCCTTCACGTCGATACCACGTGCCGCCACATCCGTCGCGATCAGCAGCTGCAGCGTCTTGTCTCTGAACTCCCCCATCACCTTGTCCCGCTGCTGCTGCGTCAGGTCGCCGTGCAGTGCGTCGATATCGTATCCCTCCCGGGTCAGCTTCTCGGCGATATTCTGCGCATCCACCTTGGTACGTGTAAAAATGATCCCATAGATACCCGGATTGAAATCGATGATCCGCTTCAGCGTTTCGTAACGCTGATGAGCAGATGTCACGTAGTACTGGTGGTCGATGTTCTTATTCGCCGTGTTCACCTTCCCGACCGTGATCTCCATCGGACTCTGCATGTACTTCTTGCTCACCCGGCGTATCTCAGGCGGCATCGTCGCACTGAACAGCCAGGTCGCATCCCGCTTGGGCGTATTCTGTAAAATGAACTCTATATCGTCCTGGAAGCCCATGTTCAGCATCTCATCCGCCTCGTCAAGCACCACATAGCTGATCTGCTCCAGGTTTATCGCCTTCCTTTCGATCAGGTCGATCAGCCTTCCGGGCGTCGCAACCACGATCTGTATCCCCCTCCTCAGATCTCTTATCTGCAAGCCGATGGACGTCCCCCCATAAACCGCAAGAACGTGCATCCCGGGTATGAATTTCTTGAATTGCTCCAGCTCGTTGACGATCTGCAGACACAATTCCCGCGTAGGACATACCACCAGCGCCTGGGGATGTTTTTGAGCTGCATCCACCAGCTGCAGCAGCGGCAGGCCAAAAGCCGCAGTCTTTCCGGTTCCGGTCTGTGCCAGTCCTACCAGGTCCTTCGTTCCGCTTAATAATACAGGAATTGCCTGCTCCTGTATGGGTGTCGGTTGCTTAAACCCCAGCGCGTCTGTAGCCTGTACTAACCTGGGGTCCAGTCCTAACCCGTCAAATGTCGTCATATAGTGTTGAAATTTTGCCGCAAAGGTACGTTTTATTTACCGTAGACAGCGGTTTTTGTTAACACGCAACTATTTGATAATCCGTCTGATCTTATTGGCATTTTCCATTAATTCCCTCAAATAATCCGCATTCTCCTTTTCCAGGCATGCCTTGAACTTCCGTAGCTGACTGATGTGCTCGTTCAGCACGTCCAGCACGTTCTCCCGGTTCTGCATAAAAATGGGCAGCCACATGGCCGGGCTGCTCTTCGCCAGCCGCACCGTGCTCTCAAAACCACCACCCGCCAGCTCGAAGATCGCGCTCTCCTCCTTTTCCTTCTCCAACACCGTATTCGCCAGGGCAAAGGACGTAATATGCGAAATGTGGCTGATATACGCCGCGTGCATGTCATGGCTGTCCGCATCCATATACACCATGTGCATCCCCATATCCCTGTACAACCCCTCGATCATATCGAGGGCATCCGTCGCACTCTTCTCCTTCTCGCAAATGACACAGCTGCGACCCGCAAACGCATTGTGGACCGCGGCCTCCGGACCGCTGTATTCCGTACCCCACATCGGATGCGCCGCCACGAATCGATGCCGCATCGGATGATCCGCCAGGCTCTCACAAAGCGCCTGCTTCGTCGAACCCGCATCCGTCACCACCTGCCTGTCCGTGACCATATCCATGATCGTTCTCATCATCGGCACCGTCACATCCACAGGGATCGCGACATAGATCAGGTCGCTTTTCTTAACGGCTTCTTCCAGCGGATAGGCCTCATCGATCAAACCCAGCTCCAGCGCCTTGTCCAGGCTCGCCTTGGTCCGACTTACGCCTATGACGTTCTTTACCAATCCCTTATCCTTCAACGCGAGACTAAAGCTGCCGCTGATCAGCCCCACGCCAACTATTGTGATCGAATCAAACATTCCCAACCTTTTTTAATCGTTCAATACTTTCCTGCAATTTCTCCACTGTGCTGCACAAACTCACCCTCACATAACCATCCCCGGCAGGTCCGAAGATCCCCCCCGGCGTGATGAATACCCCCGCGCCATACAATGCCGCGTCACTCAGCGCATATCCTTCTTTGTATCTGGCCGGGACCTTCGCCCAGACGAACAGCCCCACCTGCTCACGGCTGAAGACACAGTCCAGCAGCTCCAGCAGCTCGAAGACCTTCGTCCTGCGCTCCCGGTAGACCGCATTGACGCCGTCATACCAGTCCTTCCCCAGCGACAGCGCCTTCGCCGCAGCCAGCTGCACCGGCAGGAACATCCCGCTGTCCATATTGCTCTTGAATCGCAAAACTTCATCTATCCTTTCCTTCGCCCCCACCAAAGAGCCCACCCGCCAGCCGGCCATATTCTGCGATTTGCTCAGCGAGTTCAGCTCGATCACCACTTCCTTCGCACCGGGTACAGAAAGCAGGCTCATCGGTTCCTCGTTCAGAATAAAGCTGTAGGGGTTGTCATGACAGATCAATATCCCGTGCTTCTTCCCAAACGCCACCAGGCGCTCGAACAGACCCCGGTCAGGCAACTTCCCCGTCGGCATATGCGGATAGTTCACCCACATCAGCTTGATCCGGCCATGACGCAGGACCGCTGCCTCCAGCTCTCCGGCATCGGGATACCATCCTCCGGCTTCCGTCAACCCATACTCCACACACTCCCCACCGGCCAGCTTCACCGCACTCCGGTACGTCGGATACCCGGGATTCGGCACCAGCGCCCCATCCCCCTCATTCAGGTAGGTCATGCATATATGCATGATCCCTTCTTTAGACCCGATCAGCGGCAATATCTCCGTGTCGGACTGCAGCTCTACGCCATACCACTTGCTGTACCAGGCGGCGATCGCGCCGCGCAGCACAGGCGATCCCTTATAGGATTGGTACCCGTGGACATTGGGTTTCGCGCTTTCCTCCTGCAACACCCTGATCACTTCCGGATGCGGCGGCAGGTCCGGACTTCCAATACCCAGATTGATCACATTCTTCCCCTGCTTGTTCAGCTCGTCGATCTCCCTCAGCTTTTGCGAGAAATAATATTCACCGATACCTTCCAGTCTCTTGGCCGTTTTCATGTATGTTATTTTATACTGTTCTACCCTTTCTGTATACACCGTATATCTTCAGCTCGGCAGTTATCGGGTGTATCGCTTCTATTACCCGGTTGAACTGCGTGATATCGTCGAATTCCATATCCGCATGAAAAGAATACTCCCATTCGCTGCCCGGTATCGGAAAGGACTGCAACTTGCTGAGATTGATCCCCCCTTCCGCGATCCGGGTCAATACCTTCGCCAGGCTGCCCCGCGAGTGATCCGTATGAAAGTTCACCGACGCCTTGTTCGGCTCCTCCGGCTCGATCG
>JAFDYE010000159.1 GCA_018267585.1 Bacteroidota bacterium
CACCCGTACCCTTCTGACGATGAAGCTTCTTGCTGGAACCTTGAACTTCCAGACGGGTCTTCACTTTGTGCGTACCCTGACGCTGAGCGGCAAGATATTGCTTAACGGCCAGGTAGATAACGTGGTCATTCGGCTCGATCCCAAAGATCTCCTCCGGCAACTCCACCGTCCTGCCTGTCTTCTTTCCTTCTATATTTAAAACGTCTGCTTGCATTGTAGTTCTTTTGAAAGATTTTACTTCTGAATTAAAACAATTGCTCCGTTGTGACCAGGTACAGACCCGCTGACCAGGATGTAGTTCTTCTCAGGGAAGATCTTCACCACCTTCAAACTCTTTACCTTCACACGATCACCACCCATGCGGCCCGCCATACGGACACCCTTCATTACACGGCTGGCATCGGAAGAGTTACCCAGAGAACCAGGAGCACGCTGACGGTCATGCTGACCGTGAGACTGCTCGCCTACACCATGGAAGCCATGGCGCTTAACGACACCCTGAAAACCCTTACCCTTCGAAGTACCAACTACTTCGACCTTTTCGCCTTCAGCAAAAATGTCGACCGTGACGGACTCGCCTAAGGACTTTTCTATGGAAAAATTGCGGAATTCTTTAACGAACTGTTTGGGAGAGCTGCTCGACTTTGCGAAGTGATTCTTTTCAGCAGCAGTAGTGTGCTTTTCTTTCTTGTCGCCAAAAGCCAGCTGGAGGGAAGTGTAACCGTCAGTTTCTTTTGTCTTAACCTGTGTAACGACACAGGGACCTGCTTCAATGATCGTGACGGCTGTTTGTTTGCCATCAGGACTGAAGACGCTGGTCATCCCGATTTTTTTACCAATAATGCCTTTCATTTCTTTTAAAAATTTATGCCATCGGGTATGAGACCGGCCATAGACTTACTACCTGGCAATGTAGCATCGATCTATAGCTTCAATCCCTCGTTTGCAGCCGACCTTTTCTTTGCGTCATCCCCCGTTGATCTTTGAACTCCCACCTTGTGTGGGCCCGGAGGTAACAGAAGTACCGGCAGTAAACAAACCCTGAATGGCTTGTTCATATGTATCACCCCGTTCAGCCTGCTTCCAGACCTCCCGAAGTAAGTTTACTCATTTTTTGCCCTCTGCTTCCCCCAAAAATCGATCGGAGAGGAAGCGGGCCAAATCCAGCGCTATTTTATCCCAGCCGCAGCCGGAAGTTTATAGATAGATCCTGAAAGAACTTTTCGACCATTGACGCACACCCGCGATTGATCGCGAACCGCCATCCAACCGGTCAGGCTTTGATCTCGACATCCACACCAGAAGGCAGATCCAGCTTGGACAGCGCATCTACAGTCCTCGAAGAGGAAGTATAGATGTCCAACAGGCGCTTGTGCGTATGCAGCTGAAACTGCTCACGAGCCTTCTTGTTAACGTGCGGCGAACGCAGTACAGTAAAGATCTTCTTACGAGTGGGTAAAGGAATAGGACCTGTTACCACTGCACCAGTACTACGTACCGTTTTAACGATCTTCTCAGCGGATTTGTCCACCAGATTGTGATCGTATGACTGTAATTTGATTCTGATTCGTTGAGACATAAGCCAAATCCCATTTTTCGAACGGGGATGCAAAAGTACGTAATTGTTTACCACTGGCCAAGGATTTGGCCAACAAATTTTAAAAACCAATGAAAATTCCGGCAATACTTCCCC
>JAFDYE010000015.1 GCA_018267585.1 Bacteroidota bacterium
AAGGACGACAATATATCCCTGAAGGGCAAACAGGGGGTGACCATCATGATCGATAACAAGCCCACCTACCTGTCGGCCTCACAGCTGGCCAGCTACCTGCGCAGCCTGCCGGCCTCCGCCGTCGATCAGATCGAGATCATGACCAACCCTTCGGCCAGGTACGACGCCTCCGGCAACTCGGGGATCATCAATATCAAGACGAAAAAGAACAAGCTGAAGGGCTTCAACGGCAACGTGAACCTCACGCACACCCAGGGCGTCTACCCCAAGCCGAGCGGAAGCTTTAACCTCAACTACCGCAACGGCAAGGTCAACCTCTTCGCCAACGGCGGCTACTCCCGCTGGGAAGGCTTTCAGCACCTCGACATTTCCCGCAAATACCTGGACAGCGGAATGGCCAAGAATGTAAATTCCATCTTTACCCAGAACACGGAAATGCATTTTGTAAACCCGTCGATGAACCTGAAACTAGGAATGGACTATTACGTCGATCAAAAGACGACCATCGGCTTTGTCCTCAGCGGCTTCCGCAACCGCGAAGAGAACCGGTCCACCAGCAATATCAACCTGATGGACCCCCACTACGCGATCGATTCACTGGTCTTTTCCCCCAGCACGAATACGACCACCTGGAAGAACGGCTCGGCCAATATCAACTTTCGCCGCCAGCTGGATTCTGCCGGCCGCGAGCTGACCGCCGACCTGGACTATGTCCGCTACTCCTCGGGTAGCGACCAGTATTTCGACAATATCACCTATTCGCCGGATAGGGTAAAGAAGAATGAAACGATCCTGACCGGCAATCTCCCCAGCACGATCAATATCTATACGGCCAAGACCGACTATACGCACCCGCTGGGGAAAGACTCCAAACTCGAAGCAGGTCTGAAGTTCAGTTATGTCAACACCGACAACGCGGCCAACTATTTCAACCTGGCGGGCAACGTCTCCGAAGTGGATACCACCAAGACCAACCACTTCCTGTATAAAGAGAACGTCAATGCCGCCTATGTCAACTTCAACCGGAAGTTCAAGAAACTTAGCGTCCAGGCGGGCCTCCGGATGGAGAACACCAACTATAAAGGTCACCAGCTGGGCAACGACGCTTCGGTGATCCGGAAGGACTCGTCATTCAGCCGCAGCTATGTCAACCTCTTCCCGACCGTCTATTTCAGCTACGACGTCAACGGGAAGAACACACTAACGCTCAACTATGGCCGCCGTATCGACCGCCCCGCGTACCAGGACCTCAATCCCTTCCTGTTCTTCCTGGACCAGTATACCTATCAGGCCGGCAACCCATACCTTCAGCCGCAGTTCACCAACAATATCGAAATCTCGCATACCTATAATCATTTCCTCACGACGACCCTCAACTACAGCGATACCAGGAATTTCTTTTCTGAGACTTTCGAGCAGTCGGGACACGCCACGATCGTCCGCAACGGCAATATCGGCAGACGCCAGAACGCAGGTCTGGCGGTCAGCGCACAGCACACGGTGACAAAATGGTGGACGGCTATTTTCTATGGGAACGTCAACTATACCAAATTCAGCGGCATCCTCTATGGCGAGAACATCAACGTCGATGCGACAACGCTCCTGCTCAACCTCAACAACCAGTTCAGCTTTGCCCATGGATGGGCCGGCGAGCTCTCCGGCTTCTACCGGACCAGGGGCGTGGAAGGACAGATCGTCATCGAGCCCCTGGGACAGGCGTCGGCCGCCGTATCCAGGAAGATACTGAAGGACAAGGGGAGCCTCAAGCTGGCCTTCCGCGACTTCCTTTACACCAACAAACCCCACGGATACCTCAATTTCCAGCAGACGGAGGCCACTTTCAGCAATCTGCGCGACAGCCGTCAGGTAGCCCTGACCTTTAGCTATAATTTTGGCAAACCCCTGAAAGGCATCAGTCCGAGAAGACATAACAACGGCGCCGGTGAAGAAGAAAGTCGCGTGAAGACGGGTGGCAACAATTAGAAGAGTGGGGAAATCAAAAGAAAGTCTCGTCAAATGACGGGACTTTTTTAGCTTTGTTCTTCAACTCACCTACTATGCCATCCTTTGATATCGTAAGCAAAGTCGACGCACAGACGCTCGACAACGCGGTCAACGTCACCAAAAAAGAGATCACCAACCGATTTGACTTCAAGGATTCCCCCGTCAGGATCGACCTCAATAAAAAGGACATGAAGCTCGACCTGGAGGCAGAGAGCGATATGAAGATCAAACAGATCGTCGACGTCCTCATCAGCCGCTCGATGAAGCAGGGCCTCGACCCCCTCGTCTACGATATGAGCAAGGAAGCCTACCAGAGCGGCAAGGTCACCCGCCAGGAGATACCCGTCCGCAATGGCCTTCGACAGGAGGATGCCAAGAAGGTCGTCAAGCTGATCAAGGACTCCGGGCTCAAGGTCCAGGCGCAGATCATGGACGACCTCGTCCGGGTTACCGGCAAAAAGATCGATGATCTTCAGGAAGTTATAAAACTGTGTGGCGGCGCCAACCTGGGCGTGCCCCTGCAGTATATCAATATGAGGAGCTAAGGCCGGTCAGAGCCCGCTGAATCCACATCAGTCGACCGAAACCCGGAATCCGCCGAAACCCGGAATCCGCCGAAACCCGGAATCCGCCGAAACCACGGCAGGCGGCTGAAAGCTGGAAACCACCGAAACCCTTCCCGAAAGGGAGAATTTATTTGGACCCGCGGGATAAAATGGCTACCTTCGCGTTCCAAAAATGGACCACGGGTCCCCAAAATTTTTAATAAAACTGTACGGCCAAATCCGTACAACCTTTAAACAGAATAAGTTATGAAAAAAGGTCTCCATCCGGCAAGCTACCGGTTCGTTGTCTTCAAGGATATGAGCAATGGCACTTCCTTCCTGAGCAAATCTTCCGCCCAGTCGCGTGAAACCGTCAAGTGGGAAGACGGCAACGAATACCCCCTGATCAAATTGGAAATTTCAAATACTTCGCATCCTTTCTTTACCGGTAAGAACGTGCTCGTGGATACCGCAGGTAGGATCGATAAGTTCAAGAAGCGCTACGAGAAAAAGACCAAGTAATTGGTTTTGTAATAAAACAGGGTCCCCTCTTACGGAGGGGATTTTTTTTGCCTTAGCTTTATCCCATGGCTATTCTCCATCTCGAAGAAGATTCCTGCAAGGCCGACCTGCTGCCCTTTACCGCGACGCGCAGCGTGCTCGATATCCGCATGGGCATCCTGACCCTCCGGGAGAAATGGGAGCGCCTGCTCGGACCGAATCAATTTCAGCTGGTCGCCGCCAATCGGCTGGCTTCCGGCAATCGGCTGGCTTCCGGCAATCGGCTGGCTTCCGGCAATCGGCCGGTCGCCGACAATCAGCTGGCCGCCGACGGTTCATCCGGCGAGCCCGCTCTTCCTGCCAATGTCCTGCCCACCGAAGCCATTGGCGGTCCCATCCGCGAAAGCCTGAAAAAAGGCCCACTGACATCCGGACAGATCGCGGAACTCCTGAGAACGGCCACGGTGATCCGATACCCCTGGCATATCTTTCAACACAATGCCGAGGCGTTGAGGTCGGATTTTGAAATATTGAGAAAAGACCGTAGGTCCCAACCCATTCCCGAAACCGTGCAGACCATCCATTCGGACGCGATCTTTATCGAAGAAGGCGCGCGCCTGCAGCACTGTCTGTTGAATGCGTCTCACGGTCCCGTCTATATCGGCCGCAACGCGGAGATCATGGAAGGCTCGTTCATCCGCGGTCCCTTCGCCGCCTGCGAAGGCGCCGTCGTCAAGATGGGAGCGACCATCTACGGCGCCACCACCCTGGGACCCGCAGTCGTGGCCGGTGGCGAGGTCAAGAACACCGTCTTCTTCGGCTATTCCAACAAGGGACACGACGGCTATCTCGGCGACTCGGTCATCGGCGAGTGGTGTAATTTAGGCGCCGGAACATCGGCCTCCAATCTCAAGAATAATGCGGGTGACATAAAGGTCTGGCATCCTGCCACCAACACCACCGTATCAGCCGGACTGAAATGCGGCCTGCTCATGGCCGACTATTCGCGCTGCGCCATCAATACCGGCTTTAATACCGGCACGGTCGTCGGCGTATGCTGCAATATCTATGGACCCCAGCCTCCGCCCAAATATATTCCCGACTTCAGCTGGGGACCGGACCAGCGATACGAATGGGACAAAGCCCTCCGCGACATCGACAGCTGGAAGAAACTGAAAAATCAGTCCCTCACCGATGTCGAAATGCTGAGTTTAAGCCATATTTTTGGCCCCGAAACAAAATAGGCTCAAGCCATAAAAATCATGAGACAACAAATTGCCGCAGCCAACTGGAAGATGAATCTGACCTATCAGCAGGGAGAACAACTGCTCGACGCCATTCTGAAAGAGAATATCGAGATGGGCAGCCATCACCAGGCGATATTTGCCGTCCCCTTTCCCTACCTGATCATGGCCAAACAGAAGCTGGCCGGCAAGAAGAACTACTTCGCTTCCGCCCAGAACTGCTCTGACCAAAAGTCCGGCGCCTATACGGGGGAGACCTCCGCAGAACAGTTGAAGTCCATCGGCATCACGCACTGCGTCCTC
>JAFDYE010000160.1 GCA_018267585.1 Bacteroidota bacterium
AGACATAAGGATAGTGTTTCGCATAGCGTTATGTTATTCGGGAACAAACCGAAGCCATACGGTCAGTTCACACCGTAGTAGATGTCAGCACGTTAGTCTTCGCTGACTTTACAATAATGATTGAGGATAAAATACCGCAAGGGCAGATGGCCGGGGGACCGGCAGAGTAGACGATCGGAGTCCCGCCGCGATCAGTGTCAAGTGGTTGCACATAATACTAGAGGTTAAAGGTTCGCAATAATGGTTAAGGCGGGACGGGATTAACGAGAGCATAAATCTAAATCACCGGTATGAAATTTCCAAAAACTAAAAGCGCCAAGCAGGTCGTAAAATTTTTCCTAATTGTAACGTTTATATATATACGTAAATACACGGACGCTTGCATTCCCGGACACGCTTGTACTATAAAATGACACGCTTATCCGAAAAAGACAGGCGCCACCCCTCGATGTTTTCCCATAAATAGCGAGACCCTAAATCGAGTAAAAACACTCGACAAAAATGTGGTTTTCCGCAGCTCCCCCGTTATTTAAAATTCTTATACGTCCTACCGGATCACAAACGATGACGCATAGTGTTTTCCAGACTGCGGATTAGCTGCACGGACAAAATAGCTGCCGGCAGAAAGGCGCCGCACGAAGTTGACGCGAATGCTGTTCTGACCAGGATAGTAGTTGCGCTGCACCAGGCTGCCATCGGCCGCAAAAAGGTCTACCTGCCAGTCCTGGGCATCGCCGGGTATCGACAGGTTGATATAGTCGCTGGGGGGATTGGGATAAATGGAGAAGACCGCGTTGCTGCCGCCCCCATCCAGGTCGACACTGCGGACCTCGGACCAGGTGGCGGTGCCGTCGGTCTCTATCTGGCGAAGACGGAAATAGATACGGCCCGTGGCTGTCGGTGGAACGGCGTAGACATATCCGTAGCTGGCGTCGTTCATAGAAGCATCGGAGGGCATCGAGCCCGCAATGGCGAATTCCTGCCCGTTGTACGCAGCTTCGATATAATATTTACGACCCGCCTGCTCGTTGGCCGAGGTCCATTTCAGGTCGACCTTCTGGCCGTTTTCCTTCTCCGCAGTAAAATTGAGGATGTTTGACGACAGGGTCGTCGGATTACAGAAATTATAGGTAACAGAAAAATTAATATTGTCTGAGAGCGTCGGAGTGACCGTGACCCCGGTCGGGACAAAGTTGTTTGTAAAAAACGTCGAAGTATAGCTAATGTTTATATTGCCGGATCCCTGGTACACATTGGTCAGCGTGGTCGAATTCGTAATAGTGGTCGTGAACAGATTAGTATTGTCAAAGGTATTCGCGGGGCCATAGGTGACGTTGTCGGTCGGAGTACCTTGTGCGGTCAGCGTGGTCTCATTGAAATCGTACTCATTGTTCTTGTTCACTGCCGTTGAACCGTTCACCTTCACGTTGTCAGTCCGGATGACGCTGGGAAAAAAGTCCTGGAAGAATGCAGTAGTATTCTGATAGGAAATAGTGGCCCCCGTCGTGGCGGTTGAAGACAGCACGGCAGACAAAAGCGTGTATCCTCCCGGACTCGGGTTGAATTGCGGCATCGCAAACGAATAGACGGTAGTACCGCCGCTGCTCATGGAATTATTATAGGTGGACGACATCGCCACACTACCTCCAGGGCATTGAGCCTGAATAAATTGTGGTGTAAAAAACGAGATGACGTATAGGATCGTCACCAGAAATGGGGAACGAGAGACCCCAGATAATTGGATTTTGCGCCGTTTCATATAGGTACGTGTGTTTAGGGGGTTCCACAATAATAACTATAAAAAGGCAAAGTTATTACACTATACTAAGTAGGTTTACGTGTCTCCGGGGGCAAAAACAGCCATAATTACGTAGGGAAAATCCTGTAAGACCTTTTAAATGAACGAATAAGGGATCACATTTAGGAGAAATTAAAATTTTATTAATGTCCTGGCACGACAAAGGACGCC
>JAFDYE010000161.1 GCA_018267585.1 Bacteroidota bacterium
ATCAATGAAGAGGTCGCCAATATCGTGACCGCCCAGCTGCTGTTCCTGGACAGCACCGATCGTCACCGCGATATCCAAATGTATATCAATTGCCCCGGCGGCAGCGTATACTCCGGCCTGGGCGTCTATGACACCATGCAATACGTAACCCCCGACGTGTCCACCATCTGTATCGGCATGGCCGCCTCCATGGGACAGGTGCTCATGTGCGCCGGTACAAAGGGCAAACGCACAGCCCTCAAACACAGCCGGGTCATGATGCACCAGCCAAGCGGCGCCATCGGCGGGCAGACGTCCGACATCGAGATCACGGTCAACGAGATCAAAAAGCTCCGCAAAGAGCTCTATGAGATCACCGCATTCCACACCGGCAAGACGGCCAAACAGGTAGAAAAGGACAGCGACCGCGACTACTGGCTGACGGCCCAGGAAGCAAAGGACTACGGCCTGGTCGACGAAGTGCTCCTGCTCAATCCCAGAAAAGAAGGAAAAGAGTAACAAGCTGGCGGAACAATCCACAGAATCTTCAATACTAAATACAAAAGAATGAATTATTCAAAATATTTGCTGAAGCCAACCTTTATGGACGACGAGCCGGAAGAAAAGCCAAAGGAAGACGAAAAAGGACCAGAATACGGCATCCTCGCCAAAAAAATGGAAAAATACTTTTTTGAGAACCGCAGCGTAGAGCTCTGGGGACCCGTCGACGACAAATCGGCCAGGGACGTGGTGACCAAGCTGCGCCTGCTCGACGCCGATAAGCCCGGTGAAGAGATCAAATTCTTCATCAACAGCCCCGGCGGGGTCGTAACCTCCGGCTTCATTATCTATGATACGATGAAGCTCCTCAAGAGCCCCGTAAGCACCATCTGTATGGGTCTGGCCGCCTCCATGGGCTCCATCCTCCTTAGCGGTGGCACCAAGGGACGCCGGTTCGTCTACCCCCTCTCCGAGATCATGATCCACCAGCCAAGCCTCGGCGGATATATGCAGGGAGTAAGCATCGACCTGGAGATCACCGCCAGGCAAACCCGCCGGGTAAAAGACATTAGCGCCCGGATCCTCGCAGACAACTGCGGGAAGAAATTCGACCAGGTTATGAAGGACTTTGACAGGGACTACTGGATGGACGCTAAAGAAGCTATCGAATACGGCATCGTGGACGCCATGTACGAGAAACAATAGTCCCCGGGGTCCTGGAACGATCGCGGAACCTGTCACAAGTTGCTGCAAGACAACAACTAACATAATTTCAAATTTTAGCAACAGTCCCGAAAATTTCGGGACTGTTTTTTCTAACATACTGGCAGAATCCAATAAGTTGGGTAACTTTGTGATTCAAACCCGGATAATTAGCTATAATGGCAAAAAATACGTTGCACTGTTCTTTCTGTGGGCGCAATCGTGATGAGGTAAAGATCCTCATCGCCGGCCAGGAAGGACATATTTGTGAGAATTGCGTTGAGCATGCACAGGAGATCATCCAACAGGAGCTGATGATCCGCGAAGACAATACCGGCACCAGCTCGTTCAAGCTGACAGTAAAGAAACCCATCGAGATCAAACGGATCCTGGATGAATACGTCATCGGACAGGAAGACGCAAAGAAGGTCCTTTCCGTAGCCGTATATAACCACTACAAACGCCTGCAGCAAAAAGTAGTAGAGAATGAGGTTGAGATAGAGAAGAGCAATATCATCATGGTCGGCGAGACCGGCACCGGAAAGACCCTGCTGGCCAAAACCATCGCCCGCCTGCTGAACGTGCCCTTCGCAATCGTCGACGCCACCGTCTTTACAGAAGCCGGCTACGTAGGAGAAGACGTGGAAAGCATTCTCACCCGCCTCCTCCAGGTCTGCAACTACGACGTCACCGCGGCAGAAAGAGGCATCGTCTATATCGACGAGATAGACAAGATCGCCCGCAAGGGAGACAACCCCTCCATTACCCGGGACGTCAGCGGAGAAGGCGTTCAGCAGGGCCTGCTCAAGCTGCTGGAAGGCACCGACGTGCTCGTCCCCCCTCAGGGCGGCAGAAAACACCCGGAGCAAAAACTGATCAAGATCAACACACAGAATATCCTCTTTATCTGCGGAGGCGCATTCGACGGTGTAGACAAGATAATCGCCCGCCGGATCAACACCAACGCCATCGGCTTCAACGTAAATAAAGAGCAGCAGGAAGCAGCAAAAAAGAACCTCCTGCAGTACGTCAACGCCCCCGACCTCAAGTCGTTCGGACTGATACCCGAGCTGCTGGGACGCCTGCCCGTGGTCACCCACCTGGACCCGCTGGACAAGACCACCCTCCGGTCGATCCTCACAGAACCCAAAAACTCGCTGATCCGCCAGTACAAGAAACTGTTTGAGCTGGAAGGCATCCAGCTCAGTTTCGACAACGAGGTCCTGGACTTTATGGTCGACAAGGCGGTGGAATACAAATTGGGCGCACGCGGCCTGAGGAGCATCTGCGAAAGCATACTGACTGACGCCATGTTCGAGCTGCCCTCCGCAAAGGAGACCAAATTCCACCTCGACCTGGAATACGCACAGAAGAAATTCGACAAGAGCAAAATGAACCTTCTCAAAGTAGCATAAGCCTAAAATACATAATCCCCGCCCAACGGCGGGGATTCATCTTCACATACCATATGCAGGAACTTATAGACCGGCTCAAAGCCGAAGGACTCACGGAAGAACAGGCCTACAAAGCCATCGAGGTCATAAAGAACTTTACGAAAGAAAAATTCCCCCTTTTTTCCGGCGCTATCGATAAGCTGTTCGATAAATATGGGCCAAAAGGGGACGATGATTTCATGCCCTAGTCAGCTCCGTTATACTATCCCCGATTACCCCTTCAGTACTTCTCTGGCAATAACGATCTTTTGTATCTCAGAGGTACCCTCTCCGATCGTACAAAGCTTGCTGTCACGATAGAATTTCTCGACGGGAAAATCCTTGGTATATCCATATCCGCCAAATATCTGGACGGCGTCATTGGAGGTCCTGACTGCTGCCTCGCTGGCGTAATACTTGGCCATGGCCGCCTGGCGCGTCATCGGCAGGTGCCTGTTCTTCAGATCAGCCGCCTGGAAGGTCAGCAGCTCGGCCGCCGCGATCTCGGTGGCCATATCGGCCAATTTGAAGGAAATGCCCTGAAAATTGCTGATCGGCTGGTCGAACTGATGCCGCTCCTTCGAGTATTGAAGAGCAGCTTCCATAGCCCCCTTGGCAATGCCAATGGAAAGAGCCGCGATGGAGATGCGTCCCCCGTCCAACACGGTAAGCGCCTGTCGAAAACCGTCGCCGACCTCGCCCAGACGATTCTCATCGGGAATACGACACTGGTCAAAGATCATCTCCGCTGTCTCGCTGGCGCGCATGCCCAGCTTGTTCTCTTTCTTGCCACCGCTAAAACCGGTTGTTCCCCGCTCGACGACAAAAGCAGTAGCGTTGTTTCGTGTCCGGGGCTCGCTGGTCCTCGCAACGACCACCGAGATCTGACCGCTGATCCCATGGGTGATC
>JAFDYE010000162.1 GCA_018267585.1 Bacteroidota bacterium
CAACAGGTGATATTGCTCTTTTTTAGCTTTTTGGAGGCCAGCGCCATGCCGACAGATATGGGCAGGTGGCCGGCGACTATGGCATTCCCTCCAAAAAACCTCTTTCCAACATCAAATAAATGCATGGAGCCTCCCCGGCCCCGGCAACATCCCTCCATTTTGCCATACATCTCTGCCATAATTACACCCGCGTCCATACCGCGCGCCAGGGCATGACCGTGTTCCCGATAGGTTGCAAGCACGTTATCTTCTGCTGTCAGTGCCTTTATGACTCCCACCGCCACCGCTTCCTCCCCTATATATAAATGCAGGAACCCCCGGATCTTCGACTTCGTATACAATTCGGCGGATTTTTCCTCAAACCGCCGGATTAGCATCATCTGGTATAGAAGATCCAGGCCTTGTCTGCGGTCAATCGTTGTTGAAGGTGGTATGACGGTTATATTTTCCATAATGATGATCAGGATTGCTCAAGCGTGGAAACATCGCCTTCCGGAAGTCCCAGCTCTCTCGCTTTCAATAACCTTCTCAATATCTTGCCGCTTTTTGTTTTTGGCAATTCGGTCACGAAGGCGATCTCTTTCGGCGCTACTGCAGGTCCCAGCTTTTTCCGTGCAAAGCCGATTATGTCCATTTGGGTATTTTCGTCCCCGGACAACCCGGCCTTCAATACAATAAAGGCCTTTACGATTTCTCCGATCACAGGATCGGGCTTTCCGATGATCGCCGCTTCAGCGACCTCCGGATGTTCCATTAAAACACTTTCCACTTCAAAAGGCCCTACCATATGTCCCGATGTTTTAATGATATCATCCGCTCGCCCGACAAACCAGAAATATCCGTCTGCATCTATTTTGGCCAGATCTCCCGTTATATACCATTCTCCCCGAAGGCATTTGTTATAGCGTTCTTCATCGTGCAGGTAGCCACGGAACATAGACGGCCACCCCTTCTTTAATACCAGCTGCCCTTGTTTGCCGGGTTCGTCGATAATTTGAATGGATGTCTCAGTGACATTGGCAATGGCAGCTTCAGTCCCCGGCAATGGCCGCCCCATTGACCCCGGCTTTATCTTCAGCGTAGCATAATTGGCGATCATGATGCCGCCTGTCTCCGTCTGCCACCAATTATCCAATATGGGCATGCCTAAGGTCTTTTCCGCCCATCGTACTGCGTCGGCGTGCAAGGGCTCTCCTACACTACAGATCAGCCTGAGTGACTTCAGGTCATATTTTTCCAGGGGGGCCAGGTTCACACGCATCAACCTGCGGATCGCCGTCGGGGCAGTATACCAAATATTCACTTTTTGCTCTTCCAATATCGAATACCACCGGGCGGCGTCAAATTCTTCTTCGTCAATGACACTTGTGACGCCACATACCAACGGTGCAATGATCCCATAGGAAGTTCCTGTCACCCATCCCGGGTCGGCCGTACACCAAAAGATATCTCCTCTATGGAAGTCCAGCACATATTTACCGGTAACGTAATGCATTAACACGGCATTATGCACATGCAAAGCGCCTTTAGGCATTCCCGTAGTACCACTCGTAAAATGCAAGAGGGCCGGATCTTCGGGGTCAGTGGCAGGAATAAAGAAATCATCATAGGCTTCCTCCATTAACCTGGGAAGCGACAAGACCTTCTCATCTATATCCGCTTCCTCGTCGGTCAGCAAGATAAACCGGAGCAACGGGAGCCTGTCCATCAGGGCCTTTATCCGCTTTTCATATAATGCACGGGTTGTTACCAGTATTTTCCCATCCCCGCGGCTCAGCCGTTGGAATATTGGCTCAGGACCAAATACGGAAAACAAGGGAGAAAATACGGCCGTGGTCTTAAATGTGCCCAGCGCGGCAATGTATAGTTCAGGAATACGGCCTGTAAGCGTAAAAACCTTGTCCCCCTTTTGGATCCCCAACTCCACCAGTGCATTGGCAAAGCGGGAAGTGAGATGATGCATATCGGCATAAGTAAAATCTTTTACGCTTCTATCTTTACCAACCCAACGGATGGCTATGGTATCCGCCAATTCGGTTTTTGCATGCCGGTCGACCGCCTCATGGCTGATATTCAAGCCCCTGTTTCCGGGTAACCCGTCAAGCCGGCTCCTTTCCAACTGCCAGTCGAACGTATGGCGGCAGGACTCATAATCCGCAAGATTATGGGAAAAGTCCCGGGGCAAAACAATCGATTCTTCCGGCATTTTTCAGTGGATTGAAATTGAATATATTCCTAATTCAAGGCGTCGGGCATGATATCTATCATCGCATTCTCTGATATTGATCAAAGGAATCAAAGGAGCCGGGCACCCCGTTTATTCGGTGAGAGGCTAAAACCACCCAGGTAATTACCCGCTGAGTCAAGTTATTCATATTATCAGGGAGTGATCACCCGTTTGAGGATCATATCATTG
>JAFDYE010000163.1 GCA_018267585.1 Bacteroidota bacterium
CTCTTGAACATCAGGTACCAGCAGGCTGCAGATGGCAGTTTCAGTCACAGCAACAGCATCCTTGTACTGGACAGGAACGGCAATATCCGGCGGTCGATAGACGGTCTGGCGCCACAGACGGCACTGGCTATTAACACGATTGACGAGATGGTAAGCCGGTAGGCACCACGCAAAAAAATCAGACGATGGTCAACATCGATATCTGCGATCCAAACGCTTGTTTCCTGTGCCGGCACTGTCTGCCCGAATGGAAGGGCGTGATCGCCTCGACCAGGGAGGTGGTGTGGTATAAGAAGGGACAGGCGATCTTCCGCGAAGGCGAGGAGGTGCGGGGTATGTTTTTCATCAACAAGGGGGCCGTGAAGGTTCATCAATCCTGGGGCGAGGGAAAGGACTTTATCCTGCGCTTTGCCATTGGCGGGTCTGTCCTTGGACACCGCGGATTCGGAGGCGGATCGACTTACCCCGTAACGGCTACTGCGCTCGATAACACTTCGGCCTGTTTTATTACGGGCGGCTTTCTCGATACGCTTTGCAACACCAATGCCCCGTTGGTCCGTGCGATGATGCAGCTGTACGCTTCCGAACTGCAGACCGCCGAGAAAAGGATGCGTGACCTCGCGGTGAACCCCGTCAGGGTCCGGGTAGCCGAGGCCTTGTCGGCGATCCGGGACGCTGTTGGGATCGATGAACAGGGATATATAAATATACCCATCACCCGAGTGGAGATTGCTGCATACGCAGGGACAACTTATGAGGCGGTTTTCAGGCTGTTGTCGGAATTCTCCGACCAGGGGCTTGTCAGTACTGCCGGAAAGAAATTCCGGATCGACAAGGAGGAAGCGCTCGATCGATATGTCAGATCGGACAGAACTGTTTGACCAAATAAACTATAAAAAAAACTCAACACGATGATCTCAGAAAATTTTCTTGACGTGACTGTCCTGGAGCCCAGGAAAAAGCACCCCACTGTCTTTGCACGTTTTGACCAGCTGCCGGAAGGCGAGAACTTTACGATCATTAACGACCATGACCCCAAACCATTGTACTATCAATTACTGGCGGAAAGAGGCGATTGCTTTTCATGGGAATATCTCGAACAAGGGCCGGAACGGTGGCGCGTTCGGATCACCAGAAAGCCGCAGGGTAGTGAAACGCTCGGCCAGATCGTCGCCGGGGATTTCCGGAAGGCAAATGTCTTCAAGCGTTATGGGCTTGATTTCTGCTGCGGTGGAAAGAAGACGGTCAGGGAGGCCTGCGCCGAAAAAGGCATCGATGTCA
>JAFDYE010000164.1 GCA_018267585.1 Bacteroidota bacterium
CATTTCATTCGTAATGAAAGGGTCGTCGGTTCGATTCCGATAGTTGGCTCAAACTTCAAAAGCCTTAGTCATCCATGAAGCTATCGCATCTGGCAGAGACACTGATAGGCTCCGAGATCGTCAAATTGGGTGGAGAGATCCGGGAGAAGATCAGGAAAGGAGAAAAGATCTATAATTTCACAGTAGGCGATTTTGATCCAGCCATATTTCCCATCCCAAAAGAGCTGGAGGACGCTATTATCGACGCATATCGAAAGCATTTCACCAACTATCCCGCGGCAGAGGGCAACCTCGATCTGCGTGAGTCGATAGCCGTCTTTCTAAAGGACAGGGAAGAACTGGTCTACAACACGGACGAGATCCTCGTTGCGAGCGGGGGACGGCCGCTGATCTATTCGCTCTTCCGGACCCTGATCGACAAAGGCGATAAGGTTATCTATGCTGTTCCATCCTGGAACAACAACCACTATACGCACCTCAACGATGGTGAGCATGTCGTCGTCGAGGCGACGGCGGAGAACAATTTCATGCCGACGGCGGAAGCCCTGCGTCCGCACGTGAAAGAGGCTACGCTTATCTGTCTTTGTTCGCCGCAGAACCCCACGGGTACGACGATATCCCGAAAGGACCTGTCGGCGATCTGTGAGCTGGTGTTGCAAGAGAATGCGCGTCGCGGGCCGGAGCAGAAAAAGCTGTTCGTGCTGTACGACCAGATGTACTGGCAGCTGACCTATGGCGCTATCGAGCACTTCAATCCCGTCTCACTGTATCCTGCGATGCGGGAGTATACCGTATTCATCGATGCGATCAGCAAGGCGTTCGCGGCTACTGGTGTACGTGTGGGCTGGTCTTTTGGTCCGGCGGAGATCATCGGCAAAATGAAGGCGATCATGACGCATATCGGTTCATGGGCGCCGATGGCCGAGCAGAAGGCATGCGCAGCCTATCTTCTGCAGAAAGAGAACATCGACACTTATCTGGCTGGGTTCAAGGGAGCCGTTTCGTCCAGACTGCAGCAGATCTATGAAGGTCTTGTCGCACTGAAGAAAGAAGGCTTTTCGGTAGACGTACTGGCCCCTGAGGCGGCTATCTACCTTACGATAAAGATCGATCTGAAAGGAAAGAAGACCGCGCAGGGCGCCGTCCTGAGGGACCAGGCTGAGGTCACCTCCTATCTTCTGAATGAGGCGGGTCTCGCCATCGTGCCGTTCTCTGCATTTGGCGCAGCGAAAACTTCGCCCTGGTACAGGCTTTCTGTGGGCACGTGCAGACTGGAGGATATCCCGGAAATGCTTGGGAAACTTCGGGGCGCTATGAGCAGGTTGGTATAAGCGCTATAAGGAAACTATTAAGTCGTAATGGCTATGCCGGTAACGTAGTGTAGAGTTTTGTCGCTCAGTTCTTGTTACAAATGAAGAAAAATGGTTTCAGCTCTTTCAGACGAACTATCTTTTGGATGCTGTCTCTCTTATAGAGTGTTTTGTGACGGTTGACATCAAACACCTCATGAGCAGTGCAGAATGACTCGAAAGTTTCGAACTGGAACAGCAGATCGTTCAGTTGTTCCAACTCACGTTCCATCGATTTTTCATTCATGTTTTCATCTTTCACCAGAACAAGCAAATCCCTGTTGCAAGCTTTCATTTCTATTAGATTTTAATAACCAGACATTCCTTTTGTTATTCCACAACCACATTTTTTACTGCTCCCGCCGATGCTACCGCGGCCGGTACTGCAGCTAAACAATATAATTGTACTAATTAATAACAATAGAGTCAATATTGTTCTTGTAGTTTTTATTGTCTTTATCCTCCCAAATTAACTAATTTGTCTTAAAAATAGTATACGTCGTTGCCGAATCCAGTAAAAATTAACAATCTCCCTGCTAAAGGCGTAAAGGTACTTTTAGCACCGCTGGACTGGGGACTCGGGCACGCAACGAGATGTATCCCAATAATTAAAGAATTAATAAATCAGAAATGTACAGTCGTAGCTGCGGTCTCGGGTATGCAGAAAAAGGTGTTGGTCCGGGAAATTCCCGATCTGGTCATCGTAGATATACCGGGCTATGATATAAAATATGACAAAAACCGTGCCCTCACGATCTTCCGGCTACTATTTTCCATTCCGAAAATCTTGATCCGCGTCAAGCGGGAAAATGCGTGGATACGGCGCTGGGCGCGGCTCGAGCAGCCCGACCTGATCATTTCGGACAACCGGTATGGTCTTTACGTGGCGGGCATACCCTCGGTCTTTATGACCCACCAGCTGCTGATACGGACGCCCTGGGGGGGAATTGCGGATCGCTGGCTGCAGAGGATCAATTATTCCTTTATCCGGCGTTTCTCCCTGTGTTGGGTGCCCGATGTGGAGGGCGAAGGCGGTCTGGCCGGCGAGCTGTCGCATCCCCGCCGTATGCCGGCTGTGCCTGTGCGTTACATAGGGTGGCTGTCGCGGTTCGTCCAGGGAGGGGTTGTCACCGGGGCCGATATCGATCTCCTGGTCCTTTTGTCCGGACCGGAGCCGCAACGGACCATGCTCGAGAAAAAGATCATGGACCAGGTGGCGGACTATTCCGGCCGGGTCGTGCTGGTCCGGGGACTGCCGGACAACGGTGACCGGCTCAAGGTTCCAGCGCATGTGACTGTTTACGATCATTTACCGGCCGGGCAGTTGGAGGTCCTGGTTCGCGGCGCGGGTCGGATCATCTGCCGGCCCGGATATAGTACGGTGATGGACCTGGTGCGATTGGGCCGGCGGGCGATAATGATCCCTACCCCGGGTCAGACCGAACAGGAGTATCTGGGGCACTATCTCGCCTCCCGCGGCTGGGCCATATGCGTCGACCAGAAAGGATTTTCATTGGCCGATGCGCTGGCTGCGGCGAGGGGTGCGGGGTCCCGGCTTCCCGACCCCGCAACAGGCGAAGGACTGCTGCAGCAGGCGATAGCCGATCTGTTGATATCCGTGGAGCAGGCTATCCCGGCCGCCGGCAGCGGTGGGTGAAACAGGCATCCCGGCGATCTAGTCGTGTCCACCGGCCTTGGGATAATCGAAGAACCAGAATTGCGGAGAGGACGAGAGAAAGTCGCGCCAGTGGTCTGTCTCGGCCTTTACTGCGAAGATCGCGCAGGTAGGCATATTGTCGAGCCGGACTGTGCTTAAGATATTGGCAAAGGCGGTAATCCCGGGATTGTGCGAAAACAGCGCGACGGACCCGTCGGCGTCGTCCAAGTCGGTTACGACCGTACGGAAAACGTCCAGCGTTGCATTATAGAGATCCGGAATGAGCTGAATATCCCGGTGTTTTTTGTCGTAGGCA
>JAFDYE010000165.1 GCA_018267585.1 Bacteroidota bacterium
AAACATGCAAGATTGCACCAATACCCTATCTAAAAACTACCAGCCATGTTTTTAAAAGTCAAATCCCCCGTTTTCATCGACCATCTGACCTTCCAGGTCGAAGATCCTCAAAAAAGCTATTTTAAGGCGATCCTAAGGGACGATGCCGGCCTTGTGTGCGGCGCCCTGGAGACCGAAGTTGAAAAGGACCAGCAGCAGCTGGACTGGAATGGGCTCAACGATCTGCCTTATGGTGTTTATACCCTGGAAATCTCCCGTGGGAAGGATGAGATGAAGCTTAGACTCGTAAAAAGGGTCTGACCGGTCTCACTGTCCCAGAAGCGTAATACACCGGTCAATTTCCCGGATGTACTGGCCGAGCTTTTTTTCCAGCGCCTTTTTTTCCCCTTCACTCATAGCCGTTTTTGTCACTTTTAGCACTTCCACCTGCTGTTGCAGCTGATCCAGCCTAATCGACTGGTCGTTTTTTGTCTCCTGCAGCTGGTCTAATTCTTCTTTTAGCCTTCCGTTCTCTTTGAGCAGCAGGTCGCGTTGTCGCAGCAGCTGCTGCAGCTTCTCCTGGATCCTTTTGACCCGAAGCTCGATGCCTTCTTCGGGAGGGGCAGGCTGTCCCGTGCTGTTGGTATCTTCGCTCATTGGCATTATTTCCTGATCTCTGCCTGTACTTCTTTTTCGAGCGCTCCCATGATCTTGTTGACCATTCCATCGATCTCTTTGTCGGTGAGCGTTTTTTCTTCATCCAGGAAGGTAAAGCTGACGGCCAGCGATTTTTTGCCGGCTCCCAGCTTTTCGCTTTCAAAGATATCGAAGAGCTTTACTTCGCGCAGCTTGTCCAGGCGTGTGCTGCGGATGGCATTTTCTACTTTCCCGTAGGGTAGCGATCGGTCGACGATCATAGCCAGGTCGCGATAGACGGGCAGCTGGCGGGGTAGTTCACTGAATTCAATATTCTTTCCGGAGGCCATTTCCATTAGCGCATCCCAGTTGAGGTCGACGAAAAAAACTTCCTGTTTTATATCGAACTGTTTTAGCAGGGTGGTGTTTACGGAACCGGCTTCCAGCAGGAGCCTGTTGTCGGTCGTGATCTCCAGTCCGGAGTTCAGTTTGGGGTGTCTGAGTGTGTGCCAGCCGGGCAGGTCCAAGCCCAGCAGCTGAAAGATGCGGTTGCACAGCCCTTTTATATAATAGAAGTCTACGGGGCCTCCCTTGCCTTTCCAGCCGTCTTCGTTGAGGGGGCCGGTCAGATAGAGGCACAGGTGGTTGGTCTCTGTATACTTCCCGACGCCGCTGGTACTATAGGACTTGCCAAACTCAAAGAAGCGGAGCATACCGACCTTCCGGTTGAGATTCCAGGCGATGGATTCCAGACCGGTCTCCAGCAGGGAGGGCCGGAGGATATTGAGCTCCGCGCTGAGGTTGTTGATCATTTTTACCGCAGTCCCGAGTTCGCTATCGCTGTAATAGGCGCTGTTGGTGATCGAGTTGGTCAGTATCTCGTTGAAGCCTTGTCCTACGAGGTAGCTGGCCACGGATGTTTTCCAGGCTGTCCGGGTGGGGTCGGCTTCTACGGAGGGGGAGATGGTGATGGCGGAAGGTATCTGGATATTATCCAGGCCGTCGATGCGCATGATCTCTTCCACGATATCCGCCGGCAGCGAAACGTCCGGTTTGTGCCAGGGCACAGCTACGTGGATGGCGTCGATGCCTTCTTTTATGATCTCGAACCCGAGGCTCAGCAGGATATTCTTTACCGTATCCGGGTGATAGTTCTTCCCGCTCAGTTTTTTCAGGTAGTGGTGTTTAAGGATGACCTGGGTCTTGTTGCGCGGGTCGGGATAGACGTCCACGATGTCCGATGCGATCTCTCCGCCGGCCAGCTCCCTGATCAGCAGGGCTGCTCTTTTCAGCGCATTTACCGTGCCGGAAATGTCCATTCCCTTTTCAAAATGCGTCGCGGCGTCTGTGCGGAGGCCGTGGCGGAAGGAGGTCTTACGGATATCGGTGGGGTTGAACCAGGCGCTTTCGAGGAAAATATTCTTTGTGCCTTCGTGGATGCCGCTGTGGAGGCCTCCGAATACGCCGGCGATGGCCATTCCTTCCTCTGCGTTGCAGATCATGAGGTCTTCGGCGGATAATTTTCTTTCCTTTTCGTCCAGTGTCACGAAGGGCGTGCCTTCCGGCAGGTTCTTTACGATGATCTTTGCGCCTTTGATGGCCTCGAGGTCGAAGGCATGGAGGGGCTGTCCCATTTCATGCAGGACGAAATTGGTGATATCGACGATATTGTTAATGCTCCGGATGCCGATGGCCTTTAGCTTATCCTGCATCCACCGGGGTGATTCTTTTATAGTGATCCCCCTGATCGTTATTCCCGAATAGCGCTCGCAGCTGTGCTGGTTGAGGACGCTTACTGCTATGGGGAGGCTGTTGCCGTCAATTTTAAAGGCGTTTATGGAAGGCT
>JAFDYE010000166.1 GCA_018267585.1 Bacteroidota bacterium
CGCCGCCGGCAGGGACAAGTTCGAAAGCACTATCCTGGGCGAGGGCATCGTCAATACCAAACAGGTCTGCGACCTCGGGAAGAAGTCGGGCGGTACCCGGGTCTTCATCATCGAGCAGGAGTCTTACCAGGGCAAGACGCCGCTGGACTGCGCAAAGGCGGATCTGGCGATCATGAAGAAATGGGGTTATTGATCGCTGCCGGCGTGACGCACTCATTTCTGATACTAATTTAACAGGGGCTCCTCAGTCCTCCAGTCCCTTGAGCGCCCGCAGATAGTCGTACTGGAGGTCTTCGTGCATCGTCGCTATCGCGGCCCGCACCTTTTTCAGCTGCTGCCGGTAGAGGTTGGTGAGCACCGGGCTGTCCTTTATCGGTATGCCGGCGGACCGTATCATCCGGCAGAAATAGGTCAGCAGCTCCACCTCCGCCTGTGCCGAACCGGTATAACGGATCTGCTTAGCCGTATTTCGCAATACTTTCCGGAGGCTTTTCTTGGTGAGGTAGAGATTGGGCTTTGGCAGGTCTTCGAACTCCGCGTCGATCTCTTTCTTTACGTTGCCGATAAAGGCGCTTTCGTCGCCGGCTTCGAATAGCAGATAGGTCAGCAGTTCTTTGTTGTCCTTTTTGAAGCGGGACAGCCGTAGACAGATCTCTACCAGCTGGGAAGGGGAAAGGGTCTTTAGTTGCTGTTTGATCTCCTGGGCGCTTGCTGCTTTCATATTGCTAAATAACCAAAAAAATTGGCAAGGGCGTGAAAAAAGATCGCGAGGGCAATCGCCGTTGCTGTTAACTAACACTTGTTAGTATTTTTTCCTTACCTTTACCCGTCAAAAAAAACAGACTCCCATATGAATAAAGAAGTCGTCATTGTCTCTGCAGTTCGTACTCCTATCGGCAGTTTTGGCGGATCGCTCAAGGATTTTTCTGCTCCTCGGCTGGGGGCTATCGCGATCAAAGGCGCGCTGGCGAAGGCGAGGCTCGCGCCCGACCAGGTGCAGGAGGTGCTGATGGGCTGCGTACTGCAGGCGAATCTCGGACAGGCTCCCGCCAGGCAGGCGGCGAAAGGCGCCGGTCTGCCCGATGGTGTAGTGTGCACTACCGTCAACAAGGTTTGCGCCAGCGGGATGAAGGCCGTCGTTCAGGCGGCGCAGGGAATCCAGCTCGGAGACAACGATATCGCCGTTGCCGGCGGCATGGAAAGCATGAGCAATGTGCCCTTCTATGTCGATCAGCTTCGATGGGGGAATAAATACGGGAATACGAACCTGATCGACGGGCTGGCCAAGGATGGTCTGACGGATGCCTATGACGGCAAGGCCATGGGAAATGCCGCGGAGCTTTGCGCCTCGACCTGTGGTGTCAGCCGGGAAGAGCAGGACGCATTCGCCGTCGCCAGCTATCAGCGCGCTCAGGCGGCATGGGCGGCCGGACAGTTTGCAGACGAAGTGGTGCCGGTCGAAGTACCCCAGAGAAAGGGTAATCCCATACTGATCGCGAAGGACGAAGAGCCTTTCAACGTCAAATTCGATAAGATACCCGAGCTGAAGCCCGCCTTTCAGAAGGACGGGACGGTTACAGCCGCCAATGCGTCAACGCTGAATGACGGCGCCGCGGCCCTGGTCATCATGAGCAGGGAAAAAGCGACACAGTTGGGGCTCAAGCCCCTGGCACGCATCGTGGGATATGCCGATGCAGAGCAGGCGCCGGAGTGGTTTACGACGACCCCTGCTGTTGCCGTCCCCAGAGCCGTAGCAAAGGCAGGGCTGAAGATGGAAGACATCGACTACTGGGAATTGAACGAGGCTTTTGCCGTCGTCGGTATTGAAAATTCGAGGCGCATGCAGTTGGATCCCGCCAGGGTCAATGTTCACGGAGGTGCGGTAGCTATCGGCCATCCGCTTGGCGCCAGCGGCGCGCGTATCCTGGTAACGTTGATCCATATCCTCCGCCAGAACAAAGCCCGGTATGGCGCTGCGGGAATATGCAACGGGGGTGGGGGAGCGTCCGCTATCGTCATCGAGAACCTGGGGTAAGAACGGGTAAGATCTTTTCGACGGGGTCGTCCGCTATTTGGCGAAGACGGCCCCGTTCTTTATTTGTTCCCGGGAAGACGGGAATTGATGCGTTCCATCTCTTCCCGCAGATTCTTTATTTCCTGCAGGACGTAGTTCAGCTTGTCTTCTTTTATCATCTGATCCTCTGTGTCTGCATGGTCGTAAGCGGCCGCGATCGGGCTGCCCTGCCGCTGATAGACGTTGACTTCCGAGAGATCCACCTTAAGGAGCGTATCCAACGGGATATCAAAATAATTGCTGATGATCAACAGCTCCTCAAGGTTGGGTTCGCTGATACCATTCTCCCAGTTGCCCACCGTCGTCTGCCCTTTTTTTATCAGAGCCGCAATCTCCGACTGGGTTTTAGACGATTGCTTCCGGAGATACCTCAAATTTTTTCCTAGAAAATGCATAGCAATAAATTGTCCGCCAAAAATATTATTACCTGTTTTGTTGGTAAGTGATCAATTTTATTAGTTAATTTGTGGCTTGACATCCTTTATACAAATATAGCCAATTAAGTTGCTAACAACGACCGTTTAACTATGAATACTTCCATAAAACACTTATCTATCGCCCAGCGCCTTCAGCTCGATGCCGTCATTAAGATCATCGTCGATGCCATCCACCCGGAAAAGATCATTCTTTTTGGAGTTTACAGCGTGGAGGGTGAGGCGGAGCTGTTCAACCGCGTCTTGTCGCCTGCATCTACTCCATTCGACCTGCTGATCGCTACCAACAGCGGCGAGCGCCGCTCAGACTATGAGCTGCAGGATATTCTCGAAAACCGCTGCCGGGAGGTGGCTTCGGTGACGACGGTGATCCACGACATAGACCATATCAACCGGCAGATACTCGCCCGTCAATATTTCTTCAGCCTGGTCGCAATGGAGGGGATCCTCCTGTATGACGCGGGCTTCACCCCTTTGGAAAAGCCTGCCCTGCCCGATTTCGATGCTGTAAAAAGGACGGCAGAAAAAGACCTTGAAAGATGGGCCGGTCAGGCCACGGCCTTTTACAACAATGCGAGGTTCAGTCTGCAGAACCGGGAATGGAAGATAACGACCTTTCTCCTTCACCAGGCCGCCGAGCAGATCTATCAGGCCATTCTCCTGGTCTTCACCGGCTATAAGCCGACAACCCATAACCTTGACAAATTAAGACGATATACCAACCGTCTGTCGTTGGAGCTGGCAACCCTGTTCCCCCGGGATAATCCCGAAGAAGAGCATCTTTTCAGGCTATTGACCCAGGGCTATGTGGATGCCCGTTATAAAGATCATTTCACAGTCTCAGAGCAGGAGGCATCGTTGTTGACGGACCGAGTACAGCGGCTGCTGGACATAGCGGGAAGGGTATGCAGGAATCATCTGGTAAGCCTCGGCAAAAAAGCCCGGTGCACGTCATTCTAAGGTGTGGCCGACGTCTAAGCTGACCGGGGGCGGCCTATTCTCTTGCGAGGTCAGCGATCGTCTTCTTTTCCAGGATCTTCAGGTTGGCATCCCGAACCTGTGACATCACCGAGTGAAGACCACAGCTCTTTTCGTCGCAGTTCTTACAGCGTTCGTAGAAATAGAGGCTGACGCAGGGCAGGAGAGAGATGGGACCGTCCAGCAACCGCATGACCGTCGCAAGCGGTACGTCCTTCGGGTTCTTGGCGAAATAGTATCCTCCTCCTTTCCCTTTCTTGCTTTCCAGGATATTTGCATTCTTCAGCTCGAGCAGAATATTTTCCAGGAATTTCAGCGGGATCTTTTTCTTCTTGGCGATCTCGGCGATCAGCACTGGCTCGTCTTTTTCTTTTTGCGCCAGGTACATCAGGGCCTGAAAGGCATATTGGGTCTTTTTGGAAAGCATTTTTTATCCTTTGTCAAATTTGTGCATTTTGAAAAGCATACTCACACATTTAAAATCCAAGTACATCGCTCATCCGGAATAGTCCGCTCTTCCCCTTTATAAATTCCGCCGCCAGAACAGCCCCCAGGGCAAAACCTTTGCGGCTGTGTGCCGTATGCGTGATCTCGATCGAGTCGATCTCCGAACTGTATTCTATCCGGTGCGTGCCGGGCGCCGGGTCTATCCGCTCGCTCAGGATCTCCAATTCATCTAAGTTATCACTAATATGATTGACCCATTCCTTTTTGCGGGGGATTTTTTCCAGTATCTGCTCGGCCAGGGTAATAGCCGTGCCGCTGGGCGAATCCTTTTTCTCGGTGTGATGGATCTCGGTTACCCGCACCTCATAGTCGGGATGCGGGGCCATCAGATCAGCGAGCCGGCGGTTTACCTCGAAGAAGATGTTGACTCCCACGCTGAAATTGCTGGCATAGAGGAAGGCTCCTTTCCGTTGAAGGCAGGCGTTTTTGACCTCTTCCATCTTGTCCAGCCAGCCCGTCGAGCCGCTAATGACGGGAACGCCGGCTTCCAGGCAGCGAATAATGTTCCCGAAGGCGCTTTCGGGGCCGGTAAATTCAATGGCCACGTCTGCCTGACGGATCTTCCCGACAGTATTATCCTCCAAATTGTCGATCGATACTTTGAGCACGATAGTATGGCCCCTGGAGACGGCGATCTCCTCGATCGCATGCCCCATTTTGCCATACCCGATGAGCGCAATCTTCATACTGCGGATAAATTTAGCGTCAAATTTACGATAAGTTTTGTGGACTATGAAGTTTTAGGGCAACGCCTTCACCTGCTTGTACCGGGGCTTATGAAAGTCGAAGGCAAGACCGACCCCCATTCCCATAGCGCCCGGACCGGCTACGGCAGGCGGCTGCTGGAGTTGCAGGCTCAGCTTGTCGCTGACGTCAAAGCTCATCAGATGGGCATCCACAGTTGCATCGACGATCTGCAGTCCCCAGAATAACAGGAAGAAAAGGACCGAATAGTCCTGGTCCTTCCGGAACTCGTTCCGATAGGTGCGCAGGGAATTGACATCGCCCCGGCCCTCCACAAAGGATCGCAGTCTCGGATCGACCTGAGGGGCGACGCTGGCCGGGATCGTATCCCCCTTTTCGACGTACGGATCAATAAGTGCAATCGCCTGCTGGGTCTTCCGATACCAGTTGCGGTTGTAAAAAAATGTATAGGCGGGAATACCTACCGCAGCATATACCAGCGGCAGCTTCCAGTATTTGCGGTTGTATATCTGCCCGAGCCCGGGACAGAAAGTCGAGTAAAGCGTCGCCTTCCTCGGATTATGTATCCTGCGGCCAAGCGAATCCGTCTGGTAGACCTTTTGCTTGTGTCCCTTCGGGTGCGGGCCGCGCGGCAGCGTATCGGTGACCCTATAGCCCGTTGCCGGCTTCCCCTTGATAAAAGAAGGCGTAGTGTCGTTCTTTACCTGGCACTTGCAATGGCCATGCAGGAACAGAAATCCCACCATGATCAAAAAAAACCGGACCATCTTCATGTGGAGAGTGCTTAGTTGACGGAAACGCCCAGCTGGTCCAGTAATTTGTTCAATTCCTGGAGAGAGTAATACTCAATTGAAATACTTCCTTCTCCTTTCTTGTTATGATTAAGTTTTACCCTCGTGCTGAAATGCGAGGCTAAGTTATCCTCAATTCTTTTGAAAGCTTCCGGCAGGGTTGGCTTTACCGAATTTTTAACAGCGCCCGGCGCTGTGCCTTCCTTATAAAGTTTCCGCACCAGCTCTTCCGTCTGGCGAACGGAGAGTCCTTTTTCTTTTATTTCGTTGAAAAGATACAGCTGTTTGTCAACGGTGTCCACGTTGATCAGCGCCCGGGCGTGGCCCATCGAGAGCTGGTTGCTGCGCACCGCCACCTGGATATCGGGAGGCAGCTTTAACAGGCGGATATAGTTGGCAACCGTGCTTCGTTCTTTACCCATCCGCTCTGCCACCTGCTCCTGCGTATAGTTCAGCTCTTCCATCATCCGCTTGTAGCTGAGGGCGATCTCCATCGCATTCAGGTCTTCCCGTTGCAGGTTCTCCAACAACGCCAGCTCGAGCAGCTGCTGGTCATCCGCCTGCCGTACGTAGGCAGGGATGTCTTTGAGATCGGCCAGTTTCGCCGCCCTGTAACGACGCTCCCCCGAGATCAGCCGGTATTTGCCCGTAGGCAGCTTGCTGACGGTGATCGGCTGGATGATATCGTGGAGCCGTATGGAATGCGCCAGCTCCTGCAGCGCCTGCTCGTCAAAATCGTGACGGGGCTGGCGCGGGTTGGTCTCTATATCCCCCAAAGGAATGCGCAGCATATTGGTCACCGTCTCAACGACCGAGGGTTTCAGGTCGCCGGACGTGGTCTTCAGGTCAGCGTCGATGCTTTTCAGCAGGGACCTGATACCTTTTCCCAGGGCCTCTTTATCACTTTTTTTATTGGGTGTACTCATTGGTATTTTGAATGAGCCTGCGGCTCAAAACTTCGCCGCGCTCGTTTTTATTCCAGAATTCTCTCCTCCTGTTTGATGCGCGTCATGTTGTTCTTTTGCAGGATCTCCTTCGCGAGATTGAGATAGTTGACAGAACCCTTGCTGAGCGCGTCATACAGGATTACCGGCTTGCCTACTGACGGCGCCTCGCTGATCTTCGTGTTGCGATGGATGATGGTATCGAACACGATCTCGTCAAAGTGCTTCCGGACCTCGCTGACCACCTGGTTGCATAGCCGAAGGCGGCCGTCATACATCGTCATCAGGATGCCTTCGATCGCGAGCTGGGGGTTCAGCCGGCTTTGCACGATCTTGACCGTGTTCAGCAGCTTGCCCAATCCTTCCAGGGCGAAGAACTCGGTTTGCACAGGCACGATCACCGAATCGGCTGCGGTCAGCGCATTCACCGTGATCAGACCCAGCGAGGGCGAACAGTCTATGATGATAAAGTCATATTCATCCTTCACCGGCTCGAGAATGCCTTTCAGCACGCTTTCCCGGTTGGGGTAGTTGATCATTTCGATCTCATAGCCTACCAGGTCAATGTGCGAGGGGACGACGTCCAGGTGCGGGATCTCCGATTTCAGGATGACATCTTTTACCGGGATACTGTTCACCATGCAGTCATAAAGACTCTGTGTAATATTGTGCAGATCGAATCCTACGCCGGTAGTGCTGTTCGCCTGGGGATCAGCGTCCACCAGCAGCGTTTTAAATTCCAGCACAGCAAAGCTGGCGGCCAGATTGATCGCTGAGGTGGTCTTACCAACGCCCCCTTTTTGGTTTGCAACTCCTATAGTTTTTCCCATATTATATTATCTCGTCTCTCCGGGCCAAAAAAACCCATTTTGCGGTAAAATTGTCACCAATCGACAAGATGGCAAAATAAAGTTTTTGACAGGATGGCAAATGTACATTCTTCAGGAGAAATTCGAAGAACTTTCCTGATTTACGGAAGTTTGCCGCAATTTTGCACCCAAAATGGGAGATCGCCGAAAAGGCTCAAAATATATAAACTTAATATTTAATGCGTAGTCGAAAGTTTCAGCTGGTGTTCATGGCGATAGCCGGGCTGTTGGACTTTTACGTCTTTCAGGCCATCAAGGCCGTTTCCGCGGGCCTTTTACCCCGTTGTGCGCTTTTGATCTATACCGTCTATTGGATCGTTTCCCTCCTGACACTTTTAACTGTATTCTTTATTCTGCCCGGTCTGCAGTACAGGGCGCGAAAGACCTATTCCTATCTTATGGCGCTGGTCGCCGGGCTTGTTCTGGGTAAGCTGGTCGCCTCGGTCCTCTTTTTTATCGACGACCTCCGTCGCGCTGCGCAATGGCTCCTGACAAGGACTCCGGCCGGCGCCGCAGACATCTCCCGTAGTATATTCCTGAGCTGGCTGGGTCTGGGACTCGGCTGCGGCATTTTTGCCTCCCTTGTCGCCGGCTTCGCCAATAAATATAACTATAAGATCCGCCGGCTCCGGCTTGCATTTGCAAGCGTCCCCGCATCATTTAAAGGGCTTAAGATCGTTCAACTGTCTGATATTCATTCCGGTAGCTTTGGTAACCCTGCGTCGGTCAACAAGGGTATCGACATGGTCCTGGCGGAGAAGCCGGATATCATCCTGTTCACCGGCGACCTGGTCAACAGCATCGCCTCCGAAATGAAGGACTACCAGGCCATGTTTTCCCGCCTGAACGCGCCAATGGGCGTCTATTCGACCCTGGGGAACCACGACTACGGTGATTACCACTGGTGGGAGTCGGAGCAGGCTAAGAAAGCCAACCTCGATCGTCTCCGGCAGATACAGGCAGAGATGGGCTGGCGCCTGCTCATGAACGAACACGTCGTCTTTGAAAGGGGAGGGGACAGGATCGCCCTGATCGGGATCGAGAACTGGAGCGCAAAAGCACGCTTCCCCAAATACGGGAAGATGGGCGAAGCCCATGCGGGGACAGAGCAATATCCGTTCAAGATCCTGATGAGCCACGACCCAAGCCACTGGGACGCCGAAGTAAGAACCCAATACCCCGACGTCGACCTGATGCTTGCCGGTCATACTCACGGCATGCAGTGGGGTTTCGAGCTGCCGGGTCTCAAATGGAGTCCCGTGAGCTTTATCTACAAACAGTGGGCTGGTCTTTATGAAGAAGGGGATCAGAAATTATATGTCAATCGCGGTTTTGGCTTTATCGGTTATCCGGGCCGATTTGGGATACTGCCAGAAATAACGGTTATCGAGCTGGCTTAAGAAACCTTTAACATTTTAACGACTCATTTAAGGATTTTAACAAACCAATAAATTAATCAAATGTACTTTCACCCCATAATTAGAATGAAACACAAAACAGCACCAACAATGAAATTCAGCATGAACAAATTTGCTCTTCCGCTCGCTTCGATCGCCCTCTCCCTCATGCTCGTAACCTTTACTACTGCCAACGCCGATGCCCAGGAATCGCTGCAATTGGGTGTAAAGGGCGGCGTCAATCTTATTAAAGTGAGCGGACGCTCTTTCAATACCAAAGTCCAGCCAGGCGCGGTAGCCGGCTTTTACGGAGAACTGAATTTTTCAAAGAAATGGGTGCTGCAGCCTGAGCTGATCTGGAATCAGGTGGTCACGCAGACCTCCGAAGAGTTCGGCCAGATCTATCCCGGTAACGGACTGATCACCAGCCAGGCCATTAACAATTATATAGCGCTTCCAATTCTTGTTGCTTTTAAACCTACGCCCGAATTATCGATCCTAGCAGGACCACAGTATGGCTACCTGGTCAATCAAACGCAAGGCCTTTGGCATACGGACCAGAACAAGGGCATCTTTGCAAAAAATGACCTTGCGGTCGTCATCGGTGGTCAGCTCAACCTGGGCAAGATAAAAATTGGCGCGCGTTATGTATGGAATATAACGGATGCCAACGGCATCAACAATTCGGATCAGTGGCGCGAGCACGGCTTTCAGGCCTATCTGGGTTACCAGATCAAGGATATCAGGCTGAAAAAGAAGAAATAAATGTGCGGGAATAGGGTTTGAATAAAAAATAATCCTATCCCGCAAACCGCCGATAATTGGCCTTCGGCCGAACCGTTACCAGCGGTTCTTGGCAAGATGTAGAAAATCCGGGACAACTTCGGGTCGGACCAACCTAAAATCACTGGCATATAAGTTGAAATATTACTTGCAATCCATTCTTTCATCAAATCAAACCAACATGAAGAGGACCGCAATTGTATTATCCGTATTGCTAGTGACTGCCGGCCTGGGAGTCCGGGCCCAGGGAGTTCACCTGGGGATTAAGGCCGGCGCCAATCTCTTTAAAGTGAACGGCGAGTCGTTCAGCAACGAGTTCAAATTTGGCTATAATGTCGGCGCCTTTGCGCAGGTCAATTTCACTCCGAACATCGGTATCCAGCCCGAGCTGCTTTTTAACCAGACCAACTATCGTACAGGTACGGAGTTCAGCTCTATCTATCCCAATGGCGTTGGTGATGTAGAGGGAAAACTGAACTATCTTACTGTTCCGGTGCTGTTAAACCTCAGGCCGATCCCATTACTAAGCATCCTGGTCGGACCTCAGTTCGGCATCCTGCTGAACCAGGACGAGCACTTATTAAACAATACAAAGGATGCTTTCAAGAAAGGCGACTTTTCTCTGGTAGGCGGCGCACAGCTAAATCTGGCAAGCCTTATGGTCGGCGCCCGGTATGTGATCGGACTCAATGATATTAACGATGCAGGCACCCCGAACTCCTGGAAGAACCAGGGCTGGCAACTCTACGCAGGTTTTCGGATATTTTAAGCCAATTACTTAACTTTACACAAAACCCTCCCGTGGGAGGGTTTTGTTTTTTTGGATAAGAGTGCTATTTTGTTACAGATTGCACATACTCAAACACCACTGATGAAAGAGAATTTATTCATGCGTGCCGAAGATGACCTGGATTTCATGCCTATCATACCCTTGAATGAGACCGATAATGAGAACCTCAACGATATAGAGATACCCAAAGAACTTCCCGTACTTCCCCTTCGCAATACTGTGCTCTTCCCGGGCGTGGTCCTGCCCATTACTGTCGGAAGAGACAAAAGCATCAAGGCTGTCAATGACGCCTACAAATCGGACAGGCTTATCGGCGTGCTGGCGCAAAAGGACAGCACCATCGAAGACCCTTCGGTTGCCGACCTGGAAGACGTCGGTACCGTGGCGCGCATCATCAAGCTGATCAAAATGCCGGACGGCGGAACTACGGTTATCCTTCAGGGTAAAAGAAGGTTCAAGGTCGGGGCCATTACCGCGGAAGATCCTTATTTCAAGGCGCAGGTGGTCCTGTTGCAGGAGGCAGAGGCGCCGAAAGAACAGGACTTCGAAGCCTACGTTTCCAATATAAAGGACCTGGCGGCACAGATCATCCAGCTGTCCCCCAACATCCCTTCAGAGGCTTCGATCATCCTAAAGAACATCGAGAACCCGTCTTTTCTTATCCATTTTGTATCCAGCAATCTCAATACGGAGCTGCACGAAAAACAGCAGCTCCTGGAGATCCACCATATCAAATCCCGGGCAGACCTGCTGCTGCAGCTGCTGCAGCGCGAGCTGCAGTTCGCGGAGCTCAAGAACAAGCTCACCAACAAGACAAAGACGGAGCTCGACAAGCAGCAGCGGGAATACTTCCTCCAGCAGCAGCTGAAAAGCAACAAGTACGAGCTGGGGGGCGACACCAACGAGCGCGAGCTGAAAGAGATGCAGAAAAAGGCCGAGAGCAAGAAATGGCCGGCTACGGCCCGCGACTTATTCCGCAAGGGGATCGAACGGCTCGAGCGCATGCATCCGACGACCCCGGACTATTCCGTCGTCTATAACCATCTCGACCTGATGCTGGAGCTTCCCTGGGGAGACTATACCGAAGATTCCTACGACCTGAAGAAGGCCAAAAAGATACTGGACCAGGACCACTATGGCATGGACAAGGTCAAGGAGAGGATACTGGAGTACCTGGCCGTGCTCAAGCTGAAGGGCGATATGAAGAGCCCGATCCTTTGTTTTGTCGGCCCTCCCGGCATCGGCAAGACCTCGCTGGGGCGCAGCATCGCCAGCGCCATTGGCCGGAAATATGTCCGCATCTCCCTGGGCGGCCTCCACGACGAAAGCGAGATCCGCGGCCACCGCAAGACCTATATCGGCGCTATGCCGGGCCGGATACTCCAGTCCCTGCGCAAGATAAAGTCTTCCAATCCGGTGATGATCCTGGACGAGATCGACAAGACAGGCAGCGATTTCCGCGGCGATCCTTCTTCGGCGCTGCTTGAAGTCCTCGATCCCGAACAGAATCATACGTTCTACGATAACTACCTCGAGCTCGAATACGACCTGAGCAAGGTACTCTTCGTAGCGACGGCCAATGACATCAACGCCATCCCGCATGCGCTCCGCGATCGCCTGGAGATCATCGATCTCAGCGGCTATGCAGTAGAAGAAAAGGTGGAGATCGCCCGGCGCCACCTCGTGCCCAAGCAAAAGGAGCTGCACGGCCTGAAGCCGATGAATTTCAAGATCGCCGATAAGGTGCTCGAAAAGGTGATACAGGACTACACGCGGGAGAGCGGCGTTCGCGAGCTCGACCGGCAGCTGGCCTCCATCATGCGCTACCAGGCGAAGGAATATGCGATAAAGGGCAAGCTGAAAGCCCAGCTGACGACCGTCGATATCGAAAAGGTGCTCGGAAAATCCAGGTACAGCAACGATCTCTACAAAGTCGCCAATATGCCGGGAGTCGCCGTAGGACTGGCGTGGACCCCCGTGGGCGGGGACATCCTCTTTATCGAGACCAGTCTCAGCGACGGCAAGGGCGATCTGAAACTGACCGGCAACCTCGGGAATGTCATGAAGGAAAGCGCAGCCACCGCCCTTACTTACCTGCAGTCCAATGCCCGCAAATACGATATCGATCCAGAACTGTTCAATAAGAAGACCATTCATGTCCACGTCCCCGAAGGCGCGGTGCCCAAGGATGGCCCCAGCGCGGGTGTGACGATGATGTCAGCCATCTCTTCCGCTCTCACCGGGCGGCGGGTCAAACCCTATCTCGCCATGACGGGCGAGATCACACTAAGGGGACAGGTGTTGCCGGTAGGGGGCATCAAGGAAAAAATTCTGGCCGCCCGCCGGGCAGGTCTGAAAGAGATCGTCCTCTGCTGGCAGAACGAAAAGGACGTCCAGGAGATCGATTCGGCTTTTATCAAAGGCCTCAAATTTCATTTTGTCAAGACCATGCAGCAGGTGCTCGAGCTGGCGCTCGTATAAAGCGGCGCAACGAATTACGTATTAACAACCCTTTTTGAACCATTTGTTCCCCAATCGCGTTAGAATGTTTTCATGTTGGTTGTTTTAAGGGTAAAACCAAATAGCCCGACCTCGGCCGGGCTATTTGTATTCAATGCAATGGCTGCCACTGCGTTTTTTCTTATAAGGTATACTTCGTAGTCGTTTCTAAGTGCTCCCAGCCTGCTTTTCAAGGGAAATGGGTAATCGGTCCACGATTTGACGGTTTTGCTTTTTTATTATTACCGAAACATTAATTTTGGTCAGGTAGAAAAAACCTTCCATGATCAAGCTTATCATCGTAGACGATCATTTTCACGTGAGAGAAGCCTGGAGCTGGGTGCTCAACCAGGTACCCCGGATCAGCGTCATCGCACAATGCTCCAACGGCCAGGAGGCCATAGAAGCCGCCAAACGGTTGCAGCCGGATGTGATCCTGATGGACATTCATATGACCCCCGTCAATGGTATCGAAGCCACCCGCACCATCCGTCAATTTTCCAGCAAGATAAAGATCATCGGCGTGTCCGTCCAGGCGGAGCGTTCTTACGTCAACGAGATGCTTCGCAACGGCGCCAATGGCTATGTGACGAAAAATTCCCCCAGCACCGAAATGGTGGCGGCCATCCACGAAGTGCTGGCTGGCAATACCTATCTCTGCGAGGAAGTGGGGCATCTGCGTGCGGTCGCGGGAGAGATGCGCGCCCAGGCGCAGCTACGCAATTAACTCCTTCTCGTCCTTGTTTGCTCCGTCGGGTTTTCGAAAATTTAACAGGACTTCGTCGGAGCGTCATTCCTTGCTCAGACCTTCGTCGAAGCGGCGTTCCTTGCTTCTCCTCGGTCGTTCCCTTCGATTCCTCGGGAACGTTCGCAACCTTCGCTTTAGCTCGGTTGTGTCGCAAACTCGCTAATGATGGGAACTTCGGACGAGCTTCGTCCCTCGCTAGAACTTCGCCAAGGCTTCGTTCCTCGCCTTGACTCGTTCGTACCCTTCGGTTCCCTCGGGAACGTTCATGACCTTCGCTGTCGCTCGGTCACGGCCAACGGACGTGTCGTCCGTTTTAAATGCTACCCGGGGTTTCAGCCCCAGCAGCTCGAACATCAGATTGTCCTCTTCAAAAGAAGGATTGGGAGTCGTCAGCAGTTTTTCGCCGGCAAA
The DNA here is from genome assembly GCA_018267585.1 of Bacteroidota bacterium. GTDB lineage: Bacteria > Bacteroidota > Bacteroidia > Chitinophagales > Chitinophagaceae > Puia. The sequence goes on from JAFDYE010000166.1 coordinate 13,931, forward strand.
GATCGAATTGGCTCCCGCCATGAAGCAGAGAGCCTGCTCTGCCTGGCTCATTTCCGCACGGCCGGCGCTCAGCCTGACCATCGTCGCTGGCATGAGGATCCTGGCAGTGGCTATCATCCGGATCATATCCCAGACGTCGACTTTTGGGTTATCGGCCAGCGGGGTACCTTTGACGCGGACCAGCGCGTTGATGGGCACGCTTTCGGGATGCTGGGGCAGGGTAGACAGTGTGTGCAGCATTTTAATGCGGTCGTCGTGGGTCTCGCCGAGACCAATGATACCCCCGCAGCAGACGGTGACCCCGGCCTTCCGGACATTGTCAAGGGTCGCAAGACGGTCGTCATAAGTCCGGGTGGAAATGATCTCGCTATAGTGTTCCTTTGACGTATCCAGGTTATGATTGTATGCGTAGAGGCCAGCATCCGCAAGACGTTTGGCCTGGTCCTCATTCAGCATGCCCAGCGTACAGCAGACTTCCATCCCCATCTCATTCACGCCTTTTACCATGTCGATGACCCGGTCAAAGTCCTTGTTATCCCTCACTTCACGCCAGGCTGCGCCCATGCAAAATCGGGTGGAGCCGGCGGCCTTCGCCTTCGCTGCGTATTCGAGCACCTCTTCTTTCTTCATCAACGCCTGTACGTTGACCCCCGTATTATAACGGGCAGCCTGGGGGCAGTAGGCGCAGTCTTCGGGGCATCCCCCCGTCTTGATCGATAGCAGCGTGCAGACCTGGACCTCTCCGGTCTCGTTGTTCTCCCGGTGTACAGTGGCCGCGCGATAGATCAGGTCCAGCAGGGGCGTATCATAGATATCCTTTATTTCGTCCAGTGTCCAGTTATTACGGATCATAATCATTGGTTTATTTTTTCTTACTTATTTCCCGTCATTTAAAGTGACGGTTGAGTCCTTTAATAAAGGTAGATTCGATTAATTGAAAAGCCGGATTGGTTACAAATAGCTGAGGTTTGTCCTGGGCGTAAGCACCAGCAAAGTCTCATACATCAGACGGATCGTCTGCTCAATATCTTTTTTGTGCAGCATCTCCACGGTGGTATGCATATACCGCAGGGGGATGGAGATCAACACGGACGGGCAGCCGTCATTGGCATAGGCAAACGAGTCGGTGTCGGTGCCCGTGCTGCGCGATACGGCCCGCATCTGTACGGGAAGGCTGTGTTTCTCCGCGGTCTCCTGCACGAGGGCCAGCAGCTTGTTGTGTACCGCAGGTCCAAATGCCAGGGACGGCCCTTTGCCGCAGGCAACTTCCCCTTCGATGGTCTTGTTGATCATGGGCGTCGTCGTGTCGTGCGTCACGTCGGTGATGACAGCGATATTGGGCTTTATCCGACGGGCGATCATCTCAGCGCCCCGCAGACCGACCTCTTCCTGTACGGCGTTCACCACATAGAGCCCGAAGGGCAGCTTCTTCTTGTTCTCCTTCAGCAGACGCGCCACTTCGGCGATCATAAACCCGCCGACGCGGTTGTCAAAAGCCCGGCCGATCAGATTGTCATACGCAAGCTCCGCATAGCCGTCCTGGTAGGTGACAACAGCGCCGATATGTACGCCGAGGTCTTCGAGCTCTTTTTTCGTACGGGCCCCGGTGTCGAGAAACAAATTGTCCACCTTCGGCTGGGACTCCTTGGCGTCAGCCCCGAGACGGGTATGAATGGCCGGCCAGCCAAATACTGCCGGGACCTTCCCCTTCTTCCCGTGGATAAATACCCGCATTCCCGGAGCGATCTGGTGGTCGACCCCGCCATTCCGCTTGAGGTACAATAATCCTTCCGGAGTCATATAGTTCACGAACCAGCTGATCTCGTCGGCGTGCGCTTCGATGACAACCTTGAACGGAGCATCCGGATTCACGATGCCGACGGCCGTGCCGTAGGGGTCCGTAAAATGCGTGTCCACATAAGGTTTCAGATAATCGAGCCATAGCCGCTGACCGCTGCTCTCGAAGCCGACCGGAGAAGGATTGTTGATATAGTTCTTGAAAAATTCCCAGGATCTCGTAGTAAGAATTGAGGATGCTGCAGCCTCGCTTTTCGCACTTTTTGCCATTGGATTCATTTCGATTAGTGTGCCGGAGATAGGTTCCGGCTGACAAATGTAACTAAATCTTGAAAATCAGCATCAATACCCCCGAAAACATCATTAATCCGTCTAATATGATATAGTAGAGGTCGTCTGAAAAATTGCGCTTAGCCTCCTTGTAGAGGGCGGCCGTGATGATACCCGGTATCAGCAAAAGGAAAATATAAAAGGCATTGTAGTGGAAGAAGGAAAGAGCGATGCTTACCAGGAAGAACAGTCCGATCGATACCGAGAAGAGCAGATCGATGCCTTTTTCATCCAGCATTGTGATAAGGCTGCGGATCCCCTGTGACCGGTCATCCTCGCGGTCCCGGTAGTCGAAGAGGATACAGATCGGATAGATGAGAAGGAACCGTCCGGCCGTGAACAACACGAAGGACGTCTTCCAGGGTGCCTCTGCCACGATCAGCGGAAGGACGGTCGTTACATAGACCCAGACGAAGGCCAGGAAAAGGGTCTTGCCTATAGCTATTTTTTGCAGCTGTACAAAGATGCGCTGGGGCAGTTTGGGCGCCGAATACAAAAAGGTGAGCAGAACGCCGAAGAGCATGGCGGGCAGAAAGTGCAGCAGGTAAAGAAAATTGACCCCCGCGCCTACCAATCCTACGAGATACAGAATAAAATGCAGTATTTTATGCGGAGTGGACCAGTGTACCCGGCGGGATGGACTGGCGGCTTTGGGAGTCAGCCACCAGTGGAAATTATAGCTGCAGATCGTGGCAAAGAACACAAACCCGATGAGCTTGCCGGATGGCGGCAGGCCCAGTAAAAGATGGCTCGTCTGCCAGACCATTACGACGGCACATAGAGCAATATACAGGCTGCTGAAAACAAAGAAATCGACTATTTTTCTAAACATCCGCCACTCATTATTTCAAAATGATCAGCTTGGGCGAAGAGATCGTGTCGCTGTGAACACCGCCGGAGGACAGCACAAAGAATTTCATGATGACGGTGTCATTTTGTCCGAGGGTCGTCGACTGAAAAAGGGAGCTGTGGGGCAGCGAATACCTGAACTCGCCCTTGTTGGCGCCTTCCAGGTCAGGAATGGGGTTGATAAGGGTATCGACGACGGGATCGGAAGCAGGGGCCTCGTTAAGCCGGTCGAGAATGGAAACGAAATAGCCGTTTTGGACGCTGTTGCCATTGGTGAACTTGAAATGCGCGACCAGCGAGTCATTCGTACCGATGGTGGTCTTATCGATGGACGTCAGGGTGAATTGTGGTTTGCCTCCGGAGCCGCCCTTGCTACAGCTGCCGGCTGCGAGTAGTAAAATTATCGCGGGTATCAGGAAAGAACCAGACTTCATGATGCTGATTTGATGCCTACAAACCTAGTTGTTTTTATTTAAAAGGGGGTAATTTTGTTCCAAAATTCCCACTTGAAATTAACAGAAGGGCTGTTCTCCCTCTCCGAGTCCACTCTTGCCCCCCGCGCCCTGGAAATATTCGCCTTTCAGTATGCTGAGAACCCGCTGTATCGCCAGTATGTCCAAACGCTGGGGATCGATCCGGCCACTGTCCATACACTATACGATATTCCCTTTCTTCCGGTTGCCTTCTTTAAAACACACTCCGTCCGGAGCGGGGCACCAGGACCGGCTGATGTCGTGTTCGAGAGCAGCGGTACCACCGGAATGGTCACCAGCCGCCACGAGGTAAAAGACGTCGATCTGTACAGGAAAAGCTTTTTCGCCGCTTTCCAACAGTCATATGGGCCTGTCAATGAATGGTGTATCATCGGCCTCCTGCCTGCCTATCTGGAAAGGAGCAATTCTTCGCTCGTGTTCATGGTCGACGAGCTGATCCGGGCCAGCGGCCACCCGGACAGCGGCACCTATCTGTACGACCACGAAACCCTGCACCGTGTCCTCCGGCGACTTGAACAGCAGGGGCAGAAGACGCTGGTGATCGGCGTGACCTTCGCGTTGCTGGATTTCGCGGAAAAATATGAAATGAAGCTTGGCCATACCGTGATCATGGAGACCGGCGGCATGAAGGGCCGGCGAAAGGAGATCACCCGCGCCGAACTGCACGAGGTGCTGACCCGCCGCCTGGGAGTGGCTTCCATCCACGCCGAATATGGAATGACCGAGCTGCTGTCCCAGGCCTATTCCCATGGACAAGGCCTGTTCCGGTGTCCGCCCTGGATGAAGGTACTGGTCCGTAAAGAAGATGATCCGCTGGACATCAGCGGCGAAGGAGAGGGGATCGTCAATATCATCGACCTCGCCAATATATGGTCCTGCGCTTTTATTGCGACGGACGACGTCGGCCGTATATTGCCTGACGGAACCTTTCAGATATCTGGACGGGTTGACAATAGCGATATACGCGGGTGCAGCCTTTTAGTGGTGTAACAACCCCGCAGCAGCCAGGGCCTTCCACAGCGTCCAGGCACTGGTGACCATCACCAGTGTACCCACAGCTACGAACATCGTCTTCACCGGCAGCTTGCCTACCAGCCTTGCCGCAATCGGGGCAGCAAGTATCCCCCCGAGTATCATTCCGGCGACGTCCAGGAGGGGAATGCTCTTAAGGAGTATAAAGAAGGTGATCGAGCTCGACAGGACGACAAAGAATTCAGCCAGGCAGACCGAACCGATGACGTAGCGGGGATTTCGGCGCTTGGCGATCAGGGTGCTGGTGACCAGCGTTCCCCACCCGCCGCCGGCAAATGCGTCCAGGAACCCGCCGGCCGACGCCAGCCAGCCGGCCCGCCGGACCTTGTCTTTGGGGTTGCGTTTGGCGAAGGCCTTCCGTAAGATATAGTAACCCAGATAGACCGTATAGACCGACAGCGGAATCCGTACCCACTGCGAATACTCCTTACCGAAATAGGCCGCGGCGGCCCCGAGGACGGCCCCGATAATGCCCGGCACCACGATTGTCCGGAACAGCTTTTTGTTGATATTGCCAAATCGGTGATGACTATAGCCCGAGACGCCGCTGGAGAATACCCGCGCCGAATGCACGCGGCTGCTGACGATGGCAGGAGGGACGCCATAAGCAAGCAGGAAGGTGGTGGAAATCGTGCCATAACCAAGCCCCAGCGAGCCGTCCACCATTTGCGCAAGAAAACCCGCAAGCGTCATGACCAGGAAGCCGGTGCTGTCGATTGGCAAGCCGCGCACATAGTCGACCAGACCAGTGAGGGGTACCATCGACAGCAGTCCGTGCCCAAGTATCATAAAGAGAAAGGCCAGCAGACACCATTTCACGATCTGCTGCCATTTGGCCGGTTTCGGCTTGGCCAGAATTTCAACCGGCGGCGCGGCCTGTTTGGCCACCAGCACCATTGTCAGGTCGTTCAGCTTCCGCACCTTCTCGGAAAAATCCCCGTTGAGACCCTGGCGGAGGGTCTGCATATTCTCCAGGACGTTGTCCATTTCATCGGGGATCAGGCTCCCTATCTCTTCCTTCAGCCGTTTGGCGATGGTGGGCGACTTGCCGTTGGTGGAGATCGCTATCTTGAGGTGGCCCTTGCGGACGATCGAGCTCAGATAGAAATCGCAGAGGTCGGGCGTGTCGGCTACGTTGACCAGCAGCCCCGCCGCCCGCGTTTGCTTCGCGACGGCCTCGCTGACGGCCCGGTCGTTCACGGCTACGATGACGATATCGGCATATTCCAGGTCGTTCGGGTGATAAGGCCTTTCCAGCAGCCGGATTCCCGGATGGCGCTCTGCGAGTTCGCGGACAGATTCCGATATCTGCGGCGCGACCACTGTGACCTTTGTAGCCGGCGAATTTTGCAATACAGCCTGCAGCTTCTCTAGTCCGACATTGCCGGCGCCGACCAAAAGAAGCCTGAGCCGCTCTAGTTTTACAAACAGCGGGAACAAATGATTTTCAGTTTCGACCTCAGCTTTTATATCTCCCATTTCATTAATGATTGACCACTCGACCTTAGGGTCTCGCGGGCGAACTGGCCTTCCGGCCAGTTCCGTCAAATACGATCGTGATGTAATAAAACCCTCCGATCGATGGCCCCCCAAGATACTGGTAATATTTTTTATTCAGCAGATTAGTAGCCCCCAATTTTAGTGTACTAAACAATTCCGGTATCCGGTAGTTGACCTGGGCGTCGATCGTGCTATAGGCCGGCACGTTCCCCGCAGCCAGAGGGCTGTTCCAGTAGAAGGCGTTCTGCCAGTGCCAGCCGACGTTAAAGCCGGTATTCTTCAGGATCTCGCGGTTGCCGATGTTCAGGTTGGTGATCCAGTTCGGCGTATTAAAGGCGGGGGTGAAGGCGTCGGTCGACTCCGAACTGACGATCGCCGCGTAGCTGGCGTTGCCCGTGATGGTGAACTTCTTATAGAAATTATAGCTTGCTCCCAGCTCGACGCCATTATTGGTCACTTTGCTCCTGGAATTGGTCCACATCTTGTATTTCGTGACCGACCCGGAATAGATCTGTGTAGCCGTATTAACATTTACTCCGCCGCCGATGGTCCCGTTCTTCGGCTGGGTGATATCCAGCTGGCCGATAAAGTTGTCGTAGACGCTGAAATAATAGTCCACGTCCACGAACAGCCTGTTGTTCAGCAACACGCCCTTATAGCCGGCTTCGAAGGAATTGATATGCTCTGGCTGGATATAACCGTAGGTGCTTTGTACCAGGATACCCGCCTCCTTCTGTATCGCTGCTGCCTGCGTAATCCCGCTGCCGCTGTTGAGGTCGGCATTGACCGCATTCTTAAATGCGGTGACTGAAGAGTTGATATAGGAGTTCCCGAATGCCTGCGTATGCTGCGCGATCACGGGCAGCCCGCCCAGCCGGCGCACGCCGCCGTTGTTGACATAGGCAAAGCCTTCGAATAGGGTGGGGAACCGGTAGCCGTTCTGGAACGATGCCCTGAAATTATGCTGTGCCGTAGGTGAGTAGACCGCCGCAACCCTGGGATTGAACTTCGTGCTGAAATACTCTGTCTTGTCGGCCCTTAGACTAGCCGTCAGCTTGAGCTTTTCTTCGAAGAGCTTCTTCGTCAGCTGTATAAACCCGCCGTAGGTATAGTAGTCAAACCGGCTGTCCGCCTGCTTCGAATCCGCATAGGCATTCGGATTGACGTAGTTGTTGCCGTCCGGTGTGACGAAATAGTTGCGATAGTTCGCACCGGCAAGCACCTGTATGAAGGGGATCAGCCGGGAGAAGTCGTACTGACCCTCGAAATGGACGAAGGCCGATCTCAATTTCATCTGCGCACCCACCGTATCCCAGTTGTTCGTATGGATGACCTTGTTGCGCACGCTGTCGAACGACCGGGTGCCTGGCAGGAACCGCCCGTTGTCGGCAAAGGCGCGTGCCGCATTCAGCGATGCCTGTACGTTCTGCGTGGTAGGAGCCGCAACGGCGTTGTAGGCGTTGTTAAAGCCAGTGGTAAAATCATTCCACCACTGCGGCGATTTTTTGAAGGCCATATCGATATTCTCTCCCAGCGGCCGGAAATTGAAGGAGTTGTCCCCGGTGTTCTCGGTAGTGTAATAACCCTTGAGGCTAAGCCCACCTGTCCGGATATCCAGCGCATGCTGCTGGATGCGCTCGCCGTCCAGCCGCACCCTGTTGCCGCGCTGATAGTTGTTTGTCACCACGCCGATGCGGTACGTATAGGAGATCTCTGTGCCGGCATTGGGACGGAAGTGGATGGCGGCGTCGGCCTTCGTATTCTTTACGGCATAGTCCGTCAGGTCTTTTTCCAGGTAGCCGCTGCGCGAGACGTCGTATTTCTTCCCGGCAAGCGTGAGCGTCCTGAGGTCGCTGTTGTATTCGTCGCCATAGCGGTTGATGAGGTCTGCACCGGGATTTACGGCGGCCACAGATGCATTGGTCTTGTTCCCCACGTCAAAATACTGGTCATGCTGGTTGTTGGCGATCCAGTCGGTACCCTCGGAATGCGCCACATTGATCTTGAACGCCCATTTGGGGTTCAGCACTTTCGCCCAGCGGATGGCCGACTCGGAATAGAGCGCGGCGTTGTGGTCCTTGTCATTGACGTGATTGACGCCTAGTTTCTGGTATACGCTCAGCCCTTCGTACTGGAAGGGTGATTTTGTCTTCAGGTTTGCGATGCCGTTGATGGCGTTCAGGCCGTAGATGGCGGAGGCCGCGCCGGGTATCAGCTCGACGCTTTCGATATCCAGCTCCGTCGGCCCGACCGCATTGGCGACAGGAGCCCCGATGCCCGGAGAAATATTATCGACGCCGTCTACCATTTGCAAGAACCGGCTGTTGGTCGTCCCCGAAAACCCTCTCGTATTGGGCACCTTATAGCCCAGGCTGAGCGTCGTCATCTGTACCCCCTTTACATTTTCCAGCGCATCATAAAAAGTGGGAGCCGGACTCTCTTTTATGGCCCGAAGGTCCAGCTTTTCGATCGTCACCGGACTACGCAGGATGCTTTCCGATACACGGCTCGCCGTCACGACGACCTGGTCTACCAGCACGCGCCTCGTATTCAGCGCGATGGAGATGCCAGTGGTGCCATCGCCGCTGACAAGGAATTCCTGGCTTTTAAAGCCGATGGAGGTCACCACCAGGGTCAGCGGCAGCTTTTGCGCAGTCCTCAGGTGAAAGCTGCCGTCCTCTGCGGCAGTGGTGCCTATCGCCGTACCCTTGATCCTGACTGTCGCGGCCCCCAGGGGCTGGTTGCCCACCGAGTCAAAGACCTTGCCTGAGATGATATATGGGTCCTGCGCAAGAATGCGCGTCCCCGTCAAGAGAACTAAAATGGTCAATATTCCGGATAAACGCTTCATAAGCTATTAGTCTATTAATTTAGTAGAGTAAAAGTATAAAAAAAATGCCTTCAGACAAAAAGCCTGAAGGCATTTCAAAAAATATTTATTGTTTATACCATTTTTGACGCAGCGCGAAGTCACCGAACCGTTCGCCGGTGATCCGCTCTTTTTTGTACAGCCAGAACAGCAGGTCCAGTTCTTTCAGGATCGCCGCCTCGTCCAGGTTCTCCTTATAGATCCTGTTCAGCCTGGTCCCTTCATGGTCTCCGCACAGGTGCATATTGTAATGGCCCAGGGCAGTTCCGACAAAACCGATCTCCGCTGCATAGGGACGCCCGCAGCCGTTGGGGCAGCCGGTCATCCGGATGATGATCTGTTCTTCGCCGAGCTCATACTTGTCCAGCAGCCCTTCGATCTTACCAAGCAGGGTGGGCAGGTAGCGCTGCGCCTCCGCCAGGGCCAGGCCGCATGTCGGCAGGGCAACACACGCGATCGCGTTCTTTCGGACAGCAGAGGCTGCCTCCGTATGTTCGATGATCCGGTATTTCTCGAGTATCTTCTGGATCGCAGCCTTGTCTTTGGCCTTGATATCAGACAGGATCAGGTTCTGTGTGCCGGTGAAACGGATATTGGCTTTCCCCGTTTCCGCCACTTCCAGCAGCGCAGTCTTCATCGCAACTTTTTCGTCGTCGACCACTCTTCCGCATTCGACATAGGGAGTATAGTACCAGAGTCCCTTGTGATTCTGTGTCCACCCGTAGTGGTCGACCCGGTCGGTAAACACAAAGGGGCGCGCGTCTTCCAGCGGAAAGCCCACTCTTTTTTCCAGCTCGGCACGGTACCAGTCCAGACCATATTTGTCGACGGTATATTTCAGGCGGGCCAGTTTTCGGTCGCTACGGTTGCCATAGTCGCGCTGGATCGTAACGACCTCGTAAATGGCCTTGAATAATTTCTCGTCGTCCGCCGGCACGTAACAGAGTACGCTGGCCAGCCTCGGATAGGTCTCGGCATTGCCGTGCGTGGCGCCAAGTCCGCCGCCGATGGCGAAGTTGAATCCTTTCAGCTGCCCGTTCTCGATGATGGCGATCAGCGCCAGGTCATTGGTGAGTACGTCGATATCGTTGTTGGGCGGGATGACCAGGCCGATCTTGAATTTTCGGGGAAGATAGCGGTCCTGGTACAGGGGATCTTCCTCGTCCTTCTTATTGGTCAGCTTCTCTTCGTCCAGCCATATCTCATAAAAAGCCCGGGTCTTCGGCAGCAGCAGCGCACTGATGCGGGCAGCATAGCCGTGCACCTGTTCGTGGAGCTCGGATTCCATCGGATGGGCGGCGGCCGTAACATTGCGATTGACGTCGCCGCAGGCGGCAATGGAGTCGAGGTGCACATTGCTAAAGGCCTTCAGTGTCGGCTTGATCCTGCTCCTCAGTATTCCGTGCAGCTGAATGGTCTGGCGGGTGGTGACCTTGATGGTGCCCGTGCTGTTCTCACCGGCGACGTGGTGAATGGCGATCCATTGTTCGGGCGTTAGAAAGCCTCCCGGTACCCGTAGCCTCACCATAAAGGAATACAGGCGCTCGAGCTTTTTTTCGGCGCGCTCTTCCCGCCGGTCGCGGTCGTCCTGCATGTACATACCGTGGAACTTTACCAGGGCAGTGTCGTCATCTGCGATGGCGCCCGTGACCTCGTTCTTCAGTCCTTCAACGAGGGTGCCTCTGAGTCCATCGCTATTTTGTTTGATCCTTTCGGTGCTCGATAAGTTCTTGTTTTGCTCCATCTTAGTATACGTCTTTTACATAGCGTCCAGCCTCTTTCAGCTCGTCGAGCCAGGCTTCGGCCTGTGATTGTGTCTTCTTTCCTTCCTCTTTGATGATCTCCAGCAGGGCGGCTTCCACGTCTACGCTCATCGGCTCTTTGGTGCCGCATACATAGACATAGGCGCCGTCTTCCAGCCAGCGGTAGAGCTCGGCCGCCTCGCGGCGCATCTTGTGCTGGACATAGACCTTTTCTTTCTGGTCCCTCGAAAAGGCGGTGTTCAGGCGGGTCAGGACGCCGGTCTGCATCCAGTTCTGCAGGTCGGTCTGGTAGAGAAAGTCGGTGGTGAAATGCTGGTCACCGAAGAAGAGCCAGTTCCGCCCCGAAGCGCCCTGGCTGTCGCGATGGGCTAAGAAGCTGCGGAAGGGGGCGATCCCTGTCCCCGGCCCGATCATGATCACGTCCTTATCTTCCGCGGGTAGCCTGAACTGTGAATTCCTGTGAATATAGAAGTCGAGGGACCCGTCAGCAGACAACTGGGACAGAAGGTCAGAGCAGAGGCCGTGTTTGGTCTCACCGTTGACGCTAAAACTGTCCCGGGTCACGGTCAGGTGTATCTCACCGCTGTGTGCCTCGGGAGAGGATGAAATGCTGTACAGTCTTGGGGCGGTCGGCTCGAGTATCGAAATGACCTCGTGGAACTGCGCAGCATCTTTCACCGGGTAGATCTTCAGGAGGTCGAGCAGGCCGATCCTTGTTTCCGGTATATCCTGCTGGACGATGGCCGCGTATTTCTTTACCACGCGCTCGGGAAGATAGACGATGTTGAGCCGCTTTCTCAACAGGTGTCCGATGGTCGCCTCTTCCTGGCGGATCGTCAGCTTGCGGTTGGGATCCGCGCCTGTGAGCGCAAGTATCGCCTCGACCGTGGCGGCTGGATTCTCGGGGACGAGCCCGAGGGCATCGCCCGGCAGATAGTCAACTCCCTCCGCAGCTATCTCGAGGTGGTGGGTCTTTTTGGAAGAGCCCCGGTCGTTGAGGTTGATGTTGGCGAGCACGGTGCCGGTATAGGTTTTTTTTCCGGTAGGTCTGGCAGCCGTTGCAGGCGCCGCCGCCGGCGCAGAGGCGCCGCCGGATGTGCTGAGCTGCTGTAATACGGTTTCGAACCATTTTCCGGCCTGCGAATCATAGTCGGTATCGCATTTTTCCAGCGCGACTATCCGCTGACCGCCGGCCTTGTTCAGCTGGTGGTCGACGTCCTCTCCGGCCTTGCAGAACAAGGGGTAGGAGGTGTCGCCGAGAGCAAGCACGCCGTATTTCAGCCGCTCGAGCTTCAGGCTGCCCTGGTGGATATGGTCGTAGAATTTCTTTGCCGCGGCAGGTGGTTCACCGTCGCCCTGGGTGCTGATCACCGCGAAAAAGTATTCTTCTTTTGTCAGGTCGCCCAGGCGATATTGTTCGAGGCCGATCAGCCTGGCGTTGATGCCCTTCTTTTTTGCCTTTGCCGCGAAGTCGCTGGCTAATTTTTTTGAGTTGCCGGTCTCGGTGCCATAGGCGATGGTTATCTTATTGACGGTTGGCGCCGCGGGCGTCGACAATGCCGGTACCGCCTGTGATCCGGTGGTCGCCTGTCCCTGACCCGCGGCAACGCCCGCCAGATAGCCGCTCAGCCAGACCAGCTCTTCCCGGGAGGAGCCGGCGATCAATTCCTGTATCTGCGTCAGTTTGGGCGTTGTTAGCATACTAGCTTCTTTTTTATTTGTTGCTCCACTACGGGTGGAAAATATAGTTGTTCTTCTGTTGCGTCGCTCTTCCAGCCGAAGGCCTGGTGCAGCGCCGCCACTTTCCCGATGATGATAAGGGAGGGGGATGCATACTGTGTACCCCCTGCAGCCGCGATGTATTCGTGCACCGGCAACGCGGTCACGCGTTGCTGGGGCGTGGTGGCCTGCTCGATCACCGCCACCCAGCGGTCCGCGGGTATGCCGTATTCGACCAGCCGGCCGACCAGCTCATCCAGCGGCTGTGATGACATATAAAAGACCAGGGTGTCTTCGGTGCGCGCCAGGTCCTGCCAGTAGGAGACATCGATCCGGTCGCTGCGCCATGCCGTAAGGAACCTGACCGCTGCGGCGTGTTTTCTCGCCGTCAGGGGTATGCCGGCATAGGCTGCCGCTCCGAGCGCCGCAGTCACGCCCGGCACCAGCTCATAGGGGATGCCGTGGCTCACCAGCGTCTGCAATTCGTCCAGCACGTTGGAGAAGATGGATACGTCTCCGCCCTTTAGCCGGACGACCCGGCGCCCCAGCAGGGCGTGTTCTACGAGCAGGTCATTGATGGCGGTCTGCGGAGTGCTGGCCTCGCTGTTGCACTGTTTGCCGACGGGTATGATGAGCGCATCCTCCCGGACGTACTCCGACAGGATGACCGGGCTGACCAGTCTGTCCGTGATGACCACGTCCGCCTGCTGCAGATGACGCAGCGCCTTCAGGGTCAGCAGTTCCGGGTCTCCAGGTCCTGCACCCACGAGGAATACTTTTCCGATATGTTTGACACTGTGCATTGACTATATTATTGCACCATGCAGGCGCCTACCGTTACATAACTCGTTTCGTCGATCAGAATGGCTCCGCCGCCCACGGGAAGGTCTGCATACCGGTCGAAGGGCAGGGGAGAAGCCGTCCTGATCGTAGCCTTTACGATATCGTTCAGACCTGCCTGTTCGGGTGCCGGGAGTTTCTCGAGGGTATTGACGTCCAATTTATATTCGATCTCTTTTACCATCCCGCGCACCGTCCGGCTGCCCAGCTGCACGAGATACTTGTTGCCCGGCGCCAGGGTCTTGCTGTCCATCCAGCAGAGCAGCACGTCGAATTCCTGCTCGACACGGGGCAGCTCTTCGCCGCTGACCAGCAGGTCTCCCCGGCTGATATCGATATCGTCTTCCAGCTGAAGGATCACGCTCTGCGGAGCAAACGCCTCTTGGACGGCCGCGCCGCCGACCTCGATGCTCCTGATCCTGCTGGTCTGGCCCGAAGGCAATACCGTGACGGTCTCTCCCTTTTTATATGTGCCGCTGGCGATCTTCCCGGCATAGCCACGATAGTCGTGTAATTCCTCTGTCTGGGGACGGATCACATACTGCACGCTCAGTCTGCCGCGTCTGAGATCAATATCATGGTCTATCTCAATATTTTCCAGCACGTCGAGCAGCGCAGGGCCGTCGTACCAGGAGATGGCCGTCGAACGTTCGACGATATTGTCGCCTTTCAGTGCGCTGATCGGCAGATAGGTCACGTCCTTGAGTCCCAGCGTGCGGGCGACCTCCGCATAGTCGATGACGATATTATTGTATCGATCCTGCGAATAATCCACCAGGTCCATCTTATTGATGGCGACGACCACGTGCGGGATATTCAGCAGCGAGGCGATGATGGAATGGCGGCGGGTCTGCTCTACCACGCCGTTGCGGGCGTCGACGAGGATGATGATGAGGTTCGCGTTGGAAGCGCCGGTCACCATATTCCGCGTATATTGGATATGTCCGGGCGCGTCGGCGATGATGAATTTACGCTTTGGCGTAGAAAAATATTTATAGGCTACGTCGATGGTGATGCCCTGCTCGCGTTCGGCTCTCAGACCGTCGGTCAGCAGCGCAAGGTCGATCTCGCCGTCTTCCCTGTTCTTGCTTTGTTTCTCGAGGGCTTCCAGCTGGTCGGCCAGAATACTCTTGCTGTCGTATAAAAGTCTCCCGATCAGGGTGCTTTTCCCGTCGTCCACGCTGCCTGCAGTTATAAAGCGAAGTAAGTCCATAATAATTATGTTTTAGCGGACCACGGGTCCTCAGAAATAACCATTCTTTTTCCTGTCCTCCATCGCGGCCTCCGACACCCGGTCGTCGATACGCGTCTCACCGCGCTCAGAAGTCCTGGTAGCCGTGATCTCACGAATAATATCATCGATGACCGCAGCCGATGATTCCACAGCCGCCGTACAGGTCATATCCCCAACTGTCCGGTATCGAACCCGCACCTTTTGCACCTGGTCCGTTGCATCCAGGCGGATAAAAGGTGAAACCGCTACCCACTGGCCCTGGAAGTCGATCACCTCGCGATCGTGCGCGAAATAGATGGACGGCAGGTCGATCTTCTCCCGGCGGATATAGTTCCAGATATCCAGCTCGGTCCAGTTGCTGATCGGGAAAGCCCTTACGTTCTCTCCTTTCCGGATGCGGCCGTTGTAGATATTCCACAGCTCGGGCCGCTGCCGTTTGGGATCCCAGCCACCGAACTCGTCCCGTACCGAGAAGATCCGCTCTTTGGCGCGAGCCTTCTCCTCGTCACGACGAGCCCCGCCGATGCAGGCGTCGAAATGGAACTCTTCGATCGTATCCAGCAGGGTGAAGGTCTGCAGCGCATTGCGGCTCGCGAATTTGCCGACGGGCTCGGTGAGCTGCCGCTGGCGGATCGTGTCTTCTACCCTTCTTACGATCAGCTTCTCGCCGATGCGCTCTGCAAGCGCATCCCGAAATTCCAGCGCCTCAGGAAAATTGTGTCCCGTGTCGATGTGCACGAGAGGGAAGGGGAATTTACCCGGCCGAAAAGCCTTCAGCGCCAGGTGCACCAGGGTAATGGAGTCTTTGCCTCCGCTGAACAGCAGGGCCGGACGTTCAAACTGGCCCGCCACTTCCCGCAGGATATGGATGGCTTCCGATTCCAGCTGGTCCAGGTAGTCTAACCGATAATTATTTTCTTTGCTCATATTAATTCGAGTGTAGTCCACATTCTTTTTTACTATTGTCTTCCCACCACCACCTTCCCGCACGGAAGTCCTCACCGGCACGGATAGCGCGCGTACAGGGAGCACAGCCAATGCTGACAAAGCCACGGTCATGCAGCGGATTATACGGCACGTCGTTCCTGTCGATATACGAGCGAACCGCGTCGGTGTCCCAATGCAGCAGTGGGTTATACTTGACGACCTTGTTGCCTTCGTCCCATTCGAGAACGGTGTGGTCCTTCCGTTCGGGTGAATGCTCCGCCCGCAGCCCCGTTACCCAGATGGTTTGTCCCTGCAAAGCCCTGCGCAGCGGTTCGACCTTCCGGATAAAGCAACACTCCTTCCGGTTGGCCACCGACTCATAAAAAGCATTGGGCCCTTTCTGGTCAAGAAATTTCTCGAGCAGGTCACGGTCCGGATAATAGGCTTTTACCCGGGTATCGTATTTGCTGTTGGTGGCGCTCCATACCGAATAGGTCTCGGCAAAGAGACGACCGGTGTCCAGCGTAAAGATGGATATGGGCAGACCGTCGGTAAGGATGTGATGGGCGATCACCTGGTCCTCGATACTAAAGCTGGTCGAGAAGGTTACCTGGCCGGGGAATCTATCTGTCAGGAGGCGAAGTGATTCAGAAATGGATAATCCACTAATTAAGTGGAGTAATTGGGTTGTCGTTTCCTGTGTTGTTATCGTTGCATTGTTCATGATCCGGTGGTGGTGGTTGTTTTCGAAAGAAAATGAATTCTCTGGCGAAGGCGTTCGGATAGACAAAGATCAACAGCAACAACAACAGGCGTTGTTATAAGAAGAAAAGAAGTGATATGAAGATGGTGTGTGCATTAAACTTTTACTTGTCTACCATTGTTATGGACAAAGATAGTCTACCAAATTGATATAAAAAAGAATTTTTTCTACAAAATAAAAACGGGGGCGCCGGCCCCCGTTTGTTATAATCGATTGATCCTTTGCTTATTTGATCCCACCGCCGCCTGTTGGCGCCGTTTTAGCCCCATACTGCTTTTCCCAGTCGGCTATCTGCATGGTCAGCTGGTACGTTGAAAGGATATCCTGGGCGAATTCCATCTGCCGGTCGGACAGATTGCCGCCCTTGTTCTGCATGATCATCTGGGCATTGATCGCCAGCTGCTCGTCCGTCATATTATCCCCCAGCGATTTATAATACCGCATCTGCTGACTGAGGTCTTTCTTCAGGGAAGCAGCGACCTTCTTCGCCAGCGTCCAGTCTTCGGCCTCATAGCAGGCGTTCAGGAAGCGGAAAGAGAAATAGTCGTGCAGATTGTTCTGGTTGGAGGTCATCCCGTAGGGGAAGTTGGACTCCAGCACGTTCTGGTCGAAATGTTCCAGGATCCTGCGGGCCGAGTCCTTCCTGCCGGCTGCGGCCAGGCTTTCGGCCAGCTGCGCATGCGCATACTTGATGCTGTTCAGGTGGCGCCGGTTCTCTTCGTCGTAATACACACCCGGTTTGTTCGCGCTGCCATAGGCGAATTTCTCCATAATGGTCTTATATGCCGTCTCGTTGTCCACATTTTCTCCGTTGCGCGGGTTTCCGCCCTCTACCGGCACCAGCTGATAAGAGAGACCCCTCAGCCTCACATATCTGGACAGACCCAGGTCGCCAAGGTCCTGCGGGGAGGTAAAACAGATGGGGCGTTTCCATTTGTTGCGGGCGATAATGCCCAAAATGGCCAGGTCGTTCTTCAGCAGATAGCGCTTGTCGGCCGGCAGGTCCAGGTGAAGGTTGCTGACGACGCTGTCGCCTTCGTGAACGGTCCCGTTGCTCCGGACGGTATTGATATCAACAGGGACGTTGAACTTGTGCGTAGGCACTATATTCAGCGTGGTACCGTTGTCCGCCGGCATATTGTATTTGGGGTCATCGCTGGCCGTTACGTTGGTCAGCGTGCTGTCCAGATCATAGTATCTGCTGGCATCGGTATAGCCCGGCACCTTGTCGGTGAAATAGGCTACGTTCCGCTTGTCACCCATGATCTGCTCGGGGGTGAACAATACGTCGAAAGGCGCGCTCTGGTTGATCTTATAGCGCAGCTGGTTCATATACCAGTCCGTGCCCAGCAGGGTATTGACCATCACGCGGACGTCGGGACGGATGCCTTCTACTTCCTGCGCATACCAGAGAGGGTAGGTGTCGTTGTCGCCAAAGGAGAACAGGATGGCGTTAGGCGGACAGCTTTCGAGATAGTCGCGAGCCAGGTCCCTGGCCAGCGTCTTCTTGCTACGGTCGTGGTCATTCCATTCCTGGCTGCCCATGAGTACGGGGACGGCGAACAGACAGAGGCCTGCCGCGGCGTAGTTGGCGGCGTCGGCCTTTCCTTTCAGCGCATATTTTTCGAGCATGTCCTTCACCCAGATGACGCCGAGGCCGATCCAGATGGCGAAGGCATAGCAGGCGCCGGCATAGGCATAGTCCCGTTCGCGCGGCTGCAGGCCGGCCTGGTTCAGGTAGATGACGATCGCCTCTCCGGTGAAGAAGAACAGGATCAGCGTCACCCAGAAATCATTCCGTCCTCTCTTGAACTGGAAGAAAATTCCGATCAATCCAAGGATCAACGGCAGCAAATACATCCGGTTATAGGACTTGTTATTGGTATGAATGCTGTCCGGCATCCGGCTCTGGTCACCGAGGCGCCAGCTGTCCAGGAAGGGAATACCGGTGATCCAGTTGCCGTCCCGTACGTTGCCGAAGCCTTCGAGGTCGTTTTGCTTGCCGGAATAGTTCCAGAGAAAATAGCGGAGGAACATCCAGTTGGTCTGATAGTTCCAGAAATATTTCAGGTTGTCGGCCATGGTGGGCACGTCACCCTCCATTCCGGAGAACTTTCGGTATGTATTGACCTCCTGACGTTCGTTGCTGCCATTCCACATACGCGGGAAGAAGTGCGCAGAAGGAGTGTTGCCCCAGTCCTGGCCAACGGCCTTTCCGGCGACCTCATACCGGTCTTTGCCCATGGTATAGAGATCACCCTTGTCGACGGAAGGGGGCTGGTCCTGGAAGTCGGGACCGTAGAGGATGGGCCAGTCGCCATACTGGTCACGGCTCAGATAGCCAACCAGGGCGACCGGGTTATCCACGTTGTACATATCCACGCCCGGGTTGGCGCTTATACGGATAAGTGTGGTGCAATAGGTGCAATAGACCAGGAGCATGAAAGAGGCGCACCAGAGGCCCAGTTTCAGGAAATAATACCCTTTCTTCGCTGCCCAGCGGATCACGATGACCAATGCCGC
>JAFDYE010000167.1 GCA_018267585.1 Bacteroidota bacterium
CGGCATGGCGGGCAATATTTGTCAACGCTTCCTGAAACACCCTGAACAGGCTGATGGCTATCGCCGGATCATTAATTTCCACCGCAGGTGAAAGCTCTGCTGTTACCGGGATCCTGAATTTCCTTTCGAATTCCTGGATCTGCCAATTCATGGCTCCCAAAAGTCCCTGGTCAGCCAGGATCCCCGGATGCAGGTTGGAGGAAATTCTTCTTACCGACTCGATGGTCATTCCGGTCCAGTCGATGACCTGTTCGACGATCTCGCTTGCGCTGGAGTTGCCGGCTACCCGTTCTTCAAGACGAAAGAGGGCCAGCTTGATGGCCGTCAGCTGCTGTCCAAGATCGTCATGGATGTCCCGGGCAATTTCAACCCTTTCTTCTTCCCGGATATTTTGCAGGAGGGCAGCCAGCTTGCCCAGTTGTTCGGTAGTTGTCTTCATCTCCAGCCGCGCCTCTACCCTTTCGCTGCAATCGAGGCCGACGCCCAACACACAGGGTTCGCCCGCGTATGTTACCAATCTCCCGGTAAAGAAATAGGGAACTGGCCCGCCAGACTTTGGAAGCAAGTCAAGCTCTACGACATCCTCTCCCATGTGGAACACCGTAGCGATCTTTTCCATCAGGATGCCGTGACAGGAGTCGGGAACAAAATCGAATGGCTTCATCCGGAGGATCTCGTGAGGCAGGTATCCGGATATTTTCTCAAAATTCCGGTTCCATTTCAGGATTCTGCCCTCCCTGGTAAACAGGTAGAAGATACCGGGAAAACTGTCAATGATGGAGTCGATAAGGCCCGCTTCGGGGCCGGCTTCGACGCCTGCGCCTTCATAGCCACTCGTCTGAAGCATAGCTTCCTTTTTGAAGGGTTCTGCCAATAGCTTTTTCTGCTGGGTGATATCGTGGCGAAAAATTGTTAGCCCCCTTTTGGACGGAAATAGCCGAAGATTGAACCAGCGGTCGAGCGGTGCATAGTGAAAATCGAATTCTGCCGCCTGCCGGCTTTCCATGACTCGTGTCGCTATGTCGAAAAATATCGTCCCTCTCGCTTCCGGGTGTATTTCCCATATAACTTTTCCGAGACAGGATTCTTTTCCCCCCGGGTTTGTCGAGAGAGCGGCGTCGTTCAGAAAAATATAGCGCCATTGTCGATCGAGTGCGATGACGCTGTCGGTGATATTATTTAGCAGGAAGCTCGCCCGGCGAGCTGAAATAGAAGTCAGTCCGAACGGGAAACAACGAGTCTTTAACAGGATCAGGCTTGGTTTAAGCAGGATTAGCAAACCAGGCACCAGCGCAAGCAATAACGGGCCCGTCATATTGTAAAATTATTTTATTGTCTTAAGGCTTTTAAGTTCGATCAAACCATAGTAAAAATACGTAATTTGTATGACATATAATTATTATATAATTGTCCTGCGCATAATTATTGAAATATGATTGTTTTATTCTTATACACCAGGACCCGGTCGTCGAAGACCAGCCGCAGCGCGCTGGCCAGGACGGCGGTCTCGATCTCTTTACCGGCCTTCATCATGGCCGCAGCTGTATACGAATGATCTACGGGGATGG
The DNA here is from genome assembly GCA_018267585.1 of Bacteroidota bacterium. GTDB lineage: Bacteria > Bacteroidota > Bacteroidia > Chitinophagales > Chitinophagaceae > Puia. The sequence goes on from JAFDYE010000167.1 coordinate 1,569, forward strand.
TCTGTTGTGCAATGATCGGCCCTTCGTCGAGCTGGTCGGTGACAAAATGCGCGGTGGCGCCGATGAGCTTGACACCCCGCTCGAACGCCTGGCGGTAAGGATTGGCGCCCACAAAAGCCGGAAGGAAAGAGTGATGGATATTGATGATCCGCGCCGGAAATGCCTTTACAAAAGCCGGCGACAGGATGCGCATGAATTTGGCCAGGACGATATAGTCGGGCTGCAGCCGAAGGAGAACATCCATGATCTGCCGCTCGAAATCCTCTTTTTCCAGGTTTTCGTGTGAGATCAGTGTGAAGGGTATCTCAAAACGGCGGCAGATATCCTCGAGCACCGGGTAATTACCGATGACGTGTCGGACCGACGCGCCCAGGGTCCCGAAGTGATGACGGATCAGGATATCCGAGAGGCAATGGTATTCTTTCGTCACCAGCACGACGATCTTCTTCTCCGGCTGTGGATTGATGGAGATGATCGCGTCGCCGGGAAGCAGATACCCCAGTTCGTGCCGCAGGGGCGCTGTCGCTGTTTCGCCATCCACTTCTATCCGGATGAAAAACCGGTTCTCTGTCTGGTCGACGTGCTCCCGGAGAGAGATGATATTTAGCTGGAGGCGAGCCAGCGCGCCGGATATGGCCGCCACGAGTCCGACCTGGTCCCTGCATTGGATGACGATGATCATACCGATAAGTTCGGAATTTTGGGATAGTCTGCAAAATAATGCGGGATTTCGCAAGTTTGAGATCGTCACGTCGGTCCCGCAGTGAACACTTGCGCCGCGGCCCCCAAAAGACCGGCCTTATTTCCGAGCTGCGCGGCTTCGATCGCTGTATTGAGCGAGGTCTCCTTCATCGCCCTGGACAGTGCCCGCCGGCGGATCTCCCGGATATAAAAATCGCCGCCTTCGGATATCCCGCCACCGATGACCACTTTTTGCGGGCTGAAGATATTGATGAGTCCGGCCACGCCTGCAGCGAGCCAGTCGAAATGGCGGTTCATCGCCTCGACTGCGAGCGGTTCACCGTCCAGGTACCGGGCAACGATCAGGCGCCCGTCGATCTCTTCCGATAAGGCGGGGCGCAGCCCTCGTTGGTAGTCCTCTGCAAGCGCCTTCACAGAGGCATGCGCCTCGAGACATCCCCGTCCGCCGCAGCCGCAGGGATAGCCTCCTTCGGCCTGCACGATGATATGCCCCAACTCGGCCCCGCGACCGCGA
>JAFDYE010000168.1 GCA_018267585.1 Bacteroidota bacterium
AATCTCCTCTGTAATTTCGCCTTTCCTTCAATTGAGCTTATTTCCACTAATTTCTGGGACAGGGCTTTGTCGCCTTAGCCCTAAATGAAGCCAAAGTAACCGGCTACCAATTTTTATCGAAGTCTCTAAAAAGGAGATCTGTTTGTTTTTTACGTCAGGCTCATCGTTATATCTTTACAAATATAACGAAACTATTGGGCTTATGAAAAAGCTTTTGTACTCGGTTCTTATCTTATTGGCAAAAAATTCAATTTCCCAGTCGACGGGAAATATTAAGGGCAGCATTACCGATGGAAGATCGCCTTTGCAACAAGTGACTATTGCTCTTGATCAAACCAATTTCAGCACGACCACCGACGGCAAAGGCGAATACCTGATCAGCAAAATCCCTCCCGGCTATTACCGTCTTGTTATTTCGCACATAGGCTATCAGTCGATCGAGCGGGATATAACCGTAAAAAAGGATGAGACTGTCGACTATTCCTATGCGCTTCAGGCGAGCACTACCGAAATCCCATCCGTTGAAGTATATGGGGAATTAAGAACCTCCAGCATCGCCCGATTACCAGAGATCAGTGGAACAACTATCTATTCGGGTAAAAAAAATGAAGTTCTCCTGCTTGACAGTATGAACGCAGACCTTGCGCAGAATAGAGCGAGAGACGTGTTCGCGGGAGTACCAGGTATTTCTTCCTGGGAACTGGACGGTTCGGGCACTCAAACCAGTGTAGCTGCAAGAGGCTTGAATCCGCACAGATCCTGGGAATTCAATGTGAATCAGAATGGCTACAACGTCAATAACGATCTATATGGTTATCCTGAAGCCATGTACAATCCTCCAATGGAAGCCGTGCAGGAAATTCAACTTATCAGGGGATCCGCCGCGCTTCAATATGGACCTCAGTTCGGCGGCATGCTCAACTATATAATTAAACAACCTGACACCACAAGGGTGCTGGGGTTTGAAACACAGCAAACTTATGGCTCATTCAGCACGTTCAATTCATATAATGCAATCGGAGGGGCAAAGGGAAGATTTACTTATTCAGGTTATTTTAATTATCGCAGCAGCGATGGATGGCGCCACAATTCCAACTATAATTTCCTGAATGCATACGGAAGCTTACACTATAAGCCAACGGACAAAATGGATATTGGCGTTGAGTATTCAAGAGAGAACTATATACAGAAATTTGCAGGCGGGCTTACCGATTCGATGTTTGCCGCCAACCCACGTCAATCCACAAGGTCCAGAAATTATTTTAATCCTATGATCAATTTGATCGCTTTACTCCTTGACTACTCCATTAATTCCAGGACCCGATTGAATGTAAAAGCATACAGTTTGCTTGGACAAAGAAATATGGTGATCGCCAATCCCAACCTGGCAACCAATGCGGACACTGTCATAAAGGCACTGGGTTCCTATGCTCCCAGACAGATCAACAGGGATTTCTATCAAAGCTATACCGTTGATACGAGGATGATAAGAAAATACAACCTGTTCCATAACGAAGGCGCATTGTCGGGCGGCGTGAAATATTCGAATATCTCTACCGACAGAAGACAGAATGGGACGGGAACCACAGCAACCGATTTTGACCTGACTCAAACCGGTGATTACGGCATCAATCTGCTTTTCAGAACGGTTAACTATGGTGTATTCCTCGAAAATCTATTCCGGATCACCAATCAACTTTCCGTCACTCCCGGCATAAGATATGATTATATCCGTTCAACCTCGAACGGAACGGAACATGATGCGTACAATGATTTTCGTCCTGTTTCGCATTCCACTTCCAGAAATATTTTAGTTTCAGGCGTAGGGGCGCAATATAAGTTCGCCGGCAGCATAGATATCTATGGGAATTATTCTCAGGCGTATCGGCCGATCCTTTATTCAAACCTTATAATTGGCTCAAGCACGGCGGTGATCGACCCGAATTTGAAAGACGCAAGCGGCCAAAATTTAGACATTGGAATAAGGGGAAAGATTAAGAACATATTGAATTTTGATGTGAGTGGATTTGAATTATCTTATAAGAACCGGATAGGAAATATAACGCTGACCGACGGCACAGGAAATCCCTATACGTTTACCACCAATGCGGGAGACGCGCGGACAAAAGGAGTGGAGGCTTATTTGGAAATACACCTGCTTAATCTCAAGAATGAACATACCAGCTCCGACCTTTCGATATTTTCATCATATGCCTATAATGACGCAAAGTATTTAAATGGACGATCCGGAAAAGCTGACCTGACTGGGAAGACGCTGGAAGATGCTCCGCAATACATCAGCCGTTCCGGAATCAACTGCACGGTGAAAGATATAACCGGTACATTTTATTATTCCGCTGTAGGAGGATCCTGGTCGGATGCCAACAATACAGCTGCTACTGAAAAGAATTCCGGAGTTGGTTATGTGTCTCCCTATCAGGTGCTGGACTTTGCCATGAGCTATAAATTTTATGACAACTATACGATCAGAATAGGCATAGATAATTTGACAGATCATAAATACTTCACCCGAAGAACCGAAACGCTTGTTTATCTCGGTAAAGGGGTATTACCGGGGGATGGAAGATCTGTCTATTTTACGTTCGGTGCAAAGTTCTGACCCGGTTGCGTGCACCATTATTTCAAGATCAACACCGTTTGATAAAAGGCATTATTCCCATCGCTCCAAATGATCTTGTACATCCCCTGATTCATATTCATCACTTTTATTTGGACCTGGGGGGTGCCTGCAGGCCTTCGGTAGTGGAACAGAGGAGGAGGCTGATCTGTGATACCGAAAATTCGACGTGCGGCCGAGTGGGGCAAAAAAGCGAAAGCCTCCGCAAATGCGGAGGCTTCTTTAGCTTTAGACCATTGTCGGGAAGACAGGATTCGAACCTGCGACCCCTACGTCCCGAACGTAGTGCGCT
>JAFDYE010000169.1 GCA_018267585.1 Bacteroidota bacterium
CGGACAGAACGTCAACAAGGTCGAGACGATGGTAGAAGGCTATTTCTCGATCCGCGGCTCGGCGCTCCTGGACCAGGAGCAAAAAGACCTGCTGGAGCACAAACTATCGGCAAAGATCAACGCCGACAGGCTTCTCCAGGTAAAATCCCAGGTCCACCGCACCCAACTTGGAAATAAGGCGGAGGTTATCCGAAAAATGAACCTGCTGATCGAACAGGCGCTCAAAAAGGAAAAAAGGCGCATAGCCACCAGGCCTTCGGCAGCCGCGAAAGAAAGGCGTATCGAGAACAAGAAAAGGCAAGCCCAGACCAAGGAGGGCAGGAAAAGGATCAAGGGGTATGAGTAAATATGCAGCAGAGCTACCCATCCGGGCCCCGGGACTTTCGCAAAAAAAACAGCAGCTTCGCCGGCCTTTCGGCTGGCTCGCTGCTGGATAACCTCACAAAAAGAGTTTAATGGTAAAATGATATGTGATAGCGAATATCCTGGACTCCGCCGGGCCCGGCAGGGTATAGGGGCAGGACAAAGGTCCATCAGTCCAGCCTGCCTGCCTAGCGCAGTTGTACTAAAAATAATGCGTAGTTATACTTATTTATTCCCGCACTAATACTTGCTAATCATGTACAACGGATGTATTATTTTGGCGTCCTAATCAAATTCACTATCTTAAAAACAATTCTTATGAACAAGCTCCCTAGCCCAAACCGGCTGCTTCTCCCCCTTTTTGCTCTTATGATCACTCTCGCTGGCCTCCTCGGGTGTAATCAACCCCCCAAAGACACGGTAGAGTTCCCGGCTCCCCAGGATACCGTGGTCGACAAGCACGTGATCCCCATTGAAGTGGCCCGCCAGCTGACGGCTGATTTCCGGGCTTCCATCGCGCACTTCGACACGACCTGCACCCAGTTCGCCGATTCCTTGCATTTCGGACACGCAGAGGCCTGGCCCACAGACGTTTTTGTCCAGCTGTTGAAGCAGCACAATGAAAAACAGGGGCACGCCAAGGGCATCCGTATCTATTTTGGCCGTGGCCCTGGCGGCGAGATCAAGCTCGTGATGGTGCCTTACGACAAGGACGGCAATGATATGATCGACCACCTCGTAGATATGAGCGGCAACCCTGCGCCCGGTACAACCCCGATCAAGAACAGGAAGCTGACCACCGACAACGGACAGGCGGTAGAAGAAGGTCAGCGCTGTCCGACCCTTTGCGACGACGGCAGCAGCGGCCTCAACTAGATGCCGCGCTCGTGAACCCTGGAGACTTTTCCTCATCTACCAACTGAAACCTTACCACCTGACTGTAGGATAAATGTTTAGCCCAAACAACTATGACATCATTTTTAGTATTCCTCATCAGTCAGACGATCTTTCTTCCTTTAATAACAGGGTTGGTACGCTGGCGTCGCATCGGACAGGGGTACCAGCCCTTTTTTATCGTTATCTTTCTGGCAGTACTGGCCGAGAACCTCGACTATTACCTCATAAAGATCAGACACCACAGCAACGCCGTTCCCAGTAACGTCTATGCGCTGGCCGAGTCCCTTCTCATCCTCTGGCAATTTTATGTCTGGGGTCTGTGGCGGACACGCAAGCCTGTGTTTTACGGACTCATCGCCCTGTTGTGCCTGGTCTGGACGACCGAGAACCTTGTCCTCGGACATATCACCGACTTCCCGCCCTATTTCAAATTCCTCGAGTCCTTCCTCGTGGTATTGCTCAGCGTCAACAAGATCAATTTCATGATCACGCACGACAACCGCAAGCTGCTGCGACGACCGGATTTTCTGTTCTGTATCGGGTTTATTATATTTTTTATCTATAAGATAGTCTATGAATGGGCATACCAGGTAAGCCTGTACGACGAATCCCGGATAACGAATACCATAATTGCCTCCTTCTCCTATATTAATGCATTGACAAACATTATTTTTGCTATTGCTTTCCTGTTGATACCCGTTCCTCAGAAGTTCACGCTGAGGGCAAGCCCGGCCGAGAACTAATTTACGGCAATAAATAAAATAATGGAATCGAAGATCCTTAATATAACCATACTGATGTCGCTGATCATCGCGGTGGTCATCATCTACTTTTTTGTTTCCATCATCCGGTATCACCGACGGTATATGCGTCTGCAAAGGGAGAAGATCTTTGCCGAGATCACGATCCGGGAGAACGAGCGCAAGCGCATCGCGGGCGACCTGCACGACAGCCTCGGCCCCCTGCTGTCCGCCGTCAAGCTCAACATCAGCAGCGTGGACGTGGAAAGCACGGAAGACCGCCAGGTCCTTGACAAGACCGGGGGATACCTCGACGAGATCATCGGCAGCCTGCGGCGTATCTCCCACGATCTTCTGCCGAATACCCTGGAAAGAAAGGGACTGGTGGAAGCCATCCGGGAATTCATCAACCAGGTGAACACCCGGCAGTCCGTCAATATCCAGCTCTTTCTCGTCAAAGAGATCAGCATCCCCAGGGAAAAAGAGATACACATTTTCCGGATGATCCAGGAGATCGTCCACAATACGATAAAACATTCGGGGGCGCGCGTACTACAGATCGGCTTCAGCGAAGAAGGGGGCCACCTGCTCTGTCTGACCAGAGACGACGGGAAGGGCTTTGACAAGGAAAAGGCGCTGGCCGCCTCCCATGGGCTGGGTCTGCGCAGCCTGGAAAGCCGTTGCGAGATCCTCAATGGCGTCCTCACGCTGGACTCGACGCCGGGCGAAGGCACCCACTATTTTATCAAGATCCCCATGAATTAATGGCTGCCCGCTCCGGCAGGACTTCCGCGGATCGTCGGGTATCCCAAACTTTAATCTAAATAATTGTATCCGGGCGCTGTCCCTCTGGGCTGCTTTCTTTAAATTTGGAGCTAGCCCATGAGGCTCGGGTTTAACATAAGCATATCCGGATGAAAAAAACTATCAGGCTGATCATTGCCGATGACCACGAAATTTTTAGAGACGGGCTGGCTCTTATGCTGTCCAAACAGGAGGCGGTCACCCTGGTCGGCCAGGCCTCGGACGGACACGAGTTGTTGCAGCTGGTGGACGAGACAAAACCCGACATGGTCCTGACTGATATCAAGATGCCGAGGCTCGACGGCATTTCGGGAGCAAAGATCCTGCTGCAGCGCTATCCGCAGCTCAAGATAATCGCCCTGTCCATGTTCGAAGAAGAAGGCCTTATCGTGGAGATGCTGGAGGCGGGGGCAAAGGGCTACCTGCTCAAGAACGCGGACAAAAAAGAGATCCTGGAGGCCATCATCACCGTCAACGAAGGCAATATCTTCTACTGCAAACATACTACGGCGCACCTCGCCAGCCTGATCGTCAAAAGCAAATTTGATTCCCGTCTCAAAGGCCATTCCAACCTGTTCACCGACCGGGAAAAGGACATCATCCGGCTGATCTGCCGCCAGCATACCGCGCAGGAGATCGGAGAGCTGCTTTTCCTCAGCAAGCGCACCGTCGAAGGATACCGGACACGGATCCTGGAGAAGATGGACGTGAAGAATACGGCGGGAGTAGTGATTTACGCGCTGAAGCACAACATTATACGCGAAGAGGAGATCCTATGACACCGTGTTGAACAGTCGCAGGATACAGGTCAGCTCATGCCGTTACAGAATATACCAAAATTTTTAAAAAGCCGTTGAATGGTACGGTTTTATCCCGCACAGGGGATTACCTTTGCCGATCAGCACTATGAGCAGTATCAAAAAATTAGCGGGAGAGACGATCTGGTATGGCGCGAGCTCGATCCTCGCCAAGTTCCTCAACTACATGCTGACCCCTTATCTGGCCTATAAGTTCAAGGGGACGCCGGAGTATGGCGAGATGAGCCTGGTCTATGCCGCGATCTCCTTTGTGAACATAGGAGTGCTTTTTGGACTGGACACGGCCTACTTCCGGTTCATCCAGCGGAAAGAGACGCAGAAGGACCTCTACTCCACCCTGGTCATCTCGCTGTTCGGCAGCACAATGCTGATCACCCTTTTGCTCATCGTCTTCCGCGTACCGGTCTCCGAGGCCATCGACATCGCCAGACACCCTTACTATGTCGTACTGAGCGCTTTCCTCATCGCCTTCGACGCCCTGTCGGCCCTGCCTTTTGCCAGGCTGCGTAATGAAGGCAGGCCAAGGAAATTTGCTGCGATCCGCATCTCGGGCATTCTGATGAACGTGGCGCTGACCTTTTTCTTCCTTTCTGTCTGCCCGAGGCTGCTGAAAACGCATCCCAACAGCGTCATCGCCCTGATCTACCGGCCTGAATGGGGATTCGTCACCTATGTACTGCTGGCAAACACTCTGCAAAATCTTTTCCAGCTGTTCTTATTGTCTCCGCTGCTCAAGGGCTTTCAATGGAAATTCAATACCACGCTCTGGAAGGAGGTCATGATCTATGCGCTGCCGCTGACCATTGTAGGTTTCGGAGGGATGATCAACGAGACCTTCGACCGGATCCTGCTCGTAAAGCGGCTGCCCCATGCCAACGACTACGCCACCTACCAGGTGGGCATCTATAGCGGCTGCTACAAGCTGTCCCTGCTGATCACCCTTTTCGTCCAGGCCTTCCGGATGGGCGCCGAGCCTTTCTTTTTCCGCCAGTCCGTGGAGGATAGCGCCCAGCGGACCTATGCCCGGGTGATGAAATTCTTTGTGATCCTCATCAGCGGCATGTTCCTGTTCGTGACCATGTATCTCGACGTCTGGAAGTACTTTATCACCGACCACACCATGTGGGTGGGGCTGAAGGTGGTGCCGATCCTGCTATTCGCCAATATGTTCCTGGGTATCTATTACAATCTTTCCATTTGGTACAAGCTCTCTACCAATACATTATCCGGCGCCTATATCACGCTGATCGGCGCGGGCATCACGCTGCTGGTCAACTACCTCTTTATCCCCGCCTTCGGCTATATGGCTTCGGCCTGGGCGACCTTCACCTGCTACGGAAGCATGATGGTCATTTCCTATGTCTGGGGCCAGAAGGTATACCGGGTCCCATACGCCTGGAAAAAACTGATCGCTTATATGGTTATCGTGGCACTGATCTACCTGGTGCACCATACGCTGACGACCCATCTCTGGGGCAACCGGGCCTTCAGTCTGGTTCTGGGCACGATCTTTCTCGGCGCCTACGCGCTATTTGTCCTGAAAGTGGAGAGGAAGGAGTTTGAGCGGCTGCCGTATATCGGAAAATATCTCAATCGCAGCGCGGCCGCCTGACGGCCCGCAGGGCCGGCGTCCCAAGGACAGATATCGGCCCCGCTAAGGCTCCCATCGCGGAGCCTTAGCAGAGAAAGCAACTCACTTCAAGAACGGATTGTGCTTCTTCTCCCACCCCACCGTCGTCGGCTCGCCGTGACCGGGATAGACCACGGTCTCGTCCGGCAGCGGCCACAGCTGCTCCCGGATACTCCTCAGCAGGGTCTCATGATCGCCTCCCGGCAGGTCGGTCCTGCCGATGCTGCCCCTGAACAGGACGTCGCCGCCTATAACAAACCCCTGCTCCTTGCAGTAAAAACCTACGCTCCCCGGCGAGTGCCCGGGAAGGAAGAGAATGTTCAGCTCGTCCCCGCCGAGGGTCACGGAAGTACCCGGCGTAAGAAAGACCAGCTCGCCCCGGTAGTTCTCGAACGGCATACCCCATGCAAGACCGGCCTCCGGCGCCCGGGCCAGGACCGGCTGCTCCTTTTCGTGGAGATGCAGGGGTAAGCCCCAGGTATCATAGACGAACTTATTGCCGAAAACGTGATCCAGGTGGCAGTGCGTATTCAGCAGCAGCAGCGGGCTTAAACCCTGTTGTTCAATAAATTCCTGTAACGCTGTACGTTCGTTGGGAAAGAAACAGCCCGGATCGATGATACAGCAGGCATCCTTTTCATTGAATAGAACGTATGTGTTCTCTTGTACTGGGTTGAATTCAAAGGACTTTACCGTTAGCATATATCAAATTTTTTGTTTTCAAAATCAATTTCACCGGTATTTGGGATTGTTATAACTTTAAAACTTAAAGAGTAGCAGGTATGCAATTTCATCAGTTTAGGTTGAAGTCACACTATTTTTTTTGGTACTTACTGTTGGGACTTTTCTTTATCTCCGGCCATACCTCAGCTCAGGTCAACACGGTGGAATTCGGAAAAAACCGCCTGCAATTCAAGAACTTTAAGTGGAAATACTACCAGACAACCAATTTCAACAGCTATTTCAGCGAAGGTGGTCAGGAACTGGGCAAATTCGTCGCCCAGCTGGCCGAAAAAGAGCTGCCGGGCATCGAGCGTTTCGTGGAATACGGTCTGCAGCGCCGCGCCAATATCGTCATTTACAACACCTATAACGACCTCGAACAATCCAATATAGGTCTGAACCTGGACTGGCAGACTACTGGGGGTATCACAAAGCTGGTCAACAACAAGATGGTCGTCTACTACAATGGCGACCACAATAACCTCCGCATCCAGATCAGACAAGGCATCGCCCGTATCCTGGTCGAGAATATCCTTTTCGGCGACGACCTGGGGGAGTTCGCTACCAACCAGGCTCTGCTCGACCTGCCCCAGTGGCTGACCGACGGCTATATCGAATATGCGGGGGAGAACTGGAATACCACCCTTGACGACCAGCTGAAATCCGCCATGCTCTCGGGCAGGTACAAGAATTTTTACCAGTTCGCTTTCGAAAAGCCCAATCTGGCGGGTCATGCCTTCTGGGTCTACCTCGGGGAAAAATACAAAAAGGAGAACGTCACCTATTTCCTCTACCTGGCCCGCGTCTACCGCAACCTCAACAACGCTTCGATGCGTATCTGCAAAAAGAAGTTCAAGGAGGTCCTCAAGGACTTTATGAATGAGGAGGAGGACAAGTACGAAAAGGATATCCGCGGCCGCCGCAACTTCCCGAAAGGGACGGTCAGCGTCACCGAAGACATAAATGACCGCAAGGACTTTATTCACTTCTCCCCCAACCCGCAGCCCAAGAGCCAGACCTACGCCGTGGTGGAATACCATAGCGGGAAATACAAGGTCGTCCTTCACGAGAACTATATCAACACAAAGGTTTTGCTCAACAACGGCGTCCGCAGCCTCCAGGAGCAGATAAACCCCCACTATCCACTGCTGGCCTGGGACAACAAGGGGACGAGACTGGCCTGCATCTACTGGGACAGGGGCAAGACGAGGCTGTTCGTCTATGACGTCACCCGCCGCTACAAGCCGGTAGTCCAGGACCTCCCCGACTTCCAGCAGGTGCAGGACTTCAAATATATGCTCAATGAGAACACCCTGCTGCTCAGCGCCGTACGCAACGGCCAGTCGGATATATATACCTACAAGATCGACAAGCAGGAATACAAGCAGATCACCAACGATCCCTACGACGACCTGGACGCTTCGTTTGTAGCTTTCCCGGGCAAGACCGGGATCATATTCGCCTCAAACCGCCCGTCGGGTCGCGCCAGCACAAAAGACACTGTCCTGCCCTCTACTTACCACTACAATATTTTCATGGTCGATAACTGGAACGACGCCGAAGGCAAACAGATCTCAGAGCTCACCTATTTGAGATACGGGAACGCCCGGTATCCGATGCAGTACAATACAAACCACTTTACATTTGTAAGTGACGAGAATGGTATCGCCAACCGTTATGCGGGCTTTTTTACGACCCGCCGCGCGGGTCTGGACACCGTCTACAAGGTCGGAGACGAGCTGCTCCACAATCCTGAACCCGCCGAGCTGGACTCCATGCTCCGGGCGCAGAACAAGAAAGAGCCCGACACCTCTTATGTCTTTACGATCACCAATGACTCCTCCTATGTCTTCCCCATCACCAACTACCAGAGCGGCCTGGTAGAGACGAAAAGCGCCGGCGACAACGGGCAGGTCAGCGAAGTGCGCCAGGAAGGTGACCTCAAATTCCTGTACAAGCTGAAGGTCGACGAGAATGCGCTGAAGAAGCGCAATATCAATGCACGCATGACCGACTACCGGAAAAAGACGGTTCAGGAGAATCAGATCGCCGTCGCCAATGTCCTCAGACCGGCCCCGCTGCCCAGGCAGGACAGCGGCCGCAGACAGCCTTCCAACGACTTCTTTGACAGCGAGTTCGGCAAAGATTCCAGCCGGCCAAAGCGCCCTTCTGCCGTGACCAATCCGCTGGCGCCGCGCCCTTCGCTGGAGCCCCGCGAGGAACCCGTGCTGAAAAAGGCCAAGCTATTTGACTACAAACTTAAATTCTCGGTGGACAATTTCACCGCGGGCTTCAACAATGATGTCCTGATCAGCAAATACCAACCCTATACAGGGTCGCTGCCGATCAATATGAGCGGCCAGGACGCCTTTAGCGGTCTGCTCAAGGCTTCGATCTTTGATCTCTTCGAAGACATCCGTTTCACAGGCGCGATCCGCCTGCCCTTCTTCGGCAGCGGGTCCAACTCTTCCCCTATCTCGACGACGCAGAACGCCGCGTTCACACCGGGCAACGGCAGCTTCTTCGACGGCAGCGGCGAATGGTATGCGCGGGTAGATTATCTGAAAAAGCTGCTTGACTACTCTCTTATCTACTATCGTCAGACCCAGACGGGTACCTACCAGGATGCAGCGCTGGCCTCCGCCTATCCCTATGACGCCAAGGCCTATACTAATCTTTGGCAGGGGGTGGTCAAATATCCGTTCGACAAGGTCCGGAGCCTGAGGCTATCCGTCGGCTACCGTACAGACAAAGTGATCATCCGCCCCGACGTCAACGGCTTCCCGCCGCTGTCGCCGATAGATTCCATCGCCCTGAAGGCGCCGCCGCAGGCCAAGCAGCAGTATGGGCTGGTGCATATGGAATACGTCTATGACAATACCCTGCTGAAGGCCACCAATATCTGGAACGGCCTCCGCTATAAATTTTACATGGACTGGAACACCCAGCTGAACAGCGGCTATGGCGCCGGTCCCGGAAAATACACCTACAACTTCGGCTTCGATGCGAGACACTACCTGCCGATCTACCGCAACTTCATCTGGGCGGTACGCGCTGCAGGCGACTTCTCGTGGGGCAGCAACAAGGTCATCTACTATCTCGGTGGCACGGACGGCTGGCTCTTCCCCAAGTCCTATTCCAATCCGCAGCCGGCACAGGACCAAAGCTATGCCTTCCAGTCGCTGGCCGTCAACCTGCGGGGCTTCCGCCAGAACATCGCCAATGGCAACAACGCCGTTGTGATCAATAGTGAATTCCGACTACCGGTGTTCTCCACGCTATTCAACAAACCCATCAACAACGCCTTCCTGCGCAACTTCCAGCTGGTACAGTTCTTTGACCTGGGTACCGCATGGAACGGCCGCTACAACAAGCTCAAACGTCCGCTGCAGGTCTATCCCGACGATTCTCAGCTCAACAGCCAGGACCCCAACGGCGTCCCCTATACGCCCAATCTACAGGTGCTGGTTAAGGCCGGGGGTATCGGTCCTTTCGCAGGCGGATATGGTTTTGGTGCCAGGAGTACGCTGCTGGGCTATTTCCTTCGTTTTGACGCGGGCTGGCAGATGAACACGTTCTTCGGCGGCAAACCGGTGCTGAATGTGTCGATGGGCGTGGATTTCTAATGACAACCGCCCGGGGCCCTCGGCAGACGCGCCCGGCCTCTAAATATAAAAAGGCCGGTAAGTTATCCGCTTACCGGCCTTCGCATCTGTCGTCACGATCAGTCTTCGCTGGTTTCTTCCCGTACTTCACATTGATGCCGCCTTCTGTTACGCGGGCCAACAGACTACCTGCCTACCATTCCCGGCCTTCCCGCCCAATATCTCCATCCTCCCGGGTTCGGACCATCAACACCGGACCGCCGTATAAAGCGATCTTACCTTCATCTGTAATACCGGCGAAACACGGCATTTTTTTGCCTTGGCGGACTCTTCGTTCAGTTCGAAGACTTTTCCAGGCTCGACACATACAATCCTTCAAAAATTTTCGTGCCAGGGCCAGTCAGGGAAAATTGCGGTCCAAGGGTCCGGCTTTGTGTCACACCCGCTACACCGCGGAATTTTATTCCCGATATTCCTGGCCGTTCCATTTTATCTTCCTCGAAAAATACATGACCAGCGCGAGTGTGATGAACAGACCGATGCTACCCATGAGCAGCGCGTAGTCCTGCAGCTGGATCAGCGTAAACACAAAGCCGTACTGGACGGCCAGCAGAAGGACGACGAACAGGGAGATCCGCGATGACCGCAGCATGCTACCGACATACCAGCCGATCAGGCCGATGGTGGCGACGGCTGCCACACCATAGGCGGTGTTGAAGCCTGTGTATTCCGCGAGAGAAAGCAACAGCGTATAGAACAGACAAAGCGCAAAGCCGACGAGCAGGTACTGCAGCGAGTGGATGGGTCGGCTGTAGATCCATTCGATGAGGAAGAAGGCCGTAAAGGTCAGGCCGATCAGCAGGATGGCGTATTTGACGCTCCGTGTCGTCTGCTGGTAGGCGTCTACCGGCACGATCAGGCTTACACCAAAGGCAGAGGCGTCGAGATCATAGGATCCCTGTTTCCACTGCTGCGGGAACTTGCGGTTGAGGGCAAGCACTTTCCAGTCGGCAATGAAGCCGCTGTCCCTTACCGACCGGATATCGGGCAGAACGCTGCCGGTAAAGCTGGGAGTCGCCCAGGTCGACGCGGCCTCGACCTTTGTCTCACGACCCACCGGCACGAAGAGCAGGCTGCCGGTGCCTTTCAGACTGACGGTGGAAGAGAACGCAATGGCGCTGTTCGATGCAAGAAGGGATTGCGGTAGCGAGGCACTGAGCGCGCTTTTGAACTGGTCGGTGGCGAATTTGGCGGGCACCATTTCGATATCTGCGGCAGACCCGTTCTGCAAATGGACGATCATGTCTTCCTTCAGACCCTGCACATCAGAGATATCGAAGAAGATCGCCGCCTCATTCCAAAGCAGCTTTTCGCGCGGGATGCCGAGCTCGCTATAGCCGATGCTGTCGTAAGAGCCCTGTATCTGCAGCTCCGTCGTGTAGACGATCGCCTGGTAAATGCCGCGATACCTTGTTTCGGGCATGAGGCGCGAGCGGATGGAAAGCTTAGCCGGCAGGAAGTAGGCCCATCTTTTTACCTCGTGGGCGTCCTTGTCCCCGGTGACCATTTCAGTATAGGGAATGCCGATCACAGGACCGGTGACGGTCTGGGCAGGGGCCCATCGTGAGCTGATCTCTGTGACGGCGTCCACCTGCCGTTGTTTGCGTTCGGTCACCAGTCCCTGAATAAAGAAAGTGGGAATAAGCAATAAGAGTACGAGCACCCCGATGAGAAAACTTTTGAGGATGATCTTGTTCCCGTTCCAAAAGGCAGAGACGATATTTTCCATTGTTTATCATTTTAGGAGCTATTGGACAAGCCGGTGTCCGCCGGATGCTCCATCCGGTATCTCGGCTCATTGTCCGGTAAATAAATTGATGTCAGGCCAGCGCCTTGCTTCCCCTTTGCAAGAGCCGGTAGATCAGCATGAGCAGGACCGAAAAGCAGAGGACCATGCTCCAGACGGGATGGTTCCGGAGGGGGTGGACGACCATACCTGTCATATCCCTTATCAATTGCCACGGATCGGAGACGATATCCCAGCTGTTATAGCGCAGGTATCTCCCCGTATAGACGCCCAGCGCATTGAGGACCATGATGGGAAAGACGAACAGCCAGCTGCCGACGACGGTAGGGTTGGGAAGGAAGAGCTTTTCCATATGCCGCACCGAGAGCACACCCAGCAACAGCCCGTTAAAGGCAAATGATAGTATCAGCGCAAGGTCAAACCATTCAGGGACCTTTCTGTGGCCGCTCCCATCGCTGAGATGATAAAGATCCGTCAGCATGTAAAATGCGTTGGGAATAAAGAGCAGCCAGACAAAAGAAAGTACGATCAGCAGACGTCTCTTCCGAAGACGGCGGATCCAGGCCCGAAAGGTCCGCGCCCGCCGGGAGCCCCACCGCTGATCGCCCAGCGGCGAGTTACTGTCATCGCGACCAGGTCCATACCTGGCCGTCAGCCAGGTCGATAAGGCGTATGGTATATAAGCTAAAAAGAGGTTCCATATCATAAAGATGAATATCGGCCTGCCCGTATGGAATACGCGGATAAATACCAGCATACAGCTAAAAAACATCGAGGAAGTCAGCAGCCGGTCGAGCTCTGTTCGGAGAAAAAGGCTTTTCCGGATCGTAAAAGAAAATGCAAGTTGAGTCATAAGATCTTGGGTATAAAGATGAGCAGACCCGTAACGACGGCAGTGATCGCCGCGATCAGCACTGCAGCCGCCGCGATGTCTTTGATGAATTTTATTTGCGGATCCTGGTCGGGGGTGATCAGGTCAGCCATCCGTTCGATACAGGTATTGAGTATCTCGGTTATCCATACCAGCGCTACCACGATCGTCAGCGCCCCGGCCTCCGCTACCGAGACCCTGGCCACTATCGCTGCAATGATTACTGCGACCGTGGCGGCGAGGTGTATCCGGGCGTTGTGCTCCCTTCTGATAAAGGTGCGGATGCCGGCGATAGCGAATCCAAAACTCCTGATGCGGCTGCGAACGGAAAATCTGACTTCTGGTTCCATATATATTGTTTTTCTATGCAATTGCCGGGAAGGGGGACGGCGCCGCCTTGTCACGTCGTACTTTCGACAGTATCGCCTCGAGCAGCGGCAGCATCTTGTTCAGCCCCCGGGTCTTTATCATAAAGTTCCACATCGGCTCGAACTTCTTCCATCCCCCGGCATAGGCAAAATGTTTGATCATATGCCTTGGATTATCGTGCCCCAGGCTCGCCCGGGTGATATTGGCCCAGGAATAGAAGGACCGGTAGGCGCGATCATATCCTGTCTTCAGTTGCTCCGCCGAGAGACCGACCGTCTTATACACTACTTGCCGGGTGTCATACTGGTCCCAGTTGCGGTGCAGGATCCTGCCCTGGGCTTCCATGGAGCTGAACAGCCGGGTTCCGGGATAAGGCGTAAGAATATGAAAGGTACAGGTAGTCAGCGAATTTTTGACCGCCCAGTCGACGGTCCGCTGGAATACGTCGGGGTCGTCCTCGTCCAGTCCGAACACAAAGCTACCGTTGATCATGATACCCAGCGAATGCAGCCGTCTTATCGCCTCTTCATAATCGCGTCCGATGTTCTGCCGCTTGTTGCTCTGGACCAGATTGCCGGCGCTCAACGTTTCAAAGCCTACAAAGACGCTGCGCATGCCCGCGTCGGCAGCTTTCTCGATAAGGTCGCCCCTCAGGATCGCGTCGATCGTCGAAGCGCCCTGGAAGACCCTGTTCATCCCTTTCATGCCCGCGAATAACCCCGAGGCAAAGCGCTGGTGTCCCAGCAGATGGTCGTCGAGAAAATAGAGATGCCGCCCCGGTAACCGGTCGATCTCAGCCAGGGCCGCGTCTACCTGTTGCGTATAGAAGGACCGCCCGCCCTCGAAAAAGGCATCCTTGTAGCAAAAGTCGCAGTGGTGCGGGCAGCCACGCGAGACGACGATCGAATTGGGCACCAGATATCGTTCGCGCTTTATCAGGTCGCGGCGGATCGGCGGGATGGACGCTATATCACGCACCTTGTTGCGGTACACCGGCCTGGGACAGCGGTTTCTGAAGTCCCTAAGGAACTCTTGAAAGGTATCTTCGCCGGGACCGATAAAGATACTGTCCGCGTGCTTCATCGCCTCTTCCGGCAGCGAGCTGACGTGCAGCCCGCCAAGACAGACATATGCTCCCCTCAGCAGGTAATGGTCGGCGATATCATAGGCCCGGAAGGCATTGGTGATATAGACCTGGATGATCACCAGGTCGGGCTCGTCTTCGAGGTTCAGCTCTTCGACGTGTTCGTCCTGGAGCTCGATGCTGTCGTCCGGCGAGCAGTAAGCCGCCAGGGTAGCCAGTCCCAGGGGCGGGAAGAGGGAATACTTTATCGGGCGCCAGAAGGGACTCTTCGCCTCCGTCAGAGCCGGCAGGATCATTTTGATCTTCATTTGGATATGTTTAGTAGCGGACGTGCTGTATAAGGGTATAAGCAATGAGTACGATCAACAACAAAATGCCCTGAAGGGCGACTGCGGTGTTCAGCCAATAGCGACGGATGGAAAGGCCTACTTCCAGACCGTGCCGTCCGCGTTCTAGGTCGATGCGCACTATCGTCAGGGCGTTGAACAGGATGGCGAGGACCAGGCTGATGATGATCATCTGCGCCTTGTGAAAGGCAAAGATGCGATACGGCGACTGGAGGAAGGAGGGTGCGATATAATAGTACATGGCTTTTGAACCAAAGAGGACGCGTGCCAGCAGGGCCAGCATGAAAAAGCTGGCGGGCAGCATCAGCGTTATTCCGAGAAGGCCGGAGGTCAACGGACGGAGATAGTTTGAGCGTAGCATAGTTATCTGTTTTATAAAAGTGCTTTGAATTTCAAAGTATACATATCAAAAAAAGGGGTTTAAAACCCTAACCTTTGTTGGTCCCCCGGACCTTGGAGGTCTTGCTTTGAACCCCTTGTTCCGTCTGACCCTTGTTCCCTTTCTTCCGTCTGTCCTTGAACCCCTTGTTCCGTCTCACCTCGTTCCCTATCTTCCGTCTGACTCTGAACCCCTAGTTCCGTCTGACCTCGTTCCCAGGGTCTCCTGCGTCTATCCTTTATTCACCCCCTTGATCATGCTCTCGAGCGCTTCGAGGTGTTCCTTGAACGCCTTTTCGCCGGCCTTTGTGATCGAGTACGTCGTATTCGTCTTTCGTCCTATGAATCCTTTGTGGACCTTGATAAAGCCATTCTCTTCCAGGTTGATCATGTGCGAGGCCAGGTTGCCGTCCGTGAGTTCCAGCAGCTGCTTGAGGTCGTTAAAGCTCACTTCCTCATTCATCAACAGGATGCTCATCACCCCCATCCGGATGCGACTATCGAATACTTTATTAAGGTTTCCTATCGGATTCTTCATGGTCTTTCGTATTTCCACCACATGATCAGCCCATAGATAATGTGTAACACTCCAAAGCCGGCGGCCCAGAAGTACAGTCCTTCATGCGGGTAATACATGCTTACGCACCCGAGGGCCACTTCGAGCAGTCCAAGGTAGCGAATATCGCTCAGGGTAAATTTACTTGCATTGACGAGGGCAAGGCCGTAGAAGATCAGACAGGCAGGCGCTACATAGACCCAGTCGGAATAGTGTATCAGCGCGAGCACGAAGAAGCCGCCGGCCGCCAGCGGTATCATCATATTAAAGGCAAGCCGTTTTGAGGCGTGGTCCCAGATAGGCAGCTGGCTTTTGCGTGCCTTCCGCCAGGTGAACCAGGTGGAGGTGGCCAGGGCCGCGACCAGGACGCCAAGAGCCAGCGCGACCAGCTTGAATTGCAGCTCCCTGAGCTCGGGGCCGGAGCCATGCAGCGATCCTCTGGGATACTCCCGCCCGATGTCTATGCTTTCGCCAAGGCCACTGAGGCGGTACTCCGCCAGCCAGATATGCGCGATAAATGCGCCGACGATGGCGCAGATGCCGGCGCTGACCCCACTGAGACCGCTCAGGGAGATAAAACGGGTTGAGCGCTCCATCATCCGCCGTATATCCTGCAGGGCTTCGAGGGATTGGGATTGCTCTGTGGGGCTTTGGCTCGTCATAAAAGTGCTTTGAACTACAAAGTAAAGGGGAAAATTTGGTTCCCGCAAGAAGTTGCCGGAAAAATTTTTGGGAATCTCCGGTTCACGAATCAACCGCAGGACCCGCAAACGGTCCACTGATTAACCACGGCCCCACCCGACGGTTCACGCGGAAAACGCCAGCTCCATCTGAATGTTACAACGCTCATAAGGCGAGGGCGGTCCCGCCACTTTGCGGAACCCCAGCTTATGATAGAGATTGATCGCAGGTTTCAGCGTCGTATTGCTTTCAAGATAGACACGGCGTGCACCAAGGGCCCGGGCCTTTTCGATACAGGCCTGGCCGATGAGGTACCCGATGCCGAGCCCCTGTGCCCGGGGGGAAACGGCCATCTTGGCCAGTTCAAAACCACCGTCGTCCATCGGAATGATCGCGCAGGCGCCGACCGCCTCCCCCTTATAAAGCGCCATGAAGATATGCCCGCCCTTGTCAAGGATGTATTCCCCCGGGTGGTCCAGCGCCTTATAGTCGCTTTTCTCCATCCGGAAATACTTGGTGATCCATTCCTCGTTGAGCTGGCGGAAGGCGGGCTGCATGTCCGGCGTATAGTCTACTATCTTCACCTGGCTGCTCTCCCTCGCCTTCTTCTCTTCCTGCACCCGGCGCAGAAGACTCTTCTGCTCCAGCAGGAATTCCCACTCCCCGATTGCCCGCCAGAGGTCGTGGTGGGTCTCCTTCATGGCCCTTTCGATGGCCGAGGTGACGTCGTCCAGTTGGGCCTGCATCTTCTCGCGCACGACCTGACCGGCCGGCGAAAGGAGCACAAAGTTCTTGCGACCGTCGACCTCCCCCTTCTTCTCAATAATATATCCTTTCGCGGCCAGCTCACGCACCGTCTGGCTTACGGAAGGATGCGTATGGCCTATCTCGCGGGCGATATCGGTGATCGATTTTTCCTCCGTGGGAGAAAGAGAATAGAAGACGGGGAACCACCTGGGCTGAAGATCGACCTGGTAAAGGTCATAGATGCCGGCTGCCTGCTCGGTCATACTTTCGCTGAGGCGGCGAAGACGGCTGCCAAGAGCCATTTTGCCAGTGCGTGTGTAGAAGTCCATAACATTAATTACGTAAGTACTTACGTAAATATAAATACAAAAATTGTGATGAACAAGTTTTTCCTATCTTCCGAAATGATTATCCGCGGGTTCCGGGGGACCGGTCAACCTTAACCTGCTGGTCCGCAAGGCCGGCCTCACTTTAAATAACGATTACATGCCGGCTTCCTATGTCCTATCCCTGGATCAGGGTACTACCAGCAGCAGGGCCATTCTTTTTGACCACAACGGTCAGATCCGACAGATAGCCCAGCGTGAGTTCAAGCAATATTATCCGCAACCCGGCTGGGTGGAGCATGACCCCGAGGAGATCTGGTCCTCCCAGTATAGCGTCCTGGCGGAGGTGCTGGCCAAGAACAATAGCACGACAAAGGATGTCGCCGCCATCGGCATCACCAATCAACGGGAGACCGTGGTCGTCTGGGACCGGCAAAGCGGCCGGCCTATCCATCCGGCCATCGTCTGGCAGGACCGTCGTACAGCCGCCTACTGCGACAGATTGAAGGCGCAGGGACATTCCGCCCTGATACAGCAGCGGACCGGCCTCGTCATCGACGCCTACTTCTCTGCTACCAAGTTAAAATGGATTCTCGACGAAGTACCGGGTGCGAGAGCAGCAGCGGACAAAGGCGAACTCGCTTTCGGGACCATCGATAGCTGGCTGGTCTGGAAACTCACCGCTGGCAGGCTGCATATTACGGACAGCACCAATGCCTCGCGCACCCTCCTTTTCAATATCCACAAATGCGAGTGGGATCCCGAGCTTTTACGCCTCTTCGATATTCCGGCCTCCGTCCTTCCGGAGGTTCGCAGCTCGAGCGAGGTTTATGGCCATACGGCGAGCATCATGGCGCCCGGCTCCGTGGGCGTGCCCATCGCAGGCATAGCAGGCGATCAGCAGGCGGCCCTTTTTGGTCAGCTCTGTACACAGCCCGGCATGGTAAAAAACACCTATGGCACCGGTTGCTTCATGCTGATGTTTACCGGCGATAACGCCGTCCATTCTCAAAATAATCTGCTCACTACCGTTGCCTGGACGCGCAATGGCCGGACAACCTATGCGCTCGAAGGCAGCATCTTTATCGCCGGAGCCGTCGTTCAGTGGCTGCGCGACGGGCTGCACTTCATACGCAGGTCGGAGGAGGTCGAGGCGCTGGCGGCAAAGGTCGACAGCTCGGACGGGGTGTATATGGTTCCAGCCTTTGCAGGCCTCGGCGCTCCGCACTGGAATCAACATGCGCGGGGAAGCCTTTTTGGGATGACGCGCGGTACGACACAGTCCCATATCGCTCGGGCAGCGCTGGAGAGCATCGCCTATCAGACCTATGACGTAGTCAAGGCGATGGAGGCTGACAGCGGCATCGTGCTGAAAGAGCTGCGGGTCGATGGCGGCGCTACGGCAAACGACGGCCTGATGCAATTCCAGTCCGACATATTGAGCGTGCCGGTGGTGCGCCCCACGGTGACGGAGACGACAGCGCTCGGGGCAGCCTATCTCGCGGGCCTCGGCGTTGGCTACTGGGGTTCGGAGGAAGACATCCGCAAACAGTGGGAGGTCGACAGACGGTTTGACCCGCGGATGGCGGCAGGCCATGCAGACGAATTGCTAAAAGGATGGCAGCGCGCCGTGAAGGCGGCGATTGCCTGGGCGGATGGACGATAACGCCGCGGAGCCGCGAGGCGACCGGTTAAGCACAATTTTATGAATCGACAAAATATGGTCCGGGCTATTGAACCAACGGGCCGGGAATTATGGGACATCTGCGTCATCGGGGGCGGTGCCACCGGGCTTGGCGTGGCAGTAGATGCCGCTTCGAGAGGCTTTAGCACGCTACTGCTGGAGCAGCACGACTTTGCAAAGGGGACCTCGTCCCGCGCTACCAAGCTGGTGCACGGCGGGGTCCGGTATCTGCAGCAGGGTAATATCAAGCTGGTCACGGAAGCGCTGCACGAGCGGGGAATTCTGTGGCGCAACGCTCCGCACCTGGTGAAGAACATGTCGTTCATCGTGCCCAACTACAAATGGTGGGAAGGCCCATTCTATGGCATCGGCCTGAAAGTCTATGACTGGATGGCCGGCAATCTGGGTCTGGGCAAGTCGCGGCTGCTGTCGAGGGAAGAGACGCTGGAGCTCGCCCCCACTCTGGACGACGAGGGACTGCGCGGCGGCGTGCTTTACCACGACGGCCAATTCGACGACGCCAGACTGGCGATCCATCTTGCCATGACCGCGGCCGAACAGGGAGCGACCGTTCTCAATTATTGCAAGGTCGAAGAGCTGCTGAAGACAAATGGAAAGGTTTCCGGCGTAGTAGCGACAGACCTCATGAGCGGGCAACGGTATACTATAAACGCCAAAGTGGTCATCAACGCAACCGGAGTATTTACGGACAGCATCCTTCGGATGGACGAGCCGGACAGCGAGCCGATCATCGCACCCAGCCAGGGTGTGCATATCATGCTCGACAAGGACTTCCTGCCGGGCGAGGCCTCCATCCTCGTGCCGCACACCGACGACGGCCGTGTGCTGTTTGCGGTGCCCTGGCACGACAGGATCATCATCGGGACGACCGATACGCCGGTCGATCGCGTCGACATCGAGCCGCGGGCCCTGCCGGAGGAGGTCGACTTTATCCTCAGGCAGATCGGGAAGTATCTCAAGAAAGTGCCCACGGCGGCCGATATCCGCAGCGTCTATGCGGGGCTGAGACCGCTGGTGAAGAGCAGCAGCAAAAAGACGGCCGAACTGGCGAGGGACCACCTGATACTGGTGGCGGACTCGGGGCTCGTGACCGTGACGGGCGGGAAGTGGACTACCTACCGGCGCATGGCGGAGGACACGGTGAATACGGCCATCGAGAAGGCCGGTCTGCCCATGAAAGAATGTATCACGGCGAGGCTGCCGATACACGGGGCGCCGTCCGGCTACGTGGAAGAAGGCCCTCTTCATTATCATGGTACGGACGCGGATGCGATACGCGCTATCGTAAAGGCACATCCGCTGCTGGGTGAGCGGCTGCACCACCGGCTGCCCTATATCAGGGCAGAGATCGTATGGGCGGCCCGGGAAGAAATGTGTATGACGCTCGAGGACGCGCTTAGCCGCCGTACCCGGTCGCTGCTGCTGGACGCACAGGCAGCCATCGATGCCGCGCCAATGGTCGCGGCGTTGCTGGCGGACGAGCTGGGGAAGGACAGCGCCTGGCAGGACGGGCAGATCGAGGAATTCAAAACCCTTGCAGAGGGTTATCTGGTGAAACCATTTAACTAAACTTGTATACCATGACGCCATTCTGGGGCGAATTTATCGGGACCGGACTGCTTCTTTTTATCGGACAGACCGTGGTCAGCAACGTAGTCCTTGAAAAAAGCAAGGGACATAACAGCGGGTGGATCGTGATCAGCTTTGGCTGGGCGATGGCCGTATTTATAGGCGTGTATTGTTCGGCTGCTTCGAGCAAGGGGCATCTGAATCCCGCCGTGACGATCGCCTTCGCCGTGCTGGGCAAATTTCCCTGGGCGTCTGTGCCCCTGTATATCGCGGCGCAGATGCTGGGCGCGATGGCGGGTTCGCTGGCGGCCTGGTTGTGTTTCCGCCTTCATTTCGGAGCGACGGCAGATGCGAATGCAAAGCTGGCCGTCTTTTGCACGGCACCGGCTATACGAAGTTACCGGGACAACCTGATAACGGAGACTATCGCGACCTTTGTGCTTATCATCGGGATCCTCTTCATCGCATCGCCATCCAGCTCGCTGGGGGCGCTGGACGCTCTTCCGGTCAGCCTGCTGGTCCTGGGCATCGGCCTCGGACCAGGCGGACCCACGGGCTATGCCATCAATCCCGCCCGCGACCTCGGACCCCGGATCATGCATGCGCTGCTGCCAGTGCCCGGCAAAAGGGATGCCGACTGGGGATATGCCTGGATCCCGGTCCTGGGACCAGTGCTGGGTTGCCTTCTTGCCGTATTGGTCTTCCGGTTATTACAGGGCTGAGCTTCGATACAGAGACGGATGCCGCAGGGACATCAAAAAAAATCCCTGCTGAACAGCAGGGAT
Source organism: Bacteroidota bacterium (assembly GCA_018267585.1). Classification (GTDB taxonomy): domain Bacteria; phylum Bacteroidota; class Bacteroidia; order Chitinophagales; family Chitinophagaceae; genus Puia. The sequence continues at coordinate 20,806 of JAFDYE010000169.1, forward strand.
AACTAATCAAATTCCTAGCCAAAATTATTCTTCTCATTCAGTAGGATATACGGAAAAACAACGGGCTTGGTTTTCTCAGGATAAAATTTTTTTTCGAGGTTCATTTCTTCCAGGACTAAGCGCTATTTCTGACGTACGAGCAAAGTACCTGCTTCAAGCAACCTTTCCAGGTCCCTGTATCGCTGTATCAGATTGCCTCTTTCCTCCGGTTCGCTGAATTCTGTGTTGTCCGTGGTCAGGCAGGTTTCCACCATTGCCCATAGGGTATGCCTGCATTCATGCAGGCGATAGTCGTTGAAGAACTGTTCGATCACTCCCAGGGGATTCTGCTTCTCTTCTTCTTTGAGAAACAAAATACTGTCGAACAGTTCTTTTTGATCCAAAAACTGTGACATAGAATACTATTTTAAGATTATGCTACGGATACTTCACTTATCCGCGGGAGTAATATGAGGAAGGAACGTAGGTGTAATAACTTGCGCTGTTATCCGATCAAAGTTGTGTAAAGCTAAGAAATTAAATAGAGATCGCTGCCAAAATAATTGCACACGCCTTTCTGATCTCTTCTTCCGTGATCGTCAGTGGCGGAGCTATGCGCATGCACTGAGGGGCGAACAGGAACCAGTCCGTCAGCAATCCATTTGCTATACATGCATCGATCGTCCTTTTGTTCTGCTCAAAGCTTTCAAATTCGACAGCGATCAGCAGGCCGGCGCTCCGTACTCCAAGGATAGCGGGGTGGACCAGCAGCTGCCGGAAAAGCCTTTCCTTTTCGGAGACGGCGGCGATCCAGTGCTCCTCCAGCAGCACCTTCATCGATGCGATACCGGCCGCGCAGGACAGCGGGTGACCGCCAAAGGTGGTGATATGTCCAAGCACAGGCCGGTCGGTCAGCGTCGCCATCGTATTGCGGTCGGCGATAAAGGCGCCCAGCGGCAGTCCGCCTCCAAGGGCCTTGCCCAGCAGCAGGATGTCCGGAATGACGTCGTACCCGGTAAATCCCCAGAGGCTGCCCGTCCGTCCAAATCCTACCTGTATCTCGTCCAGGACCAGCAGGGCACCGGTACGATCGCAGCGTTCGCGAAGGGCCTGCAGCCATTCGCGATCAGGGGCATAGACCCCCCGTTCTGCCTGGACGGTCTCCGCGATAACACAGGCCGTCTGGTCCGTGATGACGTCCAGCGCAGCCACCGTATTGTATCCGACGTGACGGATACCGGGCAGCAGCGGCCTGAAAGCATTTCGCCAGTGTTCGTCGCCCATGACGCTGAGCGCGCCCTGTGTGCTCCCGTGATAAGACTGGTTAAAGGCTACGATCTCGGTACGTCCGGTCACTCTTTTCGCAAGCTTCATAGCGCCTTCTGTCGCTTCGGCGCCGCTATTGGTAAAATATACCGCGTTGAGGGTCGAAGGAAGGTGGGTGGCAAGCAACGTAGCATACTCCACCTGGGGCGACTGTATCAGCTCACCATAGACGAGAAGATGCAGGTAGCGGTCAGCCTGGTCCTTCACCGCCTGTACAACACGGGGATGGCGGTGTCCGGTGTTACAGACGCTGATGCCTCCGATGAGGTCCAGGTATGTCCTGCCTGCAGGATCATGCAGATAAAGACCCTCCGCCTTCACTATTTCGATAGCGAGCGGGGCGGGTGACGTCTGGGCGACGTGTTGCAGAAATAAGCGATGATTTTGAGTATGCATTGAGATGTAAAATACGTAAATTAGATTGTCAATAATTTCCTGGACTTAAAACTCTTAATATGGCAACTATACTACCGGTAGAAGGAAAGTTCCCTCAGTTCGGACAAAATTGTTTTATCGCTCCCAACGCCACGATCGTAGGCAATGTAAAGATGGGTGACAAATGCAGCGTTTGGTTCAATGCAGTGGTAAGGGGTGACGTCAACAGTATAACGATCGGCGACAAGGTAAATATACAGGACGGGGTGATCATTCACGGCACCTACCAGAAGACGAGCGTCACCATCGGCAATGAAGTATCCATCGGTCATAACGCCATTATACATGGCTGCACGCTCAGCGACAAGGTGCTTGTCGGGATGGGCGCCATCATAATGGACAATGCGGAGATAGGCAAGAACTCGATAATCGCAGCCGGTGCGGTCGTTACGGAAGGCACCAAGGTCGAATCGGGAACCATCTATGGCGGGATACCGGCCAGAAAGATCAAGGACATTCCTGCTGACCTGATCTCAGGGCAGATAGAGCGCATCGCCAACCACTACTGCATCTATGCGGGCTGGTTCAAAGACGTGAATGCCGCCAACGAGATGCAGGAAGTACGCTAGACGTATGCCGCCCGGCGTGACGCGCGCCAGGCAATGCGCCTGCCGGTTGCCGGGCGGACATCGGAAGACCGCAGTTCAGGCCGCCGGCGGTTCTATCGCATGCGGCCTCTGCGGAAGATAGGGACCACAACGGCCGGTCTACACCTACCCAGTTACCCTAAAAGACTGGCTAAAAGGGGCTTTTCAAGGTTAAAATAGGGGGCGTCACTTGCAAATTCAGGATAATATTTGTAGGTTTAAATTCGTTATACAGATATCCCATGAAAGCTCGTAAACCCATACCTCTCCTTTTTTTCCTGACCATTTTATTGATCGGAGGCTCATCATGCGGTTGGATGCACAGCATGTTCGGACCGAAGTATGGATGCCCGAGCGACGGGAAAAATGTAGGAGCAGAACGAATCCTTAGCGGGGAAAAAGTTCCCAGAGGACCAAAGTTCAAGGCATAAGGAAAAGAGACCAGCGGCCCCGGAGTTAAGGCAGGACCAGAGCTGAAGCAGGATCGGTTGAGACAGGGCCGGAGTTGAAACAGGACCAGAGCTCAGGCAGAACTAAAGTTGAAACAGAACCAGAGCAGAGGCAGGGCCAAAGTTGAGAAAGAGCCAGAACTGAGGCAGGACCAGAGCTGAAACAGGACCAGAGCTCAGGCAGGGCCAAAGTTCAAACAGAACCAGAGCAGAGGCAGGACCAAAGTTGAGACAGAGCCAGAGCCGAGGCAGGACCAGCTTTGAGGCAGGAGTTGAGTCGAAAAAAAACCGCGGACGGGCGGTTCGATAACATAACGTACAATCCTAAACATAAACTATAAAAATCCCTACTCTATGAGCCCTTTAACTCTACGTACCGATTTCGGCTGTACAGAAGCCGTCATCGACGACGACTGCGGACTGAAACGCTTCTACGAAGTTGCCAACATCCTCTCTGACGACCTCGACATCAAGTTCACCCAAAAGACCGATGATTTCGATTCCCTGATGTGGGACTTTCTTTACAAGGGGCATATTCTGACCCTTCACTATAATATTTATACCGGTATATCCATCTATCCCCGCAAATTCCGGGAAGCTCCCCGGAAAGACAACGACGCGGTGGTAGAAGTTGCAAAGTTCCTGGAAAGCAAATTGCTGATCAATACGGCTCGCCGTTATATGTCCTAGCGCCCCGGGCTTCATGGCGGATTGTCTGACGAATGTTTGCCGATCTTTGAGGTCGACCCTGGCGGGCCGGCCTTTTTTCTTTGGATTCCCCCTATCCGTGCAGGCCCTCTCACTCCGTGACGCCCTCATCTCCGGGACGCTCTGACTCCGGGCTGCACCCCATTTCCGCAAGAGTCCCGGGCGACGCCGGTCGACCGCCCCTTAACAGGCAGGTCTTGTTTTTTTGTCTATATTTATCCCGTATGTATCTAAAACAGCCATTCTACACCAAGCTGGCGATGGTGCTTGTGAGTCTGATCGCCTTATTTTATATCGCTATGTGGGGAAAGTCTTTCCTCGCTCCGTTGATCTTCGCCCTCCTGTTCGCCGTCCTCCTGCTCCCCGTGGCGAATTTTATCGAGCGCCGCTGCCGGATTCCCCGTAGCATGGCCTCCCTGCTGTCCGTGTTCCTGCTGGTCCTTTCCCTGGTGGGGCTTCTCTACCTGGTCGGTATGCAGATCAGCAGCCTGGCAGAGGACTGGCCGCAGTTCAAGCAGCAGGTACTCACCTCTGTCACCGATCTTCAGCTGTGGATCTCGCAAAAGTTCCACGTCCGGATCAAGCAGCAGAACAACTATGTCAACAACGCCATTTCCAGGTTGCTGGAGACCGGCTCGTCGGTCGTCGGGTCTACGCTGGTCTCGCTGTCGTCCCTGCTGCTCTTCCTCGTGTTTATCATGATCGATACCTTTTTCTTCCTATACTACAGAAGGCTGATCGTACGGTTCCTGGTAGCGGCGTTCAAGGAGGAGAATGCGGTTATTGTCTATGATATCATTGCTCAGATACAGACGAAGATCAGACAGTATATCCTCGGACTGCTGCTGGAAATGGTGATCGTAGCGGCGGCCACCTGTCTCGCGCTCTGGATACTGGGTATTAAATACGCCATCCTGCTGGGGCTGCTGACCGGCCTCTTCAATATTATCCCCTATATCGGCATCTTTACCGCGCTGTGTCTGAGCACGCTGGTCACCTTTGCCACTGCCGGTACCGCCAAACTGCTGCTGGTGATAGGCACCGTCCTCGGGATCCATCTCGTCGATTCGAATGTGCTTTTGCCGGTGATCGTCGGATCCAAGGTCAGGATCAACGCGCTGATCACAGTCTTTGGCGTGATCGTCGGCGAGGCCGTATGGGGGATACCGGGAACCTTCCTGGCCATACCGGTGATCGCCATCGCCAAGATCATCTTTGACCGGATAGACAGTCTCAAACCCTGGGGGATGCTGTTTGGGGACGAGCGGGACGAGAAGCATCCCGAGCCGCTAAAGGAAGAGATCAAAGAAGAGGGCCACGATGTAACCGCCGCGCCGGAAAGGAAATGACCGATGTTTCGCACCGTTGACCCGGCGGGCTTCATCAATAATTATTCTCCTCTATCGATCCGAGTATCGAGACATAGCTTTCATACCTTTCCGGATCGATCTGACCGTCGATGACAGCCTGTTTTACTTTACACCCCGGCTCTTCGAGATGGAGGCAGTTATTGAACTGGCACTGCCCCGCCAGTGCACGCATCTCCGGGAAATAGCCCGAGAGCTCCTGCCGGCTGATATCGACCAGACCGAACTCCCGCATGCCGGGGGTATCGATGATACGACCCGGATCCCCGCCGTCCGGCGGCAGATCAAACATTTCCGCAAAAGTCGTCGTATGTATCCCCTTCCCGCTCCACCCGCTGACCCCCTGGGTCTTGAGCCGAAGCCCGGGGAACAACGCGTTGAGAAAAGAGGATTTTCCTACCCCGGAATGCCCGCTGAGCAGGCTGATCTTTCCCGCAAGGAGACCGCGGACCTCGTCGAGCCCCTCGCCCGTATGCACGCTCATACGGATCAGCCGATAACCGATATGTTCGTACATCTTCTTCCAGGCGGCATATCTCTCCTCTTCCTTCTTCCGGTAAAGGTCGCTTTTGTTGAACAACAGGATGGCGGGAACATGATACGCCTCACAGGTAGCCAGCCAGCGATCTATAAAACCCTGGGAGGTGCGGGGCTCCTTCAGCGTAACGACCAGCAGTGACTGGTCGATATTCGCCGCCACGATATGATGCTGCAGCCGGTGAGAGGGCGACTGACGGTTGATATAGTTCTTTCGGCTATGTATTTCCGTTATAAGCGCAGTGTTCTCATCATTGTTCTCCGGTTCTATTTCAACGTCATCGCCAACAGCCAACGGATTGGTAGAAGTGATCCCGTCCAGCTTGAACGTTCCCCGGAGGCGGGCATTCCACGTCGCGTGGTCCTCTGTCTTTACGACGTACCAGCTGCCGGTGGATTTGTAAACTTTTCCTGTCATAATGTGAAGATACGTTTTCCGCGGGCGACGCGGCGAACCTGCCTGCGGACATTACGGGAACTTCCTCAACAACGTCCATCTCAGCACGAGTTCCAGCAACAGCAACAGCGCGGCCGCCAGCGCGAAGGGATAGAACTGCTCGGTATATCGGCGCAGCGTCGTCGTCTCGATCTTTGATTTCTCGAGCCGGTCGATCTCGCTGTAGATGTTCTTCAGGCTCTCGTTGTCCTTGGCGCGGTAGTAGCGGCCGCCCGTCTCTGTGGCGATCTGGGTCAGCAGCTTTTCGTCGATGTTGACCTTTTCTTTCTGGTAGATGACGCCGGATGGGGTTTGGATGGGGACAGGGGCAAAGCCTTCCGTACCCATGCCTACCGTATAGACCTTGACGCCGACTGATTTGGCGATCTCTTTTGCGGTATTGGGGTCGATGAGGCCGCCGTTGTTCTCCCCGTCGGTCAGCAGGATGATGACCTTACTTTTCGACGGCGAGTTGCGGAGCCGGTCGACGCCGGTGGCCAGACCCGAGCCGATAGCGGTGCCGTCTTCCAGCAGGCCGCTCTGTACACTGGCCAGCTGTGTCTTGAGGACGATGCGGTCCGTGGTCAGCGGGCACATAGTAAAGCTTTCACCGGAAAAGATCACCAGCCCGATGCGATCGGTTGGTCGGTGGTCGATGAACTCTCCCGCGACGTTCTTGGCGGCTTCCATCCGGTTGGGTGTAAAATCCTGGGCCAGCATACTGCCGCTGATGTCCAGGCAGAGGACGATGTCGATCCCTTCGCCGGTCACCAGCTGTTCGTCATTGCGCGTCTGCGGCCGGGCCAGGGCAAGGATGATACAGGCAAGGGCCAGCAGCCGAAAGACAAAGGGCAGCGGGCGGACGAAGTTCTTCCAGGAGCGTGCGCCGCGGAACTGACCTACCGACGACACCATTATGGTGGCCTGTGCCTGGTCGGCCTTCCTGATCTCCCAGTAGACGAGCGCCGGCAATAGAATAAGCAACCCGAAAAAGGCGGGCTGAGCAAAATAGATATTTTGGTACCAGTCGTAGAGCACTAATTAATTGTTTTGTTTTCCGATTTTGGGGTGGACTGCTCCTGTGCCGGTCTTGCCGGTATCTGGCCAGCCGAAGCCTGGCCCGCAGACGCGTGGCCAGCCGAAGCCTGAGCGCCGGCCGCGGCAGCCGCCGCCTCTTTCCCCGCCGTGATCTTCTCTAACGTATCGATCGCGCCGCGGATCGTCTGGTGGTGCTGTTCGCCATCGGCGAGCCCCGGCTGGTATTTTGCAAACTTCACAAAATCGCTCATCCGCAGCGTATCCGACAGCGCCGCGAACTGATCGCCTGGCAGAGAGAGCCTTCTCAGCTGCCCGATGAGCTCGTCGCTGGTCTCGGCGAGGCTGGCGATGCCAAGCCGTCTTAGCAGGAAGTACCGGAAAATATCGCCCAACCTGCTATAGTAGACCTTGGCAGACCCGTCGGAGAGCAGATGCTTCTGCAGCTCGAGCTGTCTGAGCTGCGAGATCGCCTCTTCATACGGCGTCAGCTTCACTTCGTCCTTTGCCACGCCGCCGGTCCTCAGCAGCTTTCGTTTGCGGATCAGCCATACGACCAGCACCAGACAGACCAGGGCTACCCCCCCTACGATCCAGGGAAACCAGCGCGCAAAAGGATTGGGTACCTCGATGATGTCCTTTATGTCGTGATAGTCTTTGGAAGGGTCAAATTTCGAATAGCCGATATCGATACGGACGGAGTCGCTGAAATATTTCTTATTCCCTTCTACAAAGGTCAGGCGTGGAATGGCGTATGCGCCGGAGTCGAAGCTCGTCACTGTAAGGTACTGACGGTAGTAGCGCTCGCCGCTCTTCACGGTCGAATCGACCTTTCCTTTTTCTAAAAATTCAAAGTGCGGGAGGCTGTCCAGATTGGGCCAGGTCAGCGGGCCATCGCCCGGGACGGTGGCTTCCAGCATCAGTTGTATCGGTTCGCCGATGACGATCTTCTGCTTGTCTACGGTCGCTTTCAGCACGGGGGGGGGCGCAGCCGGGGGATGCCGTCTCTGCGCAAGCAGCGACCCCGCCGGAAAGAGACATATGACTACAGCGATGGTATATACTCGTATCCTTCTCATGAACTATCCTGGCCGGTGGCGTCCGACGAAGAAACGCTGTAATATTTTAACATAGTCTTCATCCGTACGCAGGTGCAGGAGATCACACCCGGCCTTTTGAAAAATGCTTTTACATAACTCCGTCTGGTTAAAAAAAGATTGTTGGTAATTCGTGCGGACAAGGTAGTCGTTTGTATCTACCCACTGCCGGCTTCCCGTCTCGGAGTCCTCGGCTTCGATCAGCCCGATAGCCGGCAGCTCCATATCCATCCTGTCGTAGAATTTGATGCCGATGAAGTCGTGCTTCTTACCGCCCACCTTCAGCGCTTCTTCAAACCCGTTGTCATCAAGAAAATCGCTCAGCAAAAAGACGATGCCTTTCTGACGCATCGACTGGTTGAGGAACCGGATGGCCTCGCCGAGATGTGTGCCCTTTCGTTTGGGCTCGATCGTCAGCAGCTGGCGGACAATATAGAGAACATGCTCCCTTCCCTTTTTCGGGGGAATATAAGCCTCGATCCGGTCGCTGAAGAAGATCACGCCGACCTTGTCATTGTTGTTGACGGCTGAGAAGGCGAGGACCGCGCAGACCTCGGTGATCAGGTCCTTCTTCCGCGCACGGACGGTACCGAACAACGAGCTGGCGCTAACGTCCACGAGCAGCATCACGGACAGCTCGCGCTCTTCCTCGAAAAGCTTGCTGAAAGGGTGATTAAAACGGGCGCTGACATTCCAGTCGATGAACCGGATATCATCTCCCGCCGCATACTCCCTCACTTCCCGGAAGCTCATTCCTCTTCCCTTGAAAGCGCTGTGGTATTCTCCGGTAAATAGGTGGCGGGTGAGCCTTTTGCTCTTGATCTCCAACTCCCTTACCCTCTTTAATATTTCGGCAGTAGTGAGCATGCTCGGCTACGTTCAGTTAAAATTTCGGAAAAAATTGTCCAAAAATAATTTTTTCCTTCAATATCATCTTCGTCTGCGGCCGCCGCCAGGCGGACGTCCGCGAACTGAACTCCGTTCAGTTAAATTTTCGGAAAAAATTGTCCAAAAATAATTTTTTCCTTCAATATCATCTTCGTCTGCGGCCGCCGCCAGGCGGACGTCCGCGAACTGAACTCCGTTCAGTTATGGTATAGGAATGACTTTCAGGACCTCTTCGATAACGTGCTCGACGTTGACGTTCTCGGCCTCGGCCTCGTAAGTCAGCCCGATACGATGACGCAGGACATCTTTGGAGATCGAGCGGACATCTTCGGGAATGACATAACCCCGCTTGTTCAAAAAGGCGTTGGCCTTTGCCGCAAGCGCAAGGTTGATGCTGGCCCGCGGGCTGCCGCCATAGGCGATGAGAGGCTTCAGCTTATCCAGCTTGTATTTCTCCGGCGTCCTCGTCGCAAAAACGATATCGAGAATATAGTGTTCCACCTTTTCATCCATATATATCTGGCGGGCCAGGTCCTTGGCCTGCATGATCTCCTGCATGGAGACGACCTGTTCGACCTGTACATTCTGGACGCCCTGCACGTTCTGGCGGATGATCAGCTGCTCCTCCTGTTTGGTCGGATAGTCGACGACAACCTTCATGATAAAGCGGTCCTGCTGGGCTTCCGGCAGCGGATAGGTACCCTCCTGTTCAAGAGGGTTCTGCGTCGCGAGGACCAGGAAGGGCTCCTCCAGTTTGTAGCTGGTGTCGCCCAGGGTCACCTGCCTCTCCTGCATGGCTTCGAGCAGGGCGCTCTGCACCTTCGCCGGGGCACGGTTGATCTCGTCCGCCAGCACGAAGTTGGCAAAAATGGGACCCCTGCGCACCACAAACTCATGTTTCTGCTGATTGTAGATCATCGTTCCGATGACGTCGGCGGGCAACAGGTCAGGCGTGAACTGTATCCGGCTGAACTTTGCATGGATGGCCTGCGATAACGATTTAATGGTCAATGTCTTAGCAAGACCCGGGACACCCTCCAGCAAGACGTGCCCGTTGCTTAGCAGACCGATGAGCAGGCGGTCCAGCATATGGTGCTGGCCGATGATGACACGGCCGACCTCGTCTCTGAGCCTGTCGATGAAGGCAGCCTGGTATTGGATCTTATTGTTTAGCTGTCTGATATCTTCTGCTGTATAAAGCATATTTTCTGATAATTAAACCTGGTGAAACACACTGGACTAATCCAGCTAGGGGTTAAAAATAAGAATTTTTATGAGGCAAGTTGCTTGCCAATTTTATAAACCTCCCACATCCGTGTCCCCAACAATCTTTTAATATAATTTTAATTATATATATAAGCAATAATTATGCGTCGATTGCCGTTTGGTTATTAAACCGGACAACCTTTCTTTCAGTCTAACCGTAACCTTAGTGAGAATGCCTGTTAAATTGACCATACTCTCCCTCCTGGCCGGATCATTGCTGACCGGCTGTTCGGACAAGAGCCCCTCGGGTAAAGATCTTGATCTGCTGACGGCGAATCCATGGAAATACGAAAAGGCAGGTTTTGACTCCAATGATGATGGCATCTTTGATGCGCTTGATCCACGTATCGCGGGCAGCGAAAAGGACAACATGATCGTCTTCCGGAAAGATGGCACTGGCTACTCCCAGATGGAGTCAAAGAAAGAGGGCTTCCCCTTTATGTGGGCCTTCCAGAATCACGACAGCACTATTTATTTTCAGGATCAGTACTACAGGGTCCGGACGCTCACCCGGCATCGCCTCGAGATGTATGCCGACCAGAAATTAGGCGGATCGAACACGAGGTATGTGATCGTGCTGAGCAGGTAATCTCCTACGACAAATATTTCCCCACTATCGGCATGCGGCGGCCAACTCCAAAGGCCTTGCAGCTTACCCTTATGATCGGACAGAACTGATTCCGCTTGTACTCGCTGGTATTCACCAAGCGCAATATTCGTCTCACCACCGTCTCCCCGATACCCATCGCAACGATCTCTTTTGGCCCCTGTCTCCTTTCGATATACTGATAAAGCACCTTGTCCAGCACGTCGTATTCGGGCAGGCTGTCGCTGTCCTTCTGACCAGGGCGAAGCTCGGCGGAAGGCGCCTTCTCGAGAATATTGACGGGGATGACCTCGCCTCTGCGGTTGATAAAACGCGCCAGCGCATATACCTGTCCTTTATAGACATCGCCCAGCACGCTGAGACCGCCGGCCATGTCGCCGTACAACGTACCATAGCCCGTGGACAGCTCGCTTTTATTGGAGGTATTTAGCATGACATAGCCGAACTTATTGGCAAGACCCATCACAATATTCCCGCGGGTACGGCTCTGCAGGTTCTCTTCAGCCAGGCCGAATGGCGTATCCTTGAAGACGGGTGCCAGCGTATGCACCAGCGCATCATATACCTCTCGGATGGGGATGATATCGTAAGGGTTGCCCAGGTTTCGCGACAGCCTTTCGGCGTCGCTGACGGAATGCGACGTCGAGAACTCCGACGGCAGCAGGATGGCGCGTACGTTGTCACGTCCCAGCGCCTCGCACGCGAGCGCAAGGGTTACGGCGCTGTCGATGCCGCCGCTGCTGGCGATGATGGCTTTTGCAAAGCCCATCTTGGAGAAATAGTCCCGGATGCCCAGGATAAGGGCGCTGTATATCTGGGCGATATTGTCTTCGCGGGTGAGATATCCGAGTATCTTGTCGGGGTCCGAAACGCGGGAGACGCGCATATCCTTGTCGAAGATATCCGCAGGACGATCGGGGTGGCCCGTCGTAAGGGTCGTAGGCTGGGGCGCAGCCTGGGTCGTCGTCCCTGCGTCATGCATCGAAGCCTCTTCTTCCTCGTCGGGCTTATTGTGCTCGACGGCTATCGACAGCCCCGGCAACAGCTCTTCATAGAGAGGCGGTACGGGATGCGGCAGCTCTACCACGGCAAAGTCCTCTTCAAAATACTTCATCTCCTTCACCAGGTTGCCGTGGCTGTCGTATACGACGGTGCCTCCGTCAAAGACGATCTCCGTCTGGGACCCTACGGCATTACAATAGTACATCGGCAGCCGGTATTTCAGCACGTTCTGACGGACGACCTCTTTCCGGTCGTCGTCGTGGTCGTAGTCGAATGGAGAGGCAGAGATATTGATCATCAGGTCGGGATGCTGTTTCATCAGCTGGTCCATCGGGCAGACCCGGTACAGCGGATTATCGCCCAGGTTCCAGATGTCTTCGCAGATCGTAAGGGCTATCTTCTTGCCTTTGAAAGGGATGACCTGCCACTGCCAGGCGGGCTCGAAATAACGGTATTCGTCAAAGACGTCGTATGTCGGAAGACAGGTCTTATGGGCGACGCCTTTTATCTCCTTCTCGTAGAGTAGCCAGGCGGCGTTGAAGAGGTCCTTCCCCTCTTTTGCGGGATTGCGCGCGGGGCCGCCGACGATGACCCCGATAGTATCCGCGTGCTCGCGGATGCGGTCGATGGCGGCATAACACTGTGCGATAAAATCTTCGAACTCAAGAAAGTCCCGGGGCGGGTAGCCGCAGACACACAGTTCGGAGAAGACGACCAGGTCGGCTCCTGCGTCCTTCGCCTGACGGATGCCTTCGAGTATCTTGCGGGTGTTCTCTTCGAAATTGCCGACGTGATAATTCTGTTGGGCCAGTGCGATCTTCATGGACGTAAAGTTACGTTAAATACGGATCTTTGGGCGAAGGCCCATACAATCCACTGACATGTTTGCCGTTATACCGATGCAATGAAATATTTAGCGCTATTTGCCCTTCTCCTTGCCTTCACCGCCTGTGGCAACAGGAATGGCCGACCCGACCTGGGGTCCCTCAACGTGGGGGACGTCCGCATCGAACGTTACGATACCGCCTTCTTTTCGCTCGACACCAACAATATTGTCCCCGGGCTCTACCGCCTCAGCCGGCAGTATCCATGGTTCACGGGTGATTTTGTCGGTAATATCCTCGGCGCCGGACCACTGTCCGACACGAGCCATATGGCGTTCGTCGCGTCCCGTCAGTTCCTCACCACCTACCTGCCCGTCAGGGACTCGATCGAGGCCCGCTATAAGGACCTGGGCTGGCTGGAAAAAGAGCTCACACTGGGATTCAAATACATAAAATATTATTTCCCACAGTATCGTCTGCCTGAAAAGACGGTGGCATTCATCGGTCCGTTCGACGGTCCCGGCATCGCCCTCACGGCACACGCGCTTGCCATCGGTCTGCAATCCTATGCGGGGCGGAATTTCTCCTACTATCTCTCCCCCCAGGGTCAGGATATGTACCCGCAGTATATCTCGAGAAAGTTCGAGCCGGAATATATCACGGCCAACTGTCTACGCAATCTGTCGGAAGACGTATGCCCGGATAGCAGCGACGGCAGGCCGCTGATCGAACAGATGATCGTCAAGGGCCGCTATTGGTGGCTGGGCGGCAAGCTTCAGCCCGATGCGCCGGACAGCATCGTCACCGGCTATACGCAGGCGCAGCTGAAATGGTGCGCCGCCAATGAGGTGAGCATCTGGGGCTTTTTCCTTCAAAACGATCTCTATACGGCCGACCCCGACATTATCAAGAACTATATCGGCGAAAATCCCAAAACGCTGGGTATGCCGGATGCTTCGCCGGGAAATATCGGGACCTGGGTCGGATGGCAGATCGTGAAGAAATATGCGGATATGCATAAGGATATGCCCGTAGCCGAGCTGATGCACATTCCCGCGAGGACCATCTTTGACGAGGCGAAGTACAAGCCGAAGTGAGCGGGCCCTCGTCCTGCGCGAACCACCAGCCCCCTGGCGCGAACCGACCGGCGGGATGGCCTACCCCTTGATTCTTTCCTTCAGAAGTTTGCGCGCATCCTGTATCTCGGTAATATCCTTAAAGGAATCCTTGGGGATCAAAAAGAAGGACCGGGCATTGAAATAGACGTGAAAGAAATAGGCCGTTTCTTTGAATCCGCTAAAGTCACCCCAGCTCCACAGCTGGCTCCCTTTCTTTGTCTGCAGGAGTATCCCTTTGTCTTCAAGGGTCAGCGTGAACGTATCCTGGAAAGTGGCAGACCTTCTGTAGATGCTCAGCGGCAGGATGCGCCGGATGGAGATCCATAGCACGATCCAGAGTAAAGCGAAGACCAGAAATGGCAACGGCTGTATCCTCTTTAGGTAGAACAGGACAGCAGAAAGGATCGCAAAAACATTAATAATGATAGCCATGATCCTGATCTCAGGCCTCCCGAAAAAATGTCCCCGCAGGCCATCGAGCACTTGCTTCTTGTCGTAGCCAAATTGAATAGTCATTAGGGCGAAAATAGCTAAAAAAGCCACCTGCATAGCAGATGGCCCAAAAATTAAGTTTGCCCTAAACCTCTATTTTGTAGGTCATTGACTAGCGAACGTCGCGGCAATGACCATAGTGATGGCTGGCTGCTTCTCCGGGTGTAACGCTATGACTGCAAGAAAATAAAGTGATCGAAGTAAGGACCACAATTGTTGCTACCAGGATACGTTTCATGTTGTTTTTCAATTTTAGGGTTATATGGATATCAACGACAAAAGCCGGCTTAAATTATTCCGAGAGATCATATAAGTGTTATCCCGGTGAATTCTAGGGAAAGATACTACGGGAGGGCTATAAAATATAACCATATTTTTTGCAGTAAGATAGCAAGGGGACAATTTCGCCGCCGGACGCTTATTCCTCTATAATAATTTGATTATCAAGTGGTTTAGTGATCGTCGGCGATCCGGGGCTCATGAACCGGGTACAAAAAAATTCCCCCATCAATATGGAGGAACTGAATTATGGTTAATACCGTCCTTAAAGACAAGTGTGATCAGCTGCAGCCCATGCTGTTGCCGCAATTGAGGCATTTGTAGCAGGTGCCGCTGCGGATAGTGATATGCCCGCAGGTATTGCAGGCCGGGGCGTCGCTTTGCATGCTGCGTGCCGCCGCGTTCACCGCGTCCAGCCCATTATCCGACCGGTGTAGCGAAGTAGCTGCCGCCGCGCGTGCGGCCCGGGAATTAGCCTGGGTGGGCGCCTGGGAACCATTACCGGACGCCTGAACACCATTGACGCCGCCGGCTTTTGCTACGACACGTACGTCGCTAAGCTCAGGGCCTTTTCTCTCTGATTCGGCAGGCAGGTCCCAGTCATCGTTGCCGGTGTTGCCAACTTCCGGCCGGTCGAGGACGTGGACGAGGTCCGTGCGATTGAGATATTCATATGCCAGCGACCGGAAGATAAAGTCCACTATCGACGTCGTGCTCTTGATATTCGGGTGGTCGACCATACCACTCGGCTCAAATCGGGTGAACACAAACTTCTCCACGAACTCTTCCAGCGGTACGCCATATTGCAGACCGATCGAAATAGAGATCGCAAAACAGTTGAGCATGCTCCTCATCGTAGCTCCTTCCTTGGCCATGTCGATGAATATCTCCCCTACGGTGCCGTCGCTATACTCACCCGTGCGCAGGAATATGGCCTGGCCGTTGATCTTTGCCTTTTGGGTAAAGCCGCGCCGTTTGGCCGGCAGTGTGCGGCGCTCGACGATGGTCGCCAGGGCGCGCTTGAGCTTGGTGTCGGGTGATGCCTGAACACGTTTTTGCACCTCTTCGAGGAGCTCGTGCACGGTCAGCTTGCTGAGGTCGACGATATGGGTCTCGGCAACGGGCGAGGTCGTAGCATCCGCCGCGGGTTCGGCGGCTTCTTTTTCGGGCTCGGCGTCTTTCTTCTTCTTGTCGGATTTCGTGCTGAGCGGCTGCGACAGCTTTGATCCGTCGCGGTACAGCGCGCACGCCTTCAGCGCCAACTGCCAGCTGAGCATATAGGCGTCGGCGATCTCTTCGACGGTTGCCTCGTTGGGGAGGTTGATCGTCTTGGAAATGGCCCCGCTGATAAAGGGCTGTGTGGCGCCCATCATCCGGATATGGCCGTGGGCGTGGATATAGCGCTGTCCTTTCTTACCGCATTTGTTGGCGCAGTCGAAGACGGCGAGGTGCTCTTCCTGCAGATACGGTGCGCCTTCTACGGTCATCGTACCACAGACATAGTCGTTCGCAGCCTCGATCTCTTCGTCGGAGAAGCCCAGCGCTTCGAGCAGGCTCCATTCGAAATTGTAGTACTGGGACGGCTTGAAGCCCAGGCGCTGGAGACACTCTTCTCCCAGCGTGTAAACGTTAAAGACGAAGCCGATCTCGAAGGCAGAGCCGACCGCGGCGTCCAGCTTTTTGATCTCTTCTGCAATAAATCCTTTCTCGCTCAGCGTCTGGTGATTGATATGGGGGGCGCCCGCAAAGGTCCCGGATCCCACTGCGTACTTGACGATGGTGTCGATCTGCCTGTCGCTGTAGCCGAGATTCTTCAGGGCCGTAGGCACCGACTGATTAATGATCTTGAAATAGCCGCCCCCTGAAAGCTTTTTGAACTTTACGAGCGCAAAGTCGGGTTCGACGCCGGTGGTATCGCAGTCCATCACCAGGCCGATGGTGCCGGTGGGGGCGATAACGGTAGCCTGCGCATTGCGGTAGCCATATTTCTCGCCGAGCTGCACCGCCTCGTCCCAGGCTTTGGTAGCGGCTTTCAGCATGTAGTCGGGGCAGTATTTCGCCTTGAGGCCCTGGGGCTTTGTTTCCAGTCCTTCGTATTCGTCGGCGTCGTAGGCAGCCAGGCGGTGGTTGCGCATGACGCGGAGCATGCTTTCCCGGTTGTCCTCGTACCTGGGGAAGGCGCCGAGCACCGCGGCCATTTCAGCGGAAGTCTTGTAGGCGATACCGGTCATGATCGCGGTGATGGCCCCTGCAATGCCGCGAGCCTCTTCACTGTCATAAGGGATGCCCATGATCATCAGCATCGATCCGAGGTTGGCATAGCCCAGACCAAGGGTCCGGTAGTCGTACGACAGCTGCGCCACTTCCCTGGACGGGAACTGAGCCATCAGGACCGATATCTCGAGCACCGTCGTCCAGAGACGCGTCATGTATTCGAAGCTCTCGACGTCGAACGTGTTCGTCTTCTCGTTATAGAATCGGCGAAGGTTGAACGAAGCCAGGTTACAGGCCGTATTGTCGAGGAACATATATTCCGAGCATGGATTGGAGGCCCGGATCGGACCGCCTGCGGGACAGGTATGCCACTCGTTGATCGTGGTATCGTATTGCGTACCGGGATCGGCGCAACGCCAGGCAGCATAGGCGATCTGGTTCCATACCTCACGGGCGGGGAGTCTCTTCATGATCCGGCCGTCGTGGCGCGCAGTCAGCTCCCAGTCCTCGTCATTCTCCAGCTTGTGGAAAAAGCTGTTGGGGATGCGAATGGAGTTATTGGAGTTCTGCCCGCTGACCGTCTTATATGCTTCTCCCTCGTAGTCGCTCGGATAGCCGGCTGCGATAAGGGCGGCGACCTTCTTCTCTTCCTCCACCTTCCAGTTGATGAATTCCATTACTTCGGGGTGGTCGAGGTCGAGACAAACCATTTTGGCCGCACGGCGCGTGGTGCCCCCCGACTTGATAGCGCCCGCGGCCCGGTCACCGATCTTCAAAAAGCTCATGAGTCCGCTGGATGTTCCGCCGCCGCTAAGCTTTTCGCCTTCACCCCGAATGTGGGAGAAGTTGGTGCCGACGCCGGAACCATATTTAAAGATGCGGGCTTCGCGGACCCAGAGGTCCATCAGACCGCCTTCATTGACGAGGTCGTCCTCGACGCTGAGGATAAAACAGGCGTGAGGCTGGGGACGTTCGTAGGCAGAAGTGGACTTCTTCAGCACGCCGTCATGGGCGTCTACGAAATAGTGTCCCTGGGGCTTGCCGGTGATGCCATAGCTTTCGTGCAGACCGGTATTGAACCATTGAGGAGAGTTAGGCACGCAGGCCTGGTCGAGGATACTGTATACGAGCTCTTCATAAAAGACCTGCGCGTCCCTTTCGGAAGCGAAATACCCATAGCGTTCGCCCCATACCCGCCAGCAGTTGGCCATGCGGTGCGCGACCTGCCTGACCGAGGTCTCGCGACCAAGGGACCCGTCCGGCTGAGGCACGCCGGCCTTGCGGAAATATTTCTGGGCAAGAATATCGGTAGCGATCTGTGACCAACCCGACGGGACTTCGACATTATTCATTTCAAACACCACCTCGCCGCTGGGGTTACGGATCACCGAACTGCGATAGTCATAACTAAACTGATCGAACACATTGACGTCGTCCCTCGTAAAGCGGCGGGAGAATTGCAAGCCCTTCACAGATTGCTTTTTCGTTGCCATATTCAGGTCCTTAATTAGGTGAAAAATAGATTTTTGTAAAATAGTTTTGCGGCGGGTCGGTGGTTAACGAAAGTATTTTTTCATTTTCAAAATCCCAGCGTTTTGTTACGCACATCAACCAAAAAATCTGTGGAAAAACCGCCAAAAACGCACTGGACGTTGATTGCCTCTCTGAATAAAAAGTCGGACCCACAGGAATTACCCAAATACCCCTGTTAATAACACCAATTTTACCAAAACGTTTAGACTTAATTTCTTCTCTTTGAGTATGCTAACCAAATACACCAAATTGCTGATTGTCAGCACATTAATTTTTGCAGGGCTCGCCAGCCCCGCTTTTTCCCAGACGCAGTTCGCCGGCTGGGCCGGGACCTTCCAGAACTACAAGCTATCCTCCCGGACTGGCTTCTACTTCGACGTTCAGTGGCGTTCGACAGACCAGGTCAGGCAGATGCATGCGCTGCTGCTAAGACCAGGCCTCAACCTTTATTTTACACCAACATTTAGCGGTACGGTCGGCTATGCCTATATCCCGCAGCAGCGTATGTCCGGCGGCGTTGAAGGCTACCTCCCCGAGCACCGTGTCTGGGAGCAGCTAATGTATACGCACCCGGTAAGAGCACATCACCATGAGATAGCCAGACTCACGCACCGTCTCCGGCTTGAGCAGCGCTATCTGCCCAAACACCATCCGGAGAACGGCCAGCTGGTCCGCGACGGGCACCGCAATGCACACCGCCTCCGCTATTTTGCGCGCGGCGTCGCTCCGCTGGCTCCGGCGCGGGGCAGCTTTGACAAAGGCTGGTTCGCCGCGCTGCAAAATGAGGTCTTCCTGAACTTAGGCGACGCCTCGGCCGTCAACGGCAAGGCCTTCGACCAGAACAGAGCCTACGTCGCGGCAGGCTATCGCATGTGCAAGCAGTTCGACGTCGAAGTGGGCTATATGAATCAGTATATCAGCGGGGCCGGGTCCAACTCTACGAATAACCATATCGTACAGCTGGCCACATATGTAAGGTTGTAGACCGCAGAACGCCGCGGCAAGGTCAGTGATCTCCGGGCTGGGAGTGCTGTCCGGTAGGGATGACGATATCGTTCTGTTCGGTATGTTTCTTCAGCCAGGTCGCTACGAAAGGACAATAGACCTTGATCCGCATATTGTGCGAACGGGCATAGTTAAACGCGTGTGCGGCCAGGGCCGAAGCTATGCCCTTGCCGCCTAATCTATCCGGCACTTCGGTATGCATGAGCACGAGATTCCCATCCTTTATACGGTATTCGAGATAGGCCCGCTCGTCGTCCAGCCATATCTCGAATTGCTGATTCTGCTGGTTGTCTATGATCGTCAATGGTTCCATTCCCGGGAATTTGTCCGCAACTTAGCGAATAATCGTTTACATAGATTATTTTGCCATGATAACAATTGGCCCTTAAAAAAGCCGAAAAGTTTTCGCATTTTTGCATAACCCAACGGCAACAGCGAATGAAGCAAATTATTTATGAATCACTGCTGACAAAAAAAAGAAAGGGGCAGAAATCTTTCGCCGTACTGATCGATCCGGACAATGTGAATGCAAAAAGACTGGAGGAGTTGGCAAGACTGGCCGTCAGCGCGGAGGTGGACTATCTGCTGGTTGGGGGAAGCCTCGTCATCTCCAACCATCTCGACGAGGTCGTTCAGCATATCCGCAGTCACTGCAGCATTCCTGTCATCCTTTTCCCGGGCACGCCATCCCAGGTATCGCGCTATGCCGACGGATTGCTCTATCTGTCTCTTATCTCGGGCCGGAATCCCGAGCTGCTTATCGGCCAGCACGTCATCTCTGCTCCGGCTGTCAGGAGCAGCGGGCTGGAGATCATATCCACAGGCTATATGGTCATCGACGGGGGCGCGCCGACCACCGTCTCTTATATCAGCAACGCCTCGCCCATCCCCGCCGACAAGAATGAGATCGCGCTCTGCACGGCAATGGCCGGGGAAATGCTCGGGATGAAGCTCATCTATATGGACGCCGGCAGTGGTGCCCGCCACGCCATCAGCGAAGAGATGATCGCCGCCGTCGCCAGCCATATCGAAGTTCCGCTGGTCGTAGGAGGCGGTATCCGCGAACCGGAAAAAGCCTATCTCAACTGCAAAGCCGGCGCCGACGTCATCGTCGTCGGCAACGCCATCGAAAAGGACGCTTCGCTTATCCGGGAGATGTCCGCCGCAGTACATTCGGTCCCCCTGCTTCATCCGTAGCCCTGCCCATCCCTGGCCCCCTATTCCATCCTTAGACTCTCCACCGGATCGGTCCGGGCAGCTCGGGTAATCTTTATGCGGCAACGCCGATGGACAGACCGAGGAGATTGATCCGGGAAAAACCTTTTTCCCGCAGCAGGCTGCGAATAGCGACTCTGAGGTGGTAAGAGCATACCGGTAAGATGCCACTGACGGGGACCCCGCAGCACGGGGCACAGGAGGTCCATCCCGCGGGCGGCCGGCCCGAAAGGGTTTGCCCTTGTGAATCAAACCTTTAGACTCGACGGGTCGGAAGCCCTCACTATAAATTTTACATAAAATTTAATTATAAAGCCCTAATGATCCTAAAAATTGACTTTCTTTGCGTTGTAAAAATATTTACAACAATTTCATCAACTCTGAAATGAAAAAAAACTCACCCATATCACGCTTCTTTGTGATATTGCACGCCTTCAATAAGCGTGGGTTTTTTGCTGCGCCTCTGAGCACAGTTTTTTCCCTTCGCCCGGCGGCTATTAATTATTGCGGGTGTCCTGCAACCCTGGCCGGGGCTAATTTTAATCACGGGCGTTCCACGCCCGTTGGGGTGCGACGTTGATACTCTTCTTATACACCGACCACTGTCGTAGACGGAACAATCCTTTGTCCGGCCACTGATCCTTTCACATCCAGAAATGGACACGTATTCACCTTTAAGAGCGTTTTTTTTAGAACATGGAACAACAACAATTTCAGATAATCATCGCTAACGAGTCCCATCAGGATTTCGCACAGATCATCGTCGATGAGATGGAGTCTTCGGCAAAAGCGAGGGGTACCGGTATTGCCAAACGGAGCCCTGACTATATCAAGGAAAAGATGCGGCAAGGCAAAGCCGTCATTGCCTTTACCCAGGACGGCGTCTGGGCCGGCTTCTGCTATATCGAGACCTGGAGTCACGGAGAGTATGTCGCCAATTCGGGACTCATCGTCTCCCCCGTCTTCCGCAAGAGCGGGCTGGCCAAGCAGATCAAGCGGAAGATATTCGAGCTCAGCCGCAAGACCTATCCCGAGTCCAAGATATTCGGCCTGACCACCGGCCTGGCCGTTATGAAGATCAACTCAGAGCTGGGCTACGAGCCCGTCACCTATTCCGAGCTGACCCAGGACGACGCTTTCTGGGCGGGCTGCAAGAGCTGTGTCAACTACGAGATACTGATGAGCAAAGAGCGGAAGAACTGTATGTGCACCGCCATGCTCTATGATCCCAAGGACCACTACGAGCCTGAGGAGACGACGCAGGACTTTAAGAAGCACTCCAAGCTGTACGAGCGATTTATGCGCATCAAGCAGTGGAAGCTGCTGGCCCCCTTTGTCAAGCACCACCCCGAACCCCATGAGACCGCCTCCAAAGGCGGCGGCGGTGGAAATGGCCTCCGTCACAGATCGTTCTTCCATTCTTTTTTTAATTTCTAAACAACCTTCTATCGGTCATGAGCAATAAAGTCGTATTAGCATACAGCGGCGGATTGGACACTACCTATTGTGCGGTTTATCTGAAAAAAGTAAAAGGTCTTGAGATACATGCATTGACGGTCAACACCGGGGGGTTCAGTAAAGAGGAGATCGGGCAGATCGCCGACCGCGCCAAAAGCCTGGGCGTGGCGTCCTTCGAGTGCGTCGACGTAACGAAGGAATACTACGAGAGCTGTATCAAATACCTCGTCTTCGGCAACGTCCTGAAGAACGCGACCTACCCGCTGAGCGTCTCCGCCGAGCGGATGGTACAGGCTATCGCCGTCGCCAACCACGTAAAGAAGGTCGGAGCTTCGGCCGTCGCACACGGCAGCACCGGCGCGGGCAATGACCAGGTGCGTTTTGACATGGTCTTCCAGAGCATGCTTCCCGGCGTCGAGATCATCACACCCATCCGCGACATGAAGCTCAGCCGCGAGCAGGAGATTTCCTTCCTCAAAGAGAACGGCGTCGAGATGAACGCCGAGAAAGCGAAATACAGCATCAACAAAGGGCTTTGGGGTACCTCGGTCGGCGGAAAAGAGACCCTGACCTCCAAAGAATACCTGCCCGAAGAAGCATGGCCCACGCAAGTCACCGCCACGGGGACGAGGCAGGTCGAGCTGCAGTTCGAAAAAGGCGAGCTGAAAGCCGTCGACGGCAAACATTTTGACAATCCCGTCGAGGCCATTCAGCTGCTGCAGTCCATCGCACAGCCCTATGGCGTAGGCCGCGACATCCACGTCGGCGACACCATCATCGGCATCAAGGGCCGGGTCGGATTCGAAGCCGCGGCCCCCATCATCATTATCAAGGCACACCACCTTCTTGAAAAACATACATTGACCAAGTGGCAGCTCTACTGGAAAGACCAGCTGAGCAGCTGGTACGGCAACTGGCTGCACGAAGGCCAGATGCTCGACCCCACGATGCGCAACATCGAAAAATTCCTGGAAGACACGCAGGCTACGGTCAGCGGCAAGGTATTCGTCACCCTGCAACCGTATCGCTATACGGTGACCGGCATCGAAAGCGCACACGACCTGATGAGCAGCAAATTTGGCAGCTACGGTGAAATGAACAAGGGTTTCTCCGGCGACGACGTAAAGGGATTTGCGCGCATCTTTGGCAACCAGACGTCGATATTCCACAAGGTTAACGACGAAACAAAATGACCCCGGTAAGCCGGCAGCACCCCCTGAAACACTATGTATGGGGTGCAGGCTGCGACGGATGGAACATGGTGGATCAGCCCGGTCTTTCGGTCAAGCTCGAGAAGATGCCGCCGCACACCTCGGAAGAGATGCACTATCACGAAAAGGCGCGGCAGTTCTTCTTTATTTTAAAAGGGACCGCGACCTTCGAGACCGGCGGGGGTATCACAAAGGTGGCTGCACAACAGGGCCTGGAGATACCACCATTGCTTCGTCACAGGATAATTAACGACACAGAAGAAGATCTGGAATTTATTCTTTCCTCCCAGCCCTCTACGGCGGGGGACAGAGTGAACATTTCAAACGAAAATATATGAGACAAGTAAGAGCAGGCATTATAGGGGGAGCGGGTTATGCGGGCGGAGAAATGATCCGGCTGCTGATCAACCACCCCGGCGTGGATATCCGTTGGATTCACAGCAAGAGCAATGCAGGTAAGAAGGTCTATGAGGTGCATGAAGACCTCCTTGGCGATACCGACCTGAAATTCGATGCGGAATGGCATAGCGACGTCGACGTCGTATTCCTCTGCCTGGGACACGGCGAGGCGAAAAAATTCCTTGACGAGTCCGGCCCGGCCCTGGACGGCATCCTGATCATCGACCTGTCGCAGGACTTTCGCCTGCACAGCGGGGGTGAGCGGCCGAAGACGGGCGAACACAGCTTTGTCTACGGTCTCCCCGAGCTCAATCGCGAAGATATCCGCCAGGCGAACGCCATCGCGAATCCGGGGTGCTTTGCCACGGCCATACAGCTGGGGCTGCTGCCGCTGGCCAAGGCCGGTCTGCTGAACGACGTCTACAGCACGGGGATCACCGGCTCTACCGGCGCCGGCCAGTCGCTGTCTTCGACGGGACACTTCTCCTGGAGGGCCAACAATATACAGGCATACAAGACGCTGACGCACCAGCACATGAAGGAAGTGGGGCAGTCGCTGCAGCAGCTGCAGGGCGCTGCCGCCGCAGTACATTTTACTCCCTGGAGGGGAGACTTTACCCGCGGGATTTTCATCTCTTCCCAGCTGCGATGCGAGAAAAGTCCTGAAGAAGTGCTGGCGCTCTATGAAGACTTCTATAAGGGCCATCCCTTCACCATCGTCACCAGCAAGCCGATCGCGCTCAAGCAGGTGGTCAATACCAATAAATGCCTTATCCAGATAGAACAGGCAGGACGCCAGCTGGTGGTCCATTCGGCTATCGACAATCTGCTAAAGGGTGCTTCGGGGCAGGCCGTCCAGAATATGAACCTGCTTTTTGGCTTTGAGGAGACAACAGGGCTGCACCTCAAGGCGAACGCATTTTAAACCGGCCGCGCCGGTTGAGCCGGCATCGGTCATAAAAGAAAGTATCATGAAATTATTCGATGTTTACCCGCTGAACGACATAACCATTGTCAAAGCAAAAGGCTCCTATGTCTGGGACGGCGACGGACAGCAATACCTCGACCTCTACGGGGGCCACGCCGTCATTTCCATCGGACATACCCATCCGCACTATGTACAGCGGGTCACCGAGCAGCTCCACAAGGTCGGCTTCTACTCCAACTCCGTCCATATCCCTCTACAGGAAGAGCTGGCTGCCCGGCTGGGAAAGGTCTCGGGCAAGCCCGACTACCAGCTGTTCATGTGTAACTCGGGCGCCGAAGCCAACGAGAACGCACTGAAGCTCGCTTCCTTCCACAATGGCCGCAAGAAGGTGATCGCCTTCTCGAAATCCTTTCACGGCCGGACCTCCCTGGCCGTGGCTGTCACGGACAATCCCGCTATTGTTGCTCCCGTCAACCAGACCGACAATGTGATATTCCTGCCTTTCAACGACGAAGAGGCACTGGAAGAATGCTTTAAGAAGCAGGGCGACGAGATATCCTCCGTCATCGTTGAGGGTATCCAGGGCGTAGGAGGTATCCGCGAGGCCTCGGCGTCCTTCCTGCAGACGATCAGCCGGCTTTGTCAGCAGCACAACGCCGTGTTCATTGCGGACAGCGTACAGTGCGGATACGGCCGCAGCGGGAAGTTCTTCTCCCACGACCATGCCGGCGTCGATGCCGATATCTATACCATGGCGAAGGGCATGGGCAATGGCTTCCCGGTAGGAGGGATCATCATCGCCCCGCATATCAAGCCCAAATACGGGATGCTGGGGACGACCTTCGGTGGCAACCACCTGGCATGCGCCGCTGCCCTGGCCGTGCTGGAAGTCATCGAACAGGAGAACCTCATCGCCAATGCCGCAGAGACGGGTAATTACCTGATGGCGCAGCTAAAGAAAATAAGACAGCTTCAGAAGGTCAGGGGCAAGGGGCTGATGATCGGCTTTGACCTGCCCGAAAACCTGAAAGACCTGCGGAAGAACCTGCTGACCGAACAGCGGATATTCACGGGGGAGGCAAAGCCCAACGTCATCCGGCTGCTGCCCTCACTGGCTTTGAGGAAGAAGGACGCGGACCAGTTCATGGAGGCTCTGCAGGAAGAGATACAAATGATGGAATCATCAGCAAAGGCAGTTAAATAATCATAGCATGAAAAATTTTATTTCCGCTCACGACGTAAAAGACATCGACGGCCTCGTCCGGTCGGCGCTGGCCTACAAAGCAGATCCATTTAAAGACCATACGCTGGGCACCAACAAGCGCATCGGCATGCTGTTCCTCAACCCCAGTATGCGCACCCGTCTCTCGACGCAGATCGCGGCGCAGAATCTGGGCGCAGAGCCCATCGTCTTTAACGTCGACAAGGAAGGCTGGGCGCTCGAGTTCGAGGAAGAGGCCATCATGAGCGGAAATAAGGTCGAGCACGTGAAGGACGCGGCCCCGATCATGGGCAATTATTTCGACATCCTCTGCATCCGCACCTTCCCTTCCCTGAAGAACAAGGAAGAGGACTACAGCGAACTATATATCAACCAGTTCATCAAGTATTCGGGGATACCCGTGGTGAGCCTGGAGAGCGGCACCCTGCACCCGCTGCAGAGCCTCACCGATATCATCACGATCAACGAGGTCCTTCGCGACGGGAAGGCCGGGACCGCCACCGGCCGCAAGCCCAGGATTGTCCTGACATGGGCCCCGCACGTAAAAGCGCTCCCCCAGGCAGTCCCCAACAGCTTTGCCCAGTGGGTGAACGCCTGGGGCAAGGCGGATTTCATCATCACCCACCCCGAGGACTACGAGCTCGATCCCAAATTCACGGAAGGCGCGACCATCACCCACGACCAGGACGCCGCGCTGAAGGACGCCGACTTTATCTACGTCAAGAACTGGAGCACCTACAACGACTACGGCAAGATCTACACCAACGACCCGGAGTGGATGATGACCAATGAAAAGCTGAAGCCGACCAACAACGCGAAAGTGATGCACTGTCTTCCGGTGCGCCGCAACGTTGAGCTCAGCGACGAGATCCTCGACGGCCCCAACAGCGTCGTCACCCAGGAGGCTTCCAACCGGGTATGGGCGGCGCAGGCCGTGCTGGCCGAGCTGTTGCGCAACAAAAAATAACTATGCAGGTTTCGATAATAAAAATTGGCGGCAATATCATCGACGACGAGTCAAGGCTCGCCGCCTTTCTCGATACGTTTGCGGCCGTGCCGGGCAAGAAGGTCCTGGTGCACGGCGGCGGCAAGCTGGCTACGAAGATCGCGGAAGGACTCGGCGTCCGGCAGCAGATGGTCGACGGGCGGCGCATCACCGACGCCGCGACCTTGAAGATCGTGACCATGGTCTATGCCGGGACCATCAACAAGAATATCGTCGCGGGCTTACAGGCCCGTGGTTGCGATGCCATCGGGCTTACAGGCGCCGACGGCAACGCGATCCTCTCTCATAAAAGGACACACGCTACGATCGACTATGGCTATGTCGGGGACGTGGACATGGTGAACAGCAGCCTGCTCACCAGTCTTCTGTTGCTAGACAAGACACTGGTCTTCGCCCCTATCACCCACGACGGGAAAGGGCAGCTCCTGAATACCAATGCGGACACGATCGCACAGGAACTCGCCCGGGGGCTCAGCGCCAGCTTCGAAGTGAGCCTGGTCTATTCTTTTGAAAAGAGCGGCGTCCTGCTGAATTCCGAAGACGAATCCTCTGTCATCGGCCGCATCCATCCGGCATACTATGAGGAGCTAAAGGCCAGCGGGGCTATCTTTGCAGGTATGATCCCTAAGTTGGACAACGCCTTCGCCGCATTGCGCAGCGGGGTTGCAAGAGTGATCATCGGCAAGGCCGAAGAGCTGCCCCGCCTGCTATCCGGTGTTTCAGGAACAACTATAACGCATGCGTAAAGACAATATCCAGACACTGATCTCCGACGCGACCGAACTGTTAAGGCAGCTGATCGCCACTCCTTCATTCAGCAAGGAGGAAGACCAGACGGCGCAGTTACTCGCCGACTGGCTGAGGTCAAGAGATATACCCGCCGAACGGCTACAGAACAACGTATATGCCCGCAACAGACATTTCGACGCCGCAAAACCCACCCTGCTGCTCAACTCCCACCACGATACGGTAAAGCCCAACAAGGCCTATACGGTGGACCCTTTCCAGCCGATAGAAAAGGACGGAAAGCTCTACGGCCTCGGCAGCAACGACGCCGGGGGCTGTCTGGTCTCGCTGATCGCCACCTTCCTTTACTTCTATGAAGAGGAGGGGCTGTCCCATAACCTGGTGCTGGCCGCCTCTGCAGAGGAAGAGATCTCGGGGCACAACGGCATCGAGCTGCTGTTACCCGTGCTGGGCAGGATCGACTGGGCCGTAGTAGGCGAGCCGACGAAGATGCAGCTGGCCGTGGCGGAAAAGGGTCTGCTGGTACTGGACTGCGTAAGCCAGGGCAAGGCCGGGCACGCGGCGCGCGAAGAGGGCGACAATGCCATCTACAAGGCGCTGGCGGACATCGAATGGTTCCGCAGCTACCGCGCGCCAAAGGTCTCCGGTCTTCTGGGTCCCGTAAAGATGAGCGTCACCGTTATTGATACCGACAACCGTGCGCACAACGTCGTTCCTTCCCAGTGTCATTTTGTAGTGGACGTGAGAGTCAACGAACTCTATACATTCGAGGAGCTGCTGGGGATCATCCGCGAGAACGTCGGTTGCGACGTCACCCCCCGGAGCCTCCGGATGCGGTCCTCTTCCATTCCGCAGGACCATCCCGTGGTGCTGTCGGGGCTCGACCTGGGCAGGACCTGCTATGGCAGCCCGACCACATCGGACAAGGCGCTGATGCCCTTCCCCGCGCTAAAGACAGGTCCCGGCGACTCGGCCCGCAGCCACACAGCCGACGAGTTCATATTTACAGAAGAGATCGGAGAAGGCATAAGGGGCTATATCGACCTGCTGACACCCGTGCTGGTGCAGCCGGCCGCAAAAAAGGTGAAAGAGTATATTGACTAAAGCATACAACTTACGATTATGAGCGGTAACAAACTTTGGAGCAAAGAGAACACCAGTACGTCTGCCCTGATCGAGACCTTTACCGTCGGAAGGGACAAGGAGTTCGACGTGCTGCTCGCCGAATACGACGTGCTGGGCTCGCTGGCGCATACGGAAATGCTGGCGAAGGTTGGACTGCTCGACAAAGAAGACCTGAAGCTTATCCACGAGGGGCTTAATACTATCCTCGGCGAGATCAGGGGAGGCCATTTCGCCATCGCCAAAGACATAGAGGATGTGCACTCCCAGATCGAATGGATGCTGACCGAACGCATCGGCGAAGCCGGCAAGAAGATACACAGCGGACGCAGCCGCAACGACCAGGTCGCCGTGGACATCAAGCTCTATCTCCGCGCCCAGGTGCAGGCGGTAAAGGACGAGGTGAACGAGCTCTTCGGTCTGCTGATGCAGCTGAGCGAACAATATAAGGACAAGCTCCTTCCCGGCTATACGCACCTCCAGATCGCCATGCCCTCGTCTTTCGGGCTGTGGTTTGGCGCCTATGCCGAGAGCCTGATCGACGACCTGGAGGTACTGGCGGCGGCCTGGCAGGTCACCAACAAAAACCCGCTGGGCAGCGGGGCGGGCTACGGCAGCAGCTTCCCGCTCGACCGGGAGATGACGACCCGCCTGCTGCACTTCCGCACGCTCAACTACAACTCCGTCTATGCGCAGATGAGCCGCGGCAAGACCGAGAAGATCGTCGCCATGGGCCTGGCTTCCGTCGCCGCTACGCTGAGCAAGCTGGCGATGGACTGCTGTCTGTATATCAACCAGAACTTTGGCTTTATCTCCTTTCCCTCCGAGCTGACCACCGGCAGCAGCATCATGCCGCATAAAAAGAACCCCGACGTGTTCGAGCTCATACGCGCCAAATGCAACCGCATACAGTCCACGCCGAACGAGCTGACGCTGCTGACGGGCAACCTTCCCTCCGGCTATCACCGAGATATGCAGCTGACAAAGGAGATCCTCTTCCCTGCGATAGAGGAGATCAAGGCCTGTCTGCAGATGACCCGGCTGATGCTCTCGAATATCCAGGTCAGGGACGGCATACTGGAAGACGCGAATTACAAATACCTCTTCAGCGTAGAGGCCGTCAACGACCTCGTCAACAAGGGCGTCCCCTTCCGCGAGGCCTACAAGCAGGTCGGCAACCTGATCGACAAGGGAGAGTTCCACTACGACTACAAACAGCTGCACCATACCCACGAAGGAAGCATCGGCAATCTGTCGAATGACCGCATCTCCGCGGAGATGAAGAAAGTGCTGGGGAGATTTGAATAGCCTGCCGGCTTTTTTTATCTATATTGTAGTACCAAAGCTGCTACGATATGAAATTGACCTTTTCCCCTGCCGTTCTCGTCAGTCTGTTCTGTTCCGCCGCCCCCGGCCTCTGCCCCGGGACCATATACGCCCAGCCCGGGGACACCACCCTAAAGACCAGGACGATCGGAGATATACAGTCCCGTTATGACGACTACAAAAAAATAGCCCTCCAGATCTGGGACTATGCCGAAGTAGGATACAAGGAGGTCAGGAGTTCGGCGCTGCTTCAAAAGACCCTTGCGGACAATGGATTTACGGTGAAGGCGGGAGTAGCCGACATTCCCACCGCGTTTGTCGCGAGCTATGGCTCGGGCAGCCCCGTCATCGGGATACTTGCCGAGTTCGACGCGCTGCCGGGGCTGGCGCAGCAGGCCGTCCCGGAAAAGGCAGGCATCGACGGAAAGAATGCCGGACACGGCTGCGGCCACCATCTTTTCGGTACCGCCTCGGTGGCTGCGGGGATCGAGCTGCGGCGCCTGATAGCAGAGAAAAAGCTCAGCGGCACGATCCGCGTATATGGCTGCCCGGCAGAGGAAGGCGGGTCGGGTAAGGTCTATATGGTCAGGGCGGGTCTTTTCAGCGACGTGGATGTCGTGATCCACTGGCATCCCGGTTCGGACAATGCGGTGACACTGACGAGCGCGCTGGCGAACAAGAGCGCCAAATTCCGGTACCGCGGGCTGGCGGCTCACGCTGCGGCGGCCCCAGACAAAGGCCGGTCGGCGCTGGATGGTGTCGAGGCCATGGACTATATGGTCAATATGATGCGGGAGCATATCCCGCAGGAAACGCGCATCCACTATGTTATCACCAACGGCGGGAAGGCCCCCAACGTGGTCCCGGACTTTGCCGAGGTCTATTATTATGTCCGTCATCCGAAAAAAGAAGAGGTGGTCCGCATCTTTGACTGGGTGGTCAAGGCCGCTGAGGGCGCCGCGCTCGGCACCCAGACCAGCGTCGACTACGAGATCATCGGGGGAACGCACGACCTGCTTTTGAACGGTACCCTGGCGGAGGACATGCAACAAAATCTCCTGCGGGTAGGCGGCGTGGCCTATACCCCGGCCGAGGTCCAGTTCGGACGCAGGATACAGGCTACGTTCACTTATGCTGTTCCCGAGGTCAGAACTGCGGGCATGGTGCAACCGCTCAAGGCAGAACAGGACGCAGGCGGCGGATCGACTGACGTGGGAGATGTCAGCTATGCCGTGCCTACTGTCGGGCTCCGCGCTGCTACCTGGGTGCCGGGGACGCCGGCGCATAGCTGGCAGGCTACCGCCTGCGGCGGGACGGATATCGGGATCAAGGGAATGATGGTCGCCGCCAAGACGATGGCGCTGACGGCCATTGACCTGTACACAGACGCCGGACTCGTGGCCCGCGCAAAAGAAGAGTTCCGAAAGGCCAGGGGCGACTATCAGTACAAAGCGCTGCTCGGTGACCGCAAGCCCGCGCTCAACTATAGAGACTAAAACCATACCTGCCTATGCCCATCCAACCACATGCGCCCGCCCTTGAAAAAGAGTTCGAGATCGAACGGGTGATACTGTTCAGCGGCGCTGTCTTTGCGATCGCCATCCGGGTATGGAGTCCCGGGTAGGATACAGCTGTCTGCTGATGCCCTTTCTGCTGATCACGGCCAAACGACTGGTGAAGAAATATCAGCCCTTGGGGCATTAACATAAAATCTACATTAAATCCCACCAAAAGTAACACGCTATTAGCCGAAACTGTCTGAACTTCGGGCAGCGGGATGTGACCCCGCGATAATCCGATAAATTCAGACATATGGAGCCAAATCCTTTAGCGGGCCATCCGCCCCCGCCCTCCCTGCTCATCAATACTCCTGCCGTCGTCACCGCCTACTATACCGGAGTCCCCGACCCTACAGTCGCCGACCAGCGTATAAGCTTTGGCACTTCGGGACACCGCGGGTCTTCGCTGACCAACTCCTTTAACGAATCGCATATCCTCGCGATCACGAAGGCTATCTGCCTTTACCGGCGACAGAACGGAATCGACGGTCCTCTTTTCATCGGGATGGACACACACGCACTGTCGACACCGGCTCAGGCTACGGCCCTCGAAGTGCTGGCGGCCAACGGCGTCGAAGTCATGATCGCCACGGGCACCGAGTACACTCCCACCCCGGCGGTCTCCCTGGCCATTTTGCAATACAACAAGGGTCGGTCAGATGGTCTGGCTGACGGCATCATCATCACGCCTTCCCATAACCCGCCCGGCGATGGCGGGTTTAAATACAACCCGCCGAACGGCGGCCCGGCGGAGCCTGTCATCACCAAATGGATCGAGAATACCGCCAACGGCATCCTCGAGCGAGGCGAGGCGGTTGATCGCTGGACTCTTCAGAAGGCGCTGCGCGCTGCCACCACACACCCCTACGACTACCTGGGCGCGTACATCGGTGACCTGGGCAATGTACTGGATATGGACGCGATCCGTGGCGCAGAGATCCGTCTGGCGGTAGACCCGCTTGGCGGAGCAGGCGTGCATTACTGGGGGCCTATTGCAGAAAAGTATGGCCTGAAGAACCTCACCGTCCTCAATACCACCGTGGACCCCACTTTCCGGTTCATGACCGTGGACCACGACGGCAGGATCAGGATGGACCCCTCTTCGCCCTTTGCCATGAAGAGCCTTATCGACCGGAGGGAGCAATACGATATAGCCTTCGCCTGCGACACCGACCACGACCGGCACGGCATCGTCACCCGTGGCGCTGGGCTGCTGCCTCCCAATCACTATCTCTGCGTATGTATCGACTATCTCTTCCGGCACCGGCCGGGCTGGGGAGACAAGGCGGCCGTCGGGAAGACCCTCGTCAGCAGCCAGTTGATCGACCGCGTGTCGAACCACATCGGGCGCAAGCTCTACGAAGTGCCGGTTGGCTTCAAATGGTTTGTCGACGGACTGCTCGACGGCAGTCTCGGGTTCGTAGGAGAGGAAAGCGCCGGTGCGGCATTCCTGCGTCGTGACGGCAAAGTATGGACGACAGACAAGGATGGATTTATCCCTGCCCTCCTTTCGGCCGAGATCATGGCGACTACCGGCCGGGATCCCGGTGAGATCTATTCGCAACTGACGCAGCAGCTGGGCGAGCCCGTCTACGACCGCATCGACGCGGCTGCAAGCCCTGAACAGAAGAAGCAGCTGTCCGCGCTCTCGCCGGAACAGATCAGCCAGAAAGAGCTGGCGGGCGAGCCGATAAAAGCCATGCTCACCACCGCGCCGGGGAATGGCGCGGCGATCGGCGGGCTGAAGATCACCACTGACAACGGATGGTTTGCCGCGAGGCCTTCCGGCACCGAAAACATCTACAAGATATACGCGGAAAGTTTTCATGGCAAAGACCATCTCGGGCGAATTCTGGCAGAGGCACAGACGATAGTCGACAAAGCGATCGGAAAATAAAATTCATTCTGTAAAAAAAATACCGGTTATGAACCTGGCAAAGAAACACTATGGTACGATAGCCTGCAGCCCGCATATTATGGAGATAGACGGCTTCGAGCAGCTGGCCAACCTGGCGATGGACCTGCGCTGGTCCTGGAACAATGCCGCGGACGATCTCTGGGAGGCGCTGGACCCGGCGCTCTGGGAACAGTCGCGCAACCCCTGGCTCATTTTGCAAACCGTCTCGGGCGAACAATTGCAACGCCAGCTGAGCTCACCTTCCTATCGTGCAAGGCTGGACGACCTCACCCGCGCACAGGAAGAAGAGGACGAGGAAGTCAGCTGGCTAAAGAGGACCTACCCGGATACGCCATTGAAGACGGTGGCCTATTTCAGCATGGAGTTCATGCTCAGCGAGGCGCTTCCGATCTATGTCGGCGGTCTGGGCAATGTCGCCGGCGACCAGCTGAAGTCGGCGAGCGACCTGGGCGTCCCGGTCATCGGTATCGGGCTGCTTTATCAGCGCGGCTATTTCCGGCAGTATATCGACGAATACGGCTCACAGCTGGCGTACAAGCCGTTCAACGATCCCGGCCAGCTGCCGATATCGCCCTTACGGATGCCCAATGGGGAATGGCTGCGGATAGAGGTCTTCATGCGTGGCCGTCCGTTGTGGATCAGGGCCTGGGAGGCCCGGGTGGGCCGGGTTCGGCTATTCCTGCTGGACACCAATGACTCCGCCAATCTGCCGGAGTACCGGGAGATCACCGGCGAGACCTATGGCGGCGGTTCGGAAATGCGCATCATGCAGGAGCTCGTGCTGGGCATCGGCGGATGGAGGCTGCTGGAGCACCTGGGCATCGAGCCGGACGTCTGTCATCTCAACGAAGGCCACGCTGCCTTTGCCGTGCTCGAACGGGCACGCAGCTATATGGAGAAGACCGGCGAGAGCTTTGACGTCGCGATGGCCGTCACCCGGGCCGGCAACCTCTTCACAACCCATACCGCCGTCGCAGCGGGCTTTGACCTTTTCGAGCCGGCGCTGGTGACGCGCTATCTGGGCGACTATGCGCAGCACTCTCTCAGGATATCGCTGGATGCCCTGCTGGCCATGGGTCGCCACGTCCCTTCCGATCCCTACGAACCGTTCAACATGGCCTATCTCGCCGTGAACGGCAGCAGATGGGTGAATGGCGTCAGCAAGCTGCACGGCCGGGTAAGCCGCCACCTGTTCGAACCGCTCTTCCAGCGCTGGCCGACGGAAGAAGTGCCGGTATCCCATATCACCAACGGCGTGCACATGCCCAGCTGGGAGTCGGATGCCGCAGATCGTCTGTGGACCGACGCCAGCGGAAAGGATCGCTGGAAAGGAACCACAGAACAATTCGAGCAGGCGATACTGAGCCTGTCCGACGAAAGG
The DNA here is from genome assembly GCA_018267585.1 of Bacteroidota bacterium. GTDB lineage: Bacteria > Bacteroidota > Bacteroidia > Chitinophagales > Chitinophagaceae > Puia. The sequence continues at coordinate 55,482 of JAFDYE010000169.1, forward strand.
ATATGGGCCATGCGCAACGAGGCGAGGACCGGTCTTATCAACTACATCCGTCAGCGTTCGGCCTCTATGCTCACTGCCTATGGCGCGCCGGAGCAACAGATCGAGAGTGCACGCCGGATGTTCGATCCGAATGTGCTGACGATAGGGTTCGCGCGTCGGTTTGTCTCCTACAAGCGGCCCGATCTGCTGCTGGAAGATCCCATCAGGCTCACAAGACTGCTGACCAACTATCAGCAGCCCGTACAGCTGGTCATTGCCGGAAAGGCGCCGCCCACCGATCAGGGTGGAGTCGAGCTGATCAGAAGATGGATACAGTACATTCACAATTCCGGCCTTTCCGCGCACGTCGTGTTCCTTCCAGACTACGACATGCTGCTCGCCACACACCTGGTAGGCGGGATGGACGTCTGGCTCAACACCCCGCAGCGGCCCTGGGAAGCGAGCGGTACCAGCGGCATGAAAGTTCTCGTCAACGGCGGCCTCAACCTTTCCGAGCTCGACGGATGGTGGGTCGAAGCCTACAAGCCGGAGGTCGGATGGGCGTTGGGTGACGGACTCGAGCACGGCTATGATCCGGCGCTTGACAAGCAAGAGGCGGAAGCGCTCTTCTCCATTATCGAAGGCCAGGTGGCGCCGGAGTTCTACAGCCGCAACGGCGACAATATCCCGAAGACCTGGGTGGACCGAGTGCGGAAGAGCATGTCGAGCCTCACTCCGACCTTCTCATCCAACCGGACCGTCCGGGACTACACAGAAAAATACTACATACCCGCCATGGAGCTGTACCATACGCGTTCGGCTCATAACAGCGAAGTGGGGCGGCGGATCGTGCAATGGAAAGGCGAGATGGACCAGCAGTGGCCCTGGCTCCGGTTTGGCCAGATGTCCGTGACCGACCACGCGGAAGAAGGGAAGCACCGGATAGAGGCAGAGGTGTTCGTCGACAAGATGGATCCCGCCTCGCTGTCGGTCGAGGTGGTAGCAGGCGCGCAAGGGAGTGGTGTGCTCTTCCGCCAGGAGATGACGGCCTCGCCCGGACAAGCGGAAGGGTGGGTAAAATTCAGTGCAACGGTGCCGGACAACCGCCCCTCGGGTGACTACACGCCGAGGATCGTTGCCAGGAGTGGAGAGGTGGCGGTGCCGCTGGAGTACAAGAGGATATTATGGCAGCATTAGGAGATTGACGAACCGGCCCGCGGCTGCCGTGGGGGGATTACCAGCGGCTCCTGTCCGGGCAGCACCCGAGGCTTCTGTCCGGGCACTACCCGAGGCCGCCCCCGGGGCATCACCCGAGGCTCCTGTCCGGGCACTACCCGCCGCTCCCTCCCGCGGATTACCCGAGGCGAGGTCCTGACCCGATGGCCCACCCGCGAGGTCCAGCTGCCTGACCATACCGGTCCCTTCGAAGTCGACGCGAACCCCCACGATGTCGCCTATCGAAGGGACTTTTTCTTCTTCGTAGATCGTCTTCCCGTTGAGCTGTATCTCAAAATGACCATGGTCAACCGTACATTTCAGCCGCTGCCACTGGGTAAAGTCGCAGCCAAAGGCGCTGAGGTCGTGATTTTTCCCGCTGATCCCCCTGGAGCCGGCGAACAGACCGATATCGGAGATGCATCCTTTGTCGCAGAGCGGGATCACGATGGCGCTAATCTTGCCCAGGATAATGATCTGTACCTTACGGCAGAGACACTCTTCGACTGTCGAAGTATTGCGGACGGTGGCCTCCAGCGAGAATTGTTCGCCGGTAAAGCCGGGGAACTCGCGGATATTGCAGAAGTCCACCCAACTGCCGCTGAATACGCTGGTGCCGAGCTTCTCGCGAAGCGTGGCGGACGTAACGCCAAGACATCCGGAGTCCTGTTTTGTCTCACCCGCTTTCAGATAGATGGGGATCGGATCCTTATCTACGATACCCTTCCATCCACCAGAGGGGATGAATACGTCGGTCTGCATTTTTATTTCATTGTCCACGACCAGCTTGGCACGGAAATAACCAGGCTTGTAATAAAGAGAAGTATGTTGCCTGCCGTCGGGGGCCACGGACTCCCGCCGGGTGGGGTCCCAGGACTGCTGGATCATAACCGAGTTCGGATGAAAAGAAGTAGCGTCGTAGTCGAAGACCACCGAGTTGGGCAGCTGTTCGGAGGTGCGTCTCGCTGCAAAACTCGGGGCGCCTATGATCACAGACCTGTGGTGGACGAGGCGTGCGCTGATCAAGGATACTACCGCGACGATGGTGGCGGAGACGACAATGATCCGGGTGGTGTACCTGCGGCGGGGCCCCGGCCTGACTGCCGGCTCCGGCGGCGGGGCTGCGGTTGGGGCTGCCGTCGGGACTGCCGCCGGCGCCGGGATCGGCGCACTCATCGGCGCACCCATCGGCGGAGCTGCCGTCGGCGCAGCCACGGGAATTTCGGCGGGCTGTGAGCGCTGCAGAAGATCCCTCCATCCTTCAAAACCCGCGTACCGGGCGAGGGCATTCAAGGTCGCAAGCGTCGGCGAGCTGTCGTATCTCACTTTGCCCCAGACCCTTTTTAGCGTCGAAACGCTGAGCCGCACCCCCGTCGCATCGAACAGCCGTTCGCTCAGCGTCTCAAAATCTTCATTCGCCCAGGAGGCGGAATCACCCCAGCCGAGCGAATCCTCAATGAGCGATCTGCAACGTTGGATGGCGGCCTGCTGAGTCATAGCATAAACTTTATCGCAGCTGTTGGGTGTCTACGCGGCTGGGCGTGTCCTTACCGTCGACGATGGACTTCGAGCTGATGGCGATTGACCGGATGATGGCGGCCATGTTCTTCATGTCGAGCGTGCTCATTTCGTCGCCTGCTGTATGATAGTATTTTTCAGAATCCATTTTTGAAGTAGAGATCGTATGGGCGGGCACTCCCTGTTTTGCGAGAGTGGCGTTGTCTGAACGATAGAACAGGTTCTCCCGGGGATAGGGATCGGGATGGAAGCTAAAGCCGGAGCCCTTCAGATTCTTTTCGAGGATCTTCCCCATGTCCGTCCGCTCATAGCCGGTGATATAGGCGGAGTTTGTCCCCCACTTGCTTTCGGTGCCGATCATCTCGATATTGAACATCGCCATGACTTTGGAGGGGTCGAACTGGTTGGAGAAATATTCCGAGCCGAATTCGCCGATCTCTTCTGCGGTAAAGGTGGCGAAGACCAGCGTACGTGCGTTGTTCTTCTTCTTTGCAAAATACCTCGCCAGCATGATGACCGCGGTGGTGCCGCTGGCGTCGTCGTTGGCGCCGTTGTAGATGGAGTCGCCTTTATCGTCCGGCTTGCCGATCCCGAGATGGTCATAGTGACCGGAGAAGATAACGTATTCGTTCTTTTTGCTATTTCCGGGGAGGATGCCTACTACGTTGGCCAGCGTCCGTTCGGTGACCTCCTGTTCTGCCGTTATCGAATAGGTGGCCGGATCGGCGGAGGTCAGGAGGAAGACGATGGTATTATCGGATTTGAACTGCTGGCGGGTAAAGCGCGCCAGCCGCGGAAAAGATCTGGCGAACGAGCTGTCGACGAGCACCAGCGTGTTCTTCTTCGCCTTGATATATCTCAGGACTTCCGGACCAAAGGCCGCCCCCGCCCTGATATACGCTTTTTCGAAGCCGCTGTGGTCATCGATCTTTATCTGCGGGGACGCGCTGACTACGACGACGTGGTCTGCGCTCAGCGTTTGTCCGTCAATGATAGCAGAGGCCGAGACCGGCTTTGTGGCCAGCATCGTGAAAGGCTGGCGATAGCTGGAGCCGCCGTCGAGCGTCTTCAGACCGGCCTGGCGGAATTGCGTCCCGATGTAGTCGGCGGCTTTCTCGATACCCGGTGTAAAAGTGGCGCGGCCCTGCATGGCATCGGAGGAAAGCGTCCTTTCTATTTTCTCTACGGCAGCGGGATCAAAGTTTTGCGCAGACAAGCTACTGCCTGCCGAGATCAACAAGAGAAAAATAACAGTTCGTATTTTCATGGTTTGACTATAAGCTCATCATTTCTTTGAACTTGACCGTCTGGCGACGGCTGACCTCTATTTTTTCTCCGCCTTTCATTTCCAGCAGAAGGCCACCGTTGAAGTAAGGCTCTATTTTCTCGATGAGCCGCAGGTTGACGATATGTTTACGGTTAGCCCGGAAAAAGACTTTTTCGTCCAGCCTTTCTTCGAGGGCGTTCAGCGATTTCAGGATGAGCGGTTTGTTGGGACCGAAATAGACCTTGGCATAGTTGCCTACGCTCTCGAAGAGCCGGATATCGGAGAGCTTCACGAACCAGCAGCGTTCGCCGTCCTTGACGAATACCTGGTCGTGTTCGTTGAGGATGCTGCGGTTGACGGAGATCGCGTGGTCGGAGATGGGGTCTTTGTCTTCTTCTACCTGTAATTTTTGCAGGGCGTCGGCCAGGCGTTTGGGCTCGACCGGCTTGAGGAGATAGTCCAGGGCATTCACCTCGAAGGCCTTCAGCGCGTATTCGTCGTAGGCGGTGGTAAAGATCACATTGGGGGCGCGTTCAAGTTCGGCCAGCATATCGAAGCCGGTCTTACCGGGCATTTGGATATCGAGGAAGATAAGATCGGGGTTGAGGCTGTCCACTTTTTCGATGCCTTCCGCGGCATTGGCGGCTTCGGCGATGACCTCTATTTCGGGGAAGTCGAGCAATAATTTTTTGAGTTCGTTTCTGGCAAGGCGTTCGTCATCGATGATTACTGCTCTGATCATAGTTGGGTTATTTAAAATTTGGCGGGGGCTCCCTCCGGGCCTCCTGTTATTTAGTCAGGTCGACGGGGATCAGGACACGCGCTTCGACGGTGTTCCCGTTGACCTCCCGGATATTAAAGTTAGCTTTTTGTCCGAAAAGTATCTGTAACCGATTTTGGGTGCTTGCCAGGCCGAACCCGTCTTTATTCCGGTTGCCGTTGAGAACGCCGGTGTTGAGGATGACCAGTTCGTGGTAGTTGTCTTTGAAATCGGAGACGATCTTGACCTTGCCGCCGTCAACCTGCCGGCTGATGCCGTGTTTGATGGCGTTCTCTACCAGCGTCTGCAGCATCATCGGCGGGACGGGCTGATCGAGGGTGTCCTCGTCGATCTCATATTCCACCTGGAGTCGGTCTTCAAATCGGATATGTTCGAGGGCGAGATAGTCTTTTACGATGTTGAGCTCTTTTTCGAAGGTCACCGTCTCCAGCTTCTCGGCCTGCATGCTGCTGCGGAGGATATTGCTCAGCTCGGTGACTGCGGTACGGGCGCGGACGGGGTTTTCGTCGATGAGGGCTCGGATGCTGTTGAGGGCGTTGAAGATAAAATGGGGGTTGATATGGGCTTTGATGGTCTTGAGCTCGAGCTCCTTGACGAGGGCTTCCAATTTGAGGGTGTCGAGCTGCTGCTTGCTATACTTATCTATATAGTGGTACACATAGTAGATCAGCGTCCAGGGGAAGATCATCAGGCCGTATTCGGCCATCATGGGGATCAGCCGGCCGGTGAAAGTGGCAGTCTTCAGGGAGGCGCCGACGCCGATGGCGCTGCCAAAAACCATCCGGAGCAGGCTGCCGGCGACGCAGGTGAGGAGTATCCCGACCAGGAATTTGGGGAGGGCCTTGTCGACAGGCAGCTGTATCCATCCCCGTTTGCGTATGACCTCCCGGAAGATATGGGTGGATATCAGCCCTGAGACGGCAACGATCAGCGCGTTGTAGATGTGCTGTTCGGTGACGCGTTGCTCGACGGAGGTAGTCAATGCTGCATATATGAGGATCAAAACCAAAAAAGCCCAGCCGCCGATCTGGCACCACCAATAATATTTGCTTCCACTTTTGGGCATAATAGTAAGTATCCGGCCGTTTTACCTTCCGGTGATGGCCAAAGCTAGGGTTTTCCCTGAGCCGATACCCCTTAATTTGTACTAATGGCTATTTTAAGCAGGCCATCGGTCCGGTTTTGGCGGGCGGAGCCTCATCCTCTGCCTGTTAACTGATGTTTAGCCGCTGACCGCAGGCCGGGGGCTCCCGGCGGCTTATTGGCGGCCCTTGCGGGTTCGGCTCAAAAATTGTATTTTTACAAATAGATCGGACTCTTTTGGCCCGGCGCAAACAAAAGGAGAAAGAATGGAAATTACCCCGGGGCCGCTGTTGAAGGCGGTCAATTCCCCCGCAGACCTTAAAAAGTTAACTAAGGAGCAGCTGCATCAGCTATCCGAAGAACTCCGTCAGTACATTATCGATACGGTGAGCGTACACGGTGGTCATTTTGCCGCCAGCCTTGGCGTTGTCGAGCTGACGGTGGCTCTGCACCATGTCTTCAACACGCCCTATGACCAGCTGGTCTGGGACGTGGGTCATCAGGCCTATGGGCACAAGATCCTCACCGGTCGCCGCGACCAATTCGCAAGCAACAGAAAATATAACGGGCTCAGCGGCTTCCCGAAAAGGGGAGAGAGCGAATATGATACGTTTGGCGTAGGCCACTCCTCGACCTCCATCAGCGCGGCGCTCGGTATGGCGATGGCCGCCAAATACAAGGGCGAGACGGATCGCAAGACGGTGGCTATCATCGGCGATGGCGCCATGACGGCCGGCCTGGCCTTCGAAGGGATGAATCACGCGGGCGTGGCGGATACCGACATGCTCATCGTCCTTAACGACAACTGCATGAGCATCGATCCCAACGTCGGCGCCTTGAAGGAATACCTCACGGATATCACCACATCCACCACTTATAACAAGCTCAAGGACGATATCTGGAAGGCGCTCGGTAAATTGCCCGGCAGCCAGTTCAGCCGCGAGATGGCCAGCAAGATCGAACACAGCATCAAGGGTTTCGTCAGCCGCAGCAGCAATCTCTTCGAGGCGCTGAACCTGCGGTATTTCGGCCCCATCGACGGGCATAATATTACCAAGCTGGTGGACACCCTCGCCGACCTCCGGAAGATACCCGGCCCCAAGCTGCTGCACGTCGTCACGGTCAAAGGCAAGGGCTACGCGCTGGCCGAGAAGGATCAGACCAAATGGCATGCGCCCGGCCTGTTCGACAAGATAACCGGCGAGATCTATAAGAAACAGTTTGCTTCTCCACAGCCGCCCAAATACCAGGACGTTTTCGGGCATACGTTGATCGAGCTGGCCGAGAAGAATCCAAAGATATTCGGGATCACGCCGGCGATGCCCAGCGGGTCTTCGTTGAAGTTCATGATGGACAAGATGCCGGACCGTGCTTTTGACGTGGGCATTTGTGAGCAGCATGCCGTTACGCTGTCGGCTGGAATGGCCACACAGGGCATGCGGGTATTCTGCAACATCTACTCTTCCTTTATGCAAAGGGCGTATGACCAGGTGATACACGACGTAGCCATCCAGCAGTTGCCCGTGGTCTTTTGCCTGGACAGGGCCGGTCTTGTGGGAGAGGACGGAGCAACGCATCACGGCGCCTACGATATCCCCTATATGCGCTGTATCCCCAACATGATCGTCAGCTCACCCATGAACGAGAGCGAGCTGCGGAACCTGTTGTATACCGCCCAGCTCGACACGAATGAATATCCCTTTGTCATCCGCTATCCCCGCGGAGAGGGCGTGATGCCGGAATGGCGTACTCCTCTGCAGGAGATACCTGTCGGAAAGGGCAGAAAAATAAAAGACGGGAAAGAACTTGCGATCCTCTCGCTGGGACATCCCGGGAACTTTGTCACGGCTGCGATCCGCGAGCTGCGGGTGGAGGGCCTTGACCCTGCGCACTATGACATGCGGTTTGTCAAGCCGCTGGATGAAGAGATGCTACACGAAGTTTTTGGCCGTTATGACCGGATCATTACCGTTGAGGACGGGACGGTCGTCGGCGGATTTGGATCGGCCATTCTTGAGTTTCAGGCGGCACATGGCTATCACGCCACCGTCAGGATCATGGGTATCCCCGACCGTATCGTCGAACATGGCACGCCCAAAGAGCTGCAGCACGAATGCGGATATGATGCTCCGGCGATTGCCGCCGTGGCGCGGGAGATGATGAAGGACAAGATCAACGTCAGCATGCTCCAATAAAATACCGGCTTACCACCTGTTATGCTTTCATGAATGTGATGATGATGAAAGGCGGCGGTTATAATATGTCCTATACCTTTTTCTCATTCGGGATCGATCCCTGAAAAATTTCCTTGTGTTTCGGATCTACCAGCTGCTGGTTGAACCAGTGGGGGTAGATATTATGCGGCTGCGTCAGCTCGTCCAGCTGCTGTAGCTCGGCGGTTGTCAATTCCACCTCTATTGCCTTGAGGTTGTCTTCCAGCTGGTGCATCTTGCTTGCGCCTACGATGATGCTGGACACCACTTTCTTGCTAAGCAGCCAGGACAGGGCCACCTGCGCCACGCTGGCGTCGTGCGCGGCCGCGATACCTCTTATCGCTTCGACCACCTTAAAGCCAAACTCCTTGTCAAAAGGCAGCAGGTCAAAACCGGAAAGGCGGTTGTCCTGGTCCTTTAGATTTTCCCTGGTATATTTACCGCTCAGGAATCCGCTGGCCAGCGGGCTCCAGACCGTCATGCCGATGCCGGCATGCTGCATAAAGGGTACTATGTCGTATTCCACTTCGCGGCCCACCAGCGAGTAGTTCATCTGCCCGTTGCAGAATGTAGCCCAGCCAAGATCCTTCTGCATCTGCCAGGCGAGCCCCGCCTTCCAGGCTGACCAGTTGGAGAAGCCGATATAACGGACCTTGCCGGCCTCGACGAGGGCATTGAGCGCAGCGAGTGTTTCTTCGAGGGGAGTAAAAGGATCCTCCTTGTGCAGGATATAAAGATCGATATAGTCGGTATTGAGCCGTCGCAGGCTCGCTTCGCAGGAGAAGAGGATATGTCGCCTGGAAAGGCCAGCCTGCGTGACCGGCTCCCCGGTGCGGAATCCCAGTTTTGTGGCGATTATCACGTCATTGCGGTGGGGTTTTAGTATCTTACCCAACATCTCTTCGGACTGGCCGAGAGCATAGCCATCTGCGGTATCAAAGAAGTTGATGCCAGTGTCGAGCGCTTTGCCAACCATCTTTTCCGCGTCGCCCTGGTCCACTTTATAGACCGATGTGATCGAGGGATGGGAGCCAAAGGTCATGGCGCCAAATGAGAGTCTGGAGACGATAAGGCCGGTATTGCCAAGGCTTGTATATTTCATGGGACATTAAATTTAGTCGATTTTTCACAGTCCCTGCCTTACCAAATGTTAAGTTTTTTGAACGCTTTATCATCAATGAGCACACTAAGCTCGACCTCTCTTTCTGTTACCTGGATAGTAAGACGGGGGTGCCCACCGACAATACCCCCTCCTTTTCGGCTACGGAATTTGCGAAGAGCCGGGGCCCGGCGAGAAAGACCAGCCCTGCTTTTGTAGCGAGCAGGGGTATTGGCAGTACAATCTTTTGCGGAAGATCACTCCCCAGGACTTAAAGAAAGATTTCATCTTCGACAGCGTCCGTACCCGCGCGCTCGTAGTCGACCTTGTCTCCAATCCCTCGATCGGCAAACTCTTCATCGAACCGCACCTGAAGACGAGGCTGCACCTCTCCTACGATAAGATACCACGGCTGCCGCGCCGTCCGCCACGATGATCATGTGCATGTGCAGTTATGTTAGACACTCGTTACGCCTGGCAAGATGGTTACGCAAACATCGGCACCTCGATAACCAGTACGTCTGCAGGCGTGGCGGCGGTGGTCAGCGTTACGGCGTCGATCTCTGTGAGGCCGATGCCATCCCTTGGCTGGAGTTGGAAGCCGTTCACGTCTACGGCGCCTTCCAGCAGGAAGACGTATACGCCGTTGCCGGGGAAGGCGGGGGTATAGGTCAGGCTCTTGTTTTCGCTGAGATGGGTGAGGGCGAGGCGGGCGTCCTGGTTGATCCAGAGTGCGTGGTCTTCGGCCCGCGGGCTGACGATGATCTGCCACTGGTTGTGGCGTCCTTCGGGGTAGAAGGTCCGCTGGTCGTGGCGGGGTCTTATATTCGGCTGTTTGGGGAATATCCATATCTGGAGGAAGTGGACGGCGTCATAATGGGAGGCGTTCTGTTCGGAGTGGTTGATACCGCTGCCGGCGCTCATGATCTGGACGTCGTTAGTATAGATAAACCCTTCGGTGCCGGTGCTGTCTTTGTGTGAGAGGGCGCCTTTGAGGGGAAGGGAGATGATCTCCATGTTTTCGTGGGGATGCGCGTCAAAGCCGCCGCCGCCAACGACCACGTCGTCGTTGAGGACGCGAAGAGCGCCAAACTGTACCTTTTCCCTGTCGTGCCAATTTCCGAAGCTGAAAGAGTGATGGCTGTCGAGCCATCCGAAATTGACATGACCTCGCTCGGAGGCCGGGTAAAACTTATTGGTCATAAAACCTATTGCCTTTGTTACTGGCCGGGCCGCGGTTTCGGACCGCGCCGGCCGGCTCCGCCGACCCTGCAAGAACTAATTCGCGGACGGCTCGAGATAGCCCGGGAAAAGGCCGCCGTTGTCGGAGGACCTGTCGCTGCCATCGTTGGGGCCGTCACCGCCCCCCTCTTCGAAGAGTCCGCTGTCCATCGGGTCTTCGGGCCGGTCGGGGTTGAACTCTACGATAAAATTGTTGCGACCTTCTCCGACGAGGATGCTCATATAGTTGAGCTGCACCAGCTCGAGCATCGACAAAAAGAGGAAGATCGCCTGGAGCCTGTCGCGGCAGATCTCGAATATCTTGTCGAAAGGCATGGTGCGCTGCTCGCGGACGGAGGAGAGGATATGTTTCCTGCTGCTCTCCATCGTATAGCTGTATTGAACAACCGTATGCACGGGTTTGTTCTGTCGCTGCTGGATCCGCTGCATCACCTTCTCGAATGTCTTCATCAGCTTGAAGAGGGTGATGGTCTGTATCTCGGTGCCTTCGCCGGACTCTTCCCCGATCTGCGACATTTCCTTCTGCAGGTTGCCTCTTCTGACCATCAGCTGGCGGATGGCTTCCATTTCGGCCAGGGTAGCGGCCGCTTCCTTGTATCGTTTGTATTCCAGCAGCTTGTCGATCAGCTCCTGGCGGGGGTCGATCTCGTTGCCCTGCTCGTCGAGCTCTTTGCGGGGCAGGAGCATCTTGGCCTTGATCCGCATGAGGGTGCTGACGAAGAGGATGAATTCGCTGGAAAGCTCGATATTCAGGTGCTCCTGGCCATGGATATAGGTGAGAAAATCCTGGATGATCCTATGGATGGGTATATTATAGATGTCCAGCTCGTCCCTTTCGATGAAGAAGAGGAGGAGGTCGAAAGGACCTTCGAATTGAGGTAAGACAATCTGGTACGTTTCGGAATTCGTCATAACCCAACGAAAATACCTCAATTTCCGGGAAAGGGGGAGAGGGTTTTCCCCAAGTTGCTCACGCGGGGATTACCCGTGGATAACTCCCGGGAAGCCTGGACACGTGTTTGCAAAAAGAGGCCCGCCCACGGGGGCGGCGGGCCGGGTGGCATACGTTATTGTGCGGGTTTGGGAGGCAGGCGTTTTTTATTGTCGAACGCGTAGGCCAGGCCGATACCCATGATCTCCTGCAGCTGCAGGGCCGGGCCGCCGATAGTGCCATCGCTGTGAACGGACTTGATGTCGTTGTCATAGATCAGCGTGACGGAAAGGTTCATGCTGATGAGCCTGGTCACCTTGACCGCCAGAATGTTGGTCATATAGAGTGTGACGTCCTGGGGGCGGCGCAGATAGTTGGAAAAGAGGTCCAGCCTGCCGGTATAGACGGCCGTCTTGCTCAGGTTGGTCTTGTAGTTGATGGAGGTGAATGCGCCGAGCTCGAACCGGGAGTGTTTGCCCGAGTCGACACCAAAGGCGCCGACGCCGGCCAGCGAGTCATTGCCCACGACGATCATGCGGGCGGTCAGAGGAGAAAGAAAAAGGGAAAAATTGTCGTTGGGCTTATAGTCCATACCAAGGGAGAGCAGGAAATAGCCCGGTGAGAGGAAATTGGAGGTGAGCACCTTTGTGTTCTGGTCTACGTAGTTGTATCCCGCTGAGAACTGGCTTCTGAAATTGAACAGGGCGCTGAGGTACCATTTTTTGCCCACGTCGTAGCCATATTTCGACACCAGGTCCATCCGGTCGTCCGACTTGCGCGTGCCAAGACTGGTGGTGTTGGTTATGCCGTATGCGAGGAGAAGCGTATTGTCCCAGGACCGGCGGCCATCCTTATAGTAGGCGTAGAGGTTTAGCAGGGTGGAAAGAGAAAGCGCCGATTTGTCACCACCGGCGGACCAGTTGCTCAGCGCCGCCTGGTTGAAATTCAGATTGTAGAGTCCCCCTGTCTTCCAGGTCATCTTTGTCGTGTCATTGGGATCCTTTACGATAACGGCGCCGTTGGCCTCGTCCCGCAGCTGCTGTATCCTGTTTTGCGCATGTACGACAGTGATAGAACCAGTCGCAATGGTCAGAAGGATAAGCGTTCTCTTAAAATACGTCATAACTCGTCAGTTTGATTTACAGATTGAATTGTGGCAAAGATCCGACTTTGTCTAGTCCGGAACCATAACAAAAAAGTTGCCAGGGCCAGGCCTGGCAACTGAAATAACCATTTTTTTACGCAGTCCTTTGCTTGAGCTCGTCGCGGATCTCCATGAGGAGCTTTTCCGTCGGCGTGGGCTCTGCCGGTTTGGGCGGAGGAGGGGGGGTGTTGTGCTCGAGGCGGTTGATCAGGCGGATCATCATAAAGATGATAAATGCAAGGATGACGAAGTTCAGGGACACAGTGATGAAATTTCCGTATGCAAAGACCGGCCCCAGCTTTTTCCCTTCTTCGAGGGACAGCTGAGGGTTCGCTTCTTTGGCAGCACGCACTTTTTCGCTCAGGGGAATGTATACCGCAGAGAAATCGGCCTTGACCACCTTGCCCACGAGCGGCATGATCAGGTCATTGACCGCAGAGTCGACGATCTTGCCAAAGGCGGCGCCAATAATAACACCAACGGCGAGGTCGACGACATTGCCCCGCATTGCGAAGGCTTTAAACTCTTTCATTAGTCCCATAATTGATCGGTTTTAGTTATTAAGTGTTATTTGCTCCAAAGAATTACGCCTGTTCCTGTCCTTTCCTCTTCAGGCCCGGGTATTGCATATTCAGGGCCTTCAGGGTATCCCTTACCGTGGTCGCGACGATGTATTCCTTATACCAGTTCTGGTCGGCGGGTACGATCGTCCACGGGGCCTCGTTGCAGTGCCTGAAACAGTCCTCGTACATCTCCATGTAGTCATCCCAGAGCCTGGCTTCCTTATAGTCGTCTTCGTTGTACTTCCATTGTTTAGCCGGGTTCTTTATCCGCTCGTCCAGACGCCGCCGTTGCTCGTCCGGCGAGATATGGAGATAGAATTTGAGGATATGGGTGCTGTTGTGCTCTTTGAGCAGGTGTTCCCAGCGGTTGATGGCCTTCATCCTTTTGTAGGCCGTGTCATCGTCGATCCATTTGTGTACGCGGGTGACCAGGATGTCTTCATACTGACTGCGGTTAAAGATCTGGATATATCCTTTCGCCGGGGAATGGGCGTGTATTCGCCACAGAAAATCGTGTGCCAGCTCAACGGCAGTCGGGGCCTTGAATGAAGTTACGAGCACGCCCTGGGGGTTCAGCCTGCCGAAGACGTTACGGATGAGACCGTCCTTACCGGCCGCATCCATGCCCTGGATGACGATCAGAAGAGAATGTTTGGACTCCGCATACAAAAGATTTTGCAGCTCGTCCAGCTCTGCCAGTATATCTACCAGTCTGTTCTTCGTCTCCTGTTTGTCCCATTCTTTTGGCGCGCGTGTGTCTGTTTCTCCTAGTTTGTTTTTTCCCATACCTCTTTGGTTTGTGCAAGCTTGCGACAGGTTGCAGGATTCAAAAGGTATTCGTTAATGGCCAGGATCTTTATTGGCGTACCGGACAGGGGCACGCGGAGAAGGTGGTCAGCAAGGTGTGTTAACAGGGTAGCGGAGCGTGTTCAGACGGACATGATCTCTTTTTCTTTCGCTGTCAGGTGTTTTTCCACCAGCGCGATATTCTTATCGGTGATGTCCTGGATCTCTTTTTCTGCGTCTTTGGCCTCGTCTTCACTGAGCCCGTCTTTTTGCAGTTTTTTGATCTGTTCTATGGCTTCCCGGCGGATACTGCGGATAGCGACTTTACTTTGTTCGCCTTCGCCGCCGGCCCGCTTGACGAACTCCTTTCTTCTTTCTTCTGTCAGCGGGGGCATGAAAAGCCGGATAATATTGCCGTCATTCTGGGGGGTGACGCCCAAATTGGCATTGATGATCGCTCTTTCGATGGGCTGGAGCATATTCTTTTCCCAGGGCTGGATAGTAAGCGTCCTGGCATCCATGGCGGATACGTTACCGATCTGGTTCAGCGCGGTAGGGCTGCCATAGTAGTCGACGGTCAACCCGTCCAGCATCTGGGGGTTAGCCTTTCCTGCCCTTATCTTAATTAGTTCAGATTCAAGATGGCCGATTGCTTTTTTCATGCTGTCCCTGGCTTCTTCCAGGATTAATTCCAGATCGTCTGACATAGCTAATTGGTTGACAACGAATTTATAACTGGTTGGGTAAGTCGCCCACGGGTGGGCTAACGTTGCAAACCTACGTCAAATGAGAAAATTTGACAAATAGGTCTCTAATTATTCTGTTCCAGTATAGAATCTTTGGTCAGGGGTACCAGGTGGGAAGCTTTGGTGAGCTGGGCGTTCTCCTCCTTGGTCGTCTTGGCCACAAAGAGACGCGGCGCCGGCATAAGGTAATAGATAGCCGCGATCATGGCAAAGAAAATAGCAAAAACGGAGAACAGCAGGATCGTACAGTTGACCGACCGGGCCATAAAGACGAGGACGATCATGACGGCATTGACCGCGACCAGGACCAAGGTGATTGTGCGATGGGACAATCCCCGGTCGAGCAAAAGGTGGTGGATGTGGTTTCTGTCAGGACTGAAAGGCGAACGGCGGTGGAGTATCCGGATCCCAAAGACTCTCAGCGTATCCAGCAGTGGGATCATCAGGATCGTAAATCCGACTGCGGGGGTGGC
>JAFDYE010000016.1 GCA_018267585.1 Bacteroidota bacterium
AGAAGCTGCCAAGGCTATAGGTCGGAAAATACCCAAAGCTGCCGTGGCTCCAGTGGACGTCCTGGAGGCAGCCGCGTTTGTCGTCGGGTACTGTCACGCCGAGCCAGGTGGCATAATTCTCATTCCACCAGGCGGGGATATCTCCGGTCTGCAATTCGCCGCCGATCAGCTTTTTCTCGAGCTCGTACCTGATCATCACGTGGAAGTGGTAGGAGACCTCATCGGCTTCGGTGCGGATGAGAGAGGGCTGGACCTTGTTGATGCCTTTGTAGAACTGTTCGGTAGGGATTTCGTTCAGCTGGCGGGGGAAGGTCTTTTGGAGGCCCGGATAGATGGTCTTCCACCAGGACAGGCTTCTACCGATGTTATTTTCCCAGAGTCTCGACTGTGACTCGTGAATGCTCAGCGAGGCGTATTCGCCCAGGGGAAGACCGTATTGCTCCGCCGGAAGGCCTTGTTCGTACAGGGCGTGACCGGTCTCGTGAATGCAGGACCAGGTCATATGGTTGAAATCATTCTCGTCGACGCGGGTAGTGATCCGGACGTCCCGGCTGTTGAAGTTGGTAGTGAAAGGGTGTTCGGACAGGTCCTGCCGGCCGGCTTCGAAGTCAAAGCCCAGCTGACGGATCAGCTGCATGCCGAAGTCCCATTGTTCCTGTTTGGGGAACTGACCGTGGAGAAAGCTATCGTCTACCTGTGGCCGGCTGCCGATGGTTTGCAGCAGGTCTCTGAGCGGTGTGCGTATCTCGGAAAACACTTTATCCAGGAGGGTGATCGTGGCTCCTTTCTCGTACTGATCGAGCAGGGCGTTATAGGGATGCTGCTGGTAGCCGGCGAGCTCCGCCTCTTCCTTTTTTAGCCGGACCAGCTGGTCGAGGTCGGGCCTGAAGCGGGTAAATGCGTTCTCATTCCTTGCCTGCAGCCAGCTGTGGAAGCTGCGCGAGGTCGCCTCGCTCAATTTTCGGATGAAGGCGGGCGTGAACTTTTTTTGTTTGTCATAGTCTTCGAGGCTGAGGTCGACGTTGCGGCGCTGCGAGTCGTCGAGGTCTCCGCGTCCGTGGAGTTCCTGTAACAGCTGGCCCAGCACGGGGTCGATGAACCACTCGTGGGCTATTTCTGCTAAGGTTGCGAGCTGCCGGCCGCGGAATTCGGCGCCCTTGGGTGGAAGATAGGTTTCCTGGTCCCATTGGAGTACGGCCGCCGAATATTTTACATC
>JAFDYE010000170.1 GCA_018267585.1 Bacteroidota bacterium
AGCTTCATCGGCTATCGCAAAAAGGATCAGCCCGCTATTCCCGAGCTGGTGGTTGCGAAAGAAGACTATCTTCGCGTGATGCGTCTGCTGGAAGAGGGTAGGCCTGTTCAACTCGAACTGCAGAGCGATACCAGGCTAAAGACCGATGACCTGACGGGACATAATGTCGTGGGAGAGATTCCCGGGACCGACCCCACCCTCAAGTCAGAGCTGGTTATGCTGGGCGGTCACCTGGACTCCTGGACAGCGGGTACGGGCGCTACAGACAACGGCGCGGGCTGTATCGTGGCTTTGGAGGCCGTAAGGATCCTGAAAAGCATCGGGGTACAGCCCCGGAGGACCATCCGGATAGCGCTATGGGATGGGGAAGAGCAGGGCCTTCTTGGTTCCTTCCACTATGTGAAGAACCATTTCGGCGATCCGATGGACATGAAGCTCAAGCCCGAACAGGAGAAGGTGTCAGCGTACTATAATCTGGATAACGGTTCCGGCAAAATAAGAGGAGTCTTTGCGCAGGGGAATGAAAAGGTCGTGCCGATCTTTAAAGAATGGCTGCTGCCCTTTGCCGACCTGGGCGCATCTACGGTCTCCATGCACAATACGGGGTCGACCGACCATCTGTCCTTTGACGCCGTTGGCATCCCCGGGTTTCAGTTCATACAGGACCCGCTGGACTATGAGTCGCGCACGCACCATACCAATATGGACAACTACGATCACTTGCTGATGGATGACCTCAGGCAGGCGGCGACCATTCTGGCGGCGTTTGTTTATAATACCGCCATGCGGGACGAGAAAATGCCCCGGAAGCCCTTGCCGAATCCGGAGAAGTTCCTTTTTGACGATTTTTTGCCCTAGAGGGGTAGATTTTGGAGACGTGCCCGGCTCAGGCGGGATCGACCGCGGCATTGGCGGTTCACGGCGGGGTGTTGGTTCACGCGGCGGGCGGCTGTACTGGCCCGCTGCGGGAGGGCGATTTGCTGATTTAGAGTGGGATAAATGCTTTTTCCCCCGTATATTTGCCCCCGCTTGTACAGCTATGGTTGTACAGCGGCCGTCTATGGCTTTGAGCAGCGGACTTTGGTTCGTGGTTCCCGGGCGTCAGCAGCGGAAGGTATAAGAACTTCAAATATTCTATATAGTGGC
>JAFDYE010000171.1 GCA_018267585.1 Bacteroidota bacterium
GGCAACAGACGGGTATTGCTTGCCGGCAGCGGCATCATCGGCCTTCTTTCAGTGATCGGCCTAAGCATCCACACCCGAAAAAACTACAAACCCCATAAATCCGCTTAACAATCAACAAACCCCTGCCAGTCACTGGTCCGCCTGCAATTCACGGTCCACATAAAATCACAGGCCCCGCGAGAAATTGCGGGGCTTTTCGCATCCAATCCCTAAATTCTCCTATATTAGAGTCCAATCTTAAAAGATCTATCCTATAATGATACTCAACTACCTAAAAGTTATTCTCCGCAACCTCTGGCGTAACCCGACCTTCTCAGCCATCAACATCCTCGGCCTGTCGCTGGGCATCACCTGCAGCCTGCTGATCCTGCTCTGGATAAAGGACGAGCGGAGCATAGATAGTTTTCACTCTAACAAAAACACTCTTTATTCTATCATCCAGCGTACCTATGCCGACGACAAAATGGGCATCGGTTACGAAACCCCCGGACTGCTCGGTGAGGAGATGAAGAAGACCTTCCCCGAAATAAAATACGCCGCCAGCTATTCCACCTGGGACAACCTCAACACCTTCCGGGTCGGCGATAAAATAATAAAGGCCACAGGCGAATACGCCAGCGAAGACTTCTTCCACCTTTTCAGCTTCCCCCTTCTCCAGGGCGACGCAACCACAGCGCTCAGCACGATCAATAGCATCTCAATATCCAAAACGCTGGCCAGCAGCCTCTTCCAAAGCCCGGAAAACGCCATCGGCAAATCCATCCGGTTCGAGAACAAAGAGAATTTCACCGTTTCCGCCGTTTTTGAGATACCCTCCAATTCATCCCTGCACTTCGACTACCTCATCAACTGGAACTATTTCAAAAGAGAGAACGACTGGGTAAAAGACTGGAATAACGTCTCCCCCCATACGACGATCCAACTACGGAAAGACGCCAACCCCGCACAGTTCCGGACCCGGATCAAAAACTTCCTCGACAACCTGAATACCCGACAGTCAGCCGGATACCACGCAGAGCTCGACATGCAACGCTTCGATGAGACCTACCTCAATGGCGCCTTCAAGAATCACCAAATTGGAGGCGGCCGCATCGAATACCTCTGGCTGTTCAGCCTCATCGCCATCTTTATCCTGCTGATCGCCTGCGTCAATTTCATGAATCTTACCACCGCCCGCTCCCTGCAACGGGCTAAAGAGATCGGCATTCGAAAAACCTCAGGCGCTCAAAAAAGCGCGCTGATCCTGCAATTCATCGGGGAAGCCATCCTCTTCGCGACACTCGCAGTGATCCTGTCCGTCTGCATCGTCGCGATAGTCCTGCCAAACTTCAACAGCATCACCGGCAAACAAATGCAGCTGCCCATCGGCACCCCGACCTTCTGGCTGACCCTGACCGCGATCACTATAACCACCGGATTGATCTCCGGCAGCTACCCCGCCTTCTTCCTATCTTCCTTCAACCCTGTAAAGGTGCTCAAAGGTTCTCTTAGACCAGGCGGAGGCACCAGCCGCCTGCGCAAAGGGCTGGTCATCTTCCAATTCACCCTTTCCTCCCTGCTCATCATCGGTACCATTATCGTTTCAAAACAGATCAGATTCGTACAGGCCGCCAACCTCGGCTTCGACCGGGAAAACCTTATTGCCATTCCACTCGAAGGCGCCCTGACTAACAATTACTCCGCCTTCAAACAACAGCTGACACAGATGCCGGGCATCCGGCAGGCGACAGAAATTTCGCAGTCACCGGTTCAGACCGAGAACTACTGGATCAACGATATTCGCTGGGAAGGCAAGACTCCGCAAACTCATCCAACCTTCGCGATTATGTATTCGGAATACGACCTCGCAAAGACAATGCGGCTGCAGATAAAAGAAGGGCGGGACTTCTCAAAAAATTTCCCGACCGATACCACGGGCTATATGCTGAATGAATCGGCAGTAGCCAGAATGGGCATCAGCAATCCCATCGGGCAATCGCTGACCTGCCTGGGAAAAAAAGGACCGATCATCGGCGTGGTCAAAGACTTTCACTTCAATTCCCTCCACCATCCAATAGCCCCGCTGGTGATCGCCTATGGCGTTTCCGAAGGCAACAGCATCCTGGTTCGCACCGTCGCAGGTCAGCGCGCAAGAGCCATTGCCAGCCTGGAAAAAACATGCAAAGCGTTCAATCCCCAGTTTCCCTTCAGCTATCAGTTCACCGACGAGGCCTACCAACGGCTATACAGCAACGAAGAAGTGGTCGGTAGACTCAGCCATATCTTCGCGACCCTCGCCATCGCTATCTCCTGTCTTGGCTTGTTGGGCCTCTCCGCATATACAGTCGAGCAGCGCGGCAAAGAGATAGCCATGCGGAAAGTGCTGGGCGCGAGTCTTGCCCAATTGTTCTTCCTGCTGTCACGGGATTTTCTCAGGCTCGTCCTGCTGGCCTTCGCTATTGCTGTGCCCCTTTCCTGGTGGATGATGACCAGATGGCTGGATGACTACGCCTACCGAACCCCAATATCGGGCTGGATCTTTGCGGCGGCCGGAGCCCTTTCGATACTAGTCACTATCACGACGGTCAGCTTCCACATCATAAAGGCGGCGCTGGCCTCACCCATAAAAAGGCTGAGCTCCGGGTAACCCACGGATCCTCGTCACCTCGCAGCCTTGATATATCCCCATCCCTCCCTCTGTTTCGAAATAATTTCATAGATCCCATCCGGGACCACGTCGATGCCGGCAAGCAGCTGATCACGGCCGATATTATTGTTCTTCATCGCGATCGCACAAACCTTAAAAGAGATATTCTTATTCGCGCTCAGCCGGTTGATCTCCTCCGATACATAGGACTTATCCTTCACTACCAATTCCAGTCCCTTGCCATACATAACCACTTCCATCTTCGCGCCCGGATTGCCTTCGCTGATCTCCTTCAGCCACCGGACGATGTTCTTCTGATCGAGGGTGTCCCGGCTCGTAAGGTCAAAAATCACCTTATAGTCGGCTTGCTGGGCAGCTAACGAAAAAGAGCTTACCAGCAGCAGCAGCAGTAACCGATACTTTTTCATATGCCGAAGTTTTGATTTCACCTGTTCCGGGGGGTCCCATTAATTTCACACGTCCTGTGCCCCCATTCATTTCACGCTTCCTGGTGCGCCGCAACCCGGTGGTATTCGTCGATCAATCGGCGCTGGACTTCCGGTGGAACAGCCGCATACTCCTGAAATTTCATCCTGAACTTGGCGCGACCCTGAGTCATCGACCGGAGAGAAGAAGAATAGTCATGCATTTCCGCCAGAGGCACCCTCGCTATGATCTTGGTAAAATGACCCTCCGTATCCATGCCTTCCATGATCGCACGGCGGGTCTGCAGATCACTGATGATACTCCCGGTCTGGTCATCCGGACATAGCACCGTAACAGTATAGACGGGTTCCAGTATCTGGGGGTCCGCCTGCTGAAAAGCCTGTTTAAAGGCCATCATTCCGGCAATTTTAAAAGAGATATCATTGGAATCTACCGGATGCATCTTGCCATCGTACACGATCACCCGCACATCGCGCACATGCGACCCCGTCAGCGGCCCTTCGTGCATCTTGTCCATTACCCCCTTCAATATAGAAGGCAAAAACCGCTGGTCGATGGCTCCCCCAACAATACAATTCAAAAAGACCAACTTGCCGCCCCAGTCAAGGTGGTACTCATCACGGCCCCGCACCGACAAACCCTTCGGATCCGGCATTCCCTCAAACCAGGGCTCGACCTGCATATACACTTCCCCGAACTGCCCCGCGCCCCCCGACTGCTTCTTGTGCCGGTAGCTCGACTGCACCGGCTTGCGTATCGTCTCCCGATAAGGGATTCGCGGCCGGCTAAAGCTCGCGCGCAGGTTCTTCGAAAAATGCTCCAGCTTCCATTTGATAACCGAAAGATGCAGCTCACCCTGACAGTGGATGATCGTCTGTTTCAGCTCCTGCGACATCTCGAGCAGCACCGTTGGGTCCTCCTCGCAGACCTGGCGGATGGCCGTGGCCAGTTTCTCCTCATCGCCCTTCAGCGCAGATTCTATCGCAATGCTCATAAGAGGGGAAGGAAATTCGATGGGCGCCAGCTCGAGGTCTTTTCCGGGAGCATGGAGAGTATTGTTGACATGCGTATGCTTCAGCTTGATAGTAGCCCCGATATCCCCCGCAGACAGCTCATTGACAGGAATACGCTTGCTGCCTTCCACGACAAACAGCTGGTTGATCTTTTCTATAACGCCGTCGGCCCCGTTCTCCAGCTCCATACCCGGCCTGATCGTCCCGGAATACACTTTAAAAAAAGACATCTCCCCGATATGACTCTCGGAAAATATCTTATAAACGAACAGACACGGAGGCCCCTCCGGGTCACAAGGCAGATCCATCCCCGAAAGGGTCCGCTGTGGCGGCATATCAGCCGGACCGGGACAGATATTGTCGATAAAACCCATCAGCCGCCCGCTGCCCATATTCTTTTTGGCCGAAAGACAGAAGAGAGGGAAGAGGTCGTGGTTGATCATCGCCTTCTTTAGCCCCTGCCGCATCTCATTCTCCTCCAGATTGCCCTTCTCGAAATATTTCTCCATCAGGGTCTCGTCATTGCCCGCGATCGCCTCTATCAGCTCTTTATGAAGCAGATCGGCCTTCGCCCTTTCCGACTCCTGGATGGGCAGCTTCTCCGGCCGCCCCCCTTCCACGGGAAATCGGTACTGGGTCATTTGAAGGACATCGATGATCGTATTAAAGCCCAGACCTGGATTCAACGGATATTGCACAATGACCACATTATTGCCGAAATGATCCCGGGCCTGCGCCACCGTCCGGTCAAAATCCGCCTTATCCTGGTCCAGCTTATTGACCGCCAGCACCATCGGCGTCCTGAACCGTTCAGTATAGTCCCATATGATGTCGGCCCCCACCTCCACGCCAAAATTCGCGTTCAACAACAGAACACCCGTGTCCGCGACACGCAACGCCGCCAGCACGTCCCCTGCAAAATCGTCATAACCCGGCGTATCCATAATATTGATCTTGTAACCCCGCCACTGGGTATGCAGGAGCTTGGAGAATATTGAGTTCCCCCTTTGCTGCTCAAGCTCATAAAAATCGCTGGTGGTATTCCCTTCCTCGATGGTGCCTCGCCGGGTAGTGAGTCCCGCTTCGTAGAGCATGCACTCCGTGAGAGTGGTCTTGCCAGAACCGGCGTGACCAAGCAAGACTATATTCTTGACGTGAGAGGTGTCAAAGCTAGTCATGGCAAGTGTATTTCGACTTAAGTTACGAAAAAATCGACTTCCCGCCACCTCTCCTTCATGCGAACTCCCCGCCCGGACGCCCACCTTCCATTTCCTCAAAAAAACCCACTTTCCCCCCGGACGCCCAAACCAAATCTTCTCGAATCATCCGCAACCAATCGGTTGCCTTAATCCCCCACCACCCTCACGGCACATCCTCCAACCGGTAATAGACCGGCAAACCCCTCTCCCGCGCAATCCGCACATCCTCATCCGCCCCCTTCGACGCCCCCTCGATCCTGAACACCGCATCACACTTCTCCAGCAACCGGTGCGCCACCGGATACAGGATCTCCTCATAAGCCGCATCCCCCGGCCTCGTAGACCCCGCCCGCTCCAGCAACGGCAACGCCACCCACTCACCGATCATCGGCACATGCCCCTTCCTGAACAATGGCAACGCAACGGCCTCCAGCCGGCCCAGATTGGCTCTCATCAATACCGGATCGTCATTGGTCCCGCTTCTATAAGGACCCGCAATAAGTATGAGCATAATTTTTTTCGTAAAGAACGTATTTCGCCGCGACAACACACTTCAACTACTTTAAGAAAACGATCCTCCACCACACCTAAATCGCCCGCCTGCTCTTATTCTTCCTGATCATGCTCAGGAACTCCGGGGTGATCCCCAGATACGACGCGATCTGCTTCTGCGTCACCTGCCCCGCAATTCGAGGATATTTCTTAAGGAAATTATCGTACCGCTCCTCCGCCGGCAACGAAAGATTTTCCATCACCCTGAGCTGCTCCCTCGTATAGGCATTCTGCATTAGTATCCTGAAAAAACGCTCGAACCCCGGCACCTCCCCGAACAACCCCTCCCAGTTATCCCTGCTCAGCTGAAATACACAGCTGTCCTCGATCGCCTCGACATTCATCATGGCCGGCCGCTCGTTGACAAAACAGAACATATCCGTTATCCACCAGTCCGAGATCGCAAACATGATCGTCGACTCCTTCCCATCCTTGTCCAGACAATACGCCCTCAACGCACCGGAATGAACATAGCTGATGCTCTTGCAAAGCTGCCCCTCCTTCAGAAGGAACGTCTTCTTCGGCACCTCCCTGTACGCCAGCATCGATACGAACCTGCCCGTCTCCACCTCATCCAGCCGGATATGCCTCGCCACATTCTGCAAAATAGAATCATACGTCATACAACGAATATACTAATTCCCCGCTCTCTCCTTCTCGCCCTCCGCCCCCATTCGCCTCGTGCTTCCGTTGCCCCCAATTTTTTTTCTCCGTACTTTTACTACATGGATAAATTCAACGTATTACAGGATATAATCACCAGCCGGCGCAGCACAAAACCTGCCGTTTTCAACGGCAGAAAGATTGACGATCAGCAGATTCAACGACTTCTCACCCTCGCCACCTGGGCGCCCACACACGCCAACACCGAACCCTGGCGGTTCATCGTTTACAGCGGCGACGCCGTCCGGCAGTTCTGCCAGCAGCACGCCCAACTATACCGCCAAAACACCCCGCCCGAAAAATTCAACGAAGCCAAATACGAAAAACAACAACACAACGGCGACAAAGCCTCCCACCTCATCGCCGTATATATGCAAAGAGGCGCCAACCCCAACATAACGGGGCTCGAAGAAATATGCGCCACAGCAGCGGCAGTCCAGAATATCCTCCTGGGCGCAGAAGCCCTCGGCCTCGCCGTCCTCTGGAGCACCGGCGGCGTCACCCTGGCCCCCGCCATGAAAGACTACCTCGGCCTCCACGAAGAAGACCACATGATCGGCCTCCTGTATTTGGGCTACACCGACGAACCCGCCAAACCCGGCCGCCGGCTACCCGCCGAAGCAAAAACAAAATGGATCGCCCATTTATCCCCACTATAACAAGCCAGAGCCCCACCCCCTGTTTGCCTCACCAATAACAATTTCGTCCAATCACCGGATAACGATTAAATAACCCCAAATACCGTTTAAACACGCTTACTTTAGATACCGGTTAACGGTACCTTTGATCGCTATTTCCTCCTGACACGACCCCAATTGTTCACGCCAAAATACATTCATTATGGCCGTCAAGACAAAACCAGCCACAAAAGCCACCCCCAAAAAAGCTACCAAAAAGACTACTACCAGGAAAGCACCGCACAAAAACGGCGCTTCCCAAAAAACTACCTCGAAAAAGCTCGCCCCCAAAAAAATAGCCCGCAAAAAAAAGGCGACGACAACGCCACCCAAACCCCCGAAGCCCCCCACAACCCCGAAAGCCACAACACCTCCCCCTTTCGAAGTAATGGGTACGGGCTCCTCCCTCTTCACCCTGAAGATCTACCGCGGCGAACAAATGGCCCTCCTCGCCATGAACTGGGCCAACAACCAACAACCACCCGACAACTTCGTCGGCTTCGCCATCGAATACAAAGAGCCCAACGGCACACAGTTCTTTGCCGTCAAGAACCGCCTCTCCTTCCTCCAGAACGACGGCAACGTCAACCCGAATATCCTGTCCTCCCGGCTCTCCCCCATCCAAAAATTCCGGTGGACACACTTCCCCTTCCACCCCGACCTCCCGGGCGAATACACCTACCGCGTCACCCCCGTCTTCATGGACTCTTCCGGCGTACTCAGCTACGGCGACCACCAGCAAGCCTCCATCCAGCTCGGCAGCGATACCTACCCCGGCGCAATGAACATCGCCTTCACCCGCGGCTTCGTCGCCTCCCAGAAATTTGTCGACGACTTCGGAGCTAACGGCGGCGTTGGAACAATAATTCCGCAAAAGGCCGACGACGGCCTCACCTTCAAACCGACCGACCCCAAGGCCGCCACAGCCATGGACTGGATGGGATTCGAAGCGAGAGCGGTAATAATCGACGCCCTTAACCAGGCCGTCGCAGACACAACCGCCCAGGTCAGGGTCACCGCCTATGATTTCAATGAACCCGAGGTCGTCAACAAGCTCGTCCAGCTCGGCAATCGCCTGCAGATCATCATCGACGACTCCGGCACACACGGCCGCACCAATTCCCCCGAAAGCACCGCCGCCGGCATGCTCACCGCAAGCGGAGCCAAAGTCCAGCGACAGCACATGGGCGCACTCCAGCACAACAAGACCATCGCCATCAACGGCAACAACATCCGCCTGGCCGTCGGAGGCTCTACAAACTTCTCCTGGCGCGGATTCTTTGTACAGAACAACAACACAGTCCTGCTCTACGGCCCGCAGGTCGCAAATATCTGGTTCGACCAGTTCCAGAACTTGTGGGACAATCCCAACAACCCCTCCGGCTTCCAGCCAACCGATTCCGCCCGCTGGAATGATCTCGGCATCCCCGGCGTCAACGCACAGGTATCCTTCTCACCGCACAACGCCGGCAACGCGCGGCTCGCCACCATCGCCTCGGATATCGCCGCCACCACCTCAAGCCTCTTCTACTCGCTGGCATTCCTCTACGAAACACCAGGATCCATCCTGAATGCAATAACAACAGTCACCAACAACGACAGCCTCTTCGTATACGGACTCTCCGATAAGACGGTCGGCGGCCTGGACATCCAAAGACCCGACGGCAATCCCCCCATCGCCTTCCCCGCCAACCTCCTCAACAACATCCCCGAACCCTTCAAGGCCGAGGCCACAGGCGGCAGCGGCACCCGCATGCACCACAAGTTCGTCGTGATCGACTTCGACAAACCCACCACCAAAGTCTACACCGGCTCACACAACTTCTCCTCTTCGGCCGACACAAAGAATGGCGAGAACCTTTTCCTCTTCCGGGACCGCCGCATAGCCGTAAGCTATATGATCGAAGCCGTCGTCATGTTCGACCACTACGAATTCCGCGACGCCATAGCCAAATCGCCCACGCAAAAATTATTCTTGAAAAAACCGCCCACCCAGCAAAGCGACAAACCCTGGTGGGACAAAGACTACACCGATCCCGCAAAAGCCCGCGACAGACAACTGTTCTCGAAGGATTTTAATAGTTAGTACCGTCCGCACCACAACACCGCGATCCGGCCCAATGGTTTGACCATCTCCGCCATTTGGCCGCAACCGGCTTCCGTTCGATAATCCGTGCCTGGCCGGCTTCAGCAGCTCATTACCTTCGGGGCTTATTAAAAAAAAGCCTTGTATGAGCAACTATCATTTTGAGACCCTGCAATTGCACGCCGGTCAACAGATCGACCCTACCACCAGGTCGAGGGCCGTCCCCATCTACCAGACGACCTCCTACGGCTTCGAAAGCTCCGAACACGCCGCCAGCCTGTTCGGACTAAGAGCCTTTGGTAACCTCTATACCCGCGTCATGAACCCGACGACGGACGTATTCGAACAGCGGATCGCCGCGCTCGAAGGCGGCGTAGCCGCACTCGCCACCAGCTCCGGACAGGCCGCCCAGTTCCTCGCGCTTAACAATATTCTGCAGGCCGGCGACAACTTCGTCAGCACAAGCTATCTGTACGGCGGGACCTACAACCAGTTCAAAGTCTCTTTCCGCCGCCTCGGCATCGACGTCCGCTTCGCCAAAGGCGACGACCCTGAAAGCTTCGTCAGACACATCGACAAGAACACAAAAGCCATATACCTAGAGACCATCGGCAACCCCAGACTGAATATTCCCGATTTCCGGAAATTCGCCGACCTCGCAAAAGAATACGACCTCCCCCTGATAGTAGATAACACCTTCGGCGCCGGCGGATATCTCTTCCGGCCCATCGAATGGGGAGCAAATATCGTAGTCGAATCCGCTACAAAATGGATCGGCGGCCACGGCACCTCCATCGGCGGCGTGATCATCGACGCAGGCAACTACAACTGGGGCAACGGCAAATTCCCGCAGTTCACAGAACCCTCCGAAGGCTACCACGGCCTGAAATTCTGGGAGATGTTCGGCGAAGGCAATCCCCTCGGCCTCCCCAATATCGCATACGCCATCCGTGCAAGGGTCGAAGGCCTCCGCGACTTCGGCGCCTCCCAAAGCCCCTTCAACTCCTTCCTGCTGCTGCAAGGCCTCGAAACCCTCTCCCTCCGCGTACAACGCCACGTCGACAACGCCCTGCAGCTGGCCGAATGGCTCGAAGACCACTCCTGCGTCGAATTCGTGGAATACCCCGGCCTGATAAGCAGCCCCTACCACAGACTGGCAGTAAGATACCTCGACCACGGCTTTGGCGGCATCCTGAACTTCGGCATCAAAGGCGGAAAAGAGAATGCGGCGAAATTCATCGACTCCCTGAAACTCGCCAGCCACCTCGCCAACGTAGGGGACGCCAAAACGCTGGTTATACACCCCTCCTCCACCACACACGAGCAGCTCAGCGAACACGAACAGATCGCCGCCGGCGTGCTGCCCAACCAGGTAAGGGTCAGCGTAGGCATCGAACATATCGAAGATATCAAGGCAGACTTCGAACAGGCCTTCCACACGATCTTTCACCACCGGCCACACGCGACTAGCTAAGCTTCACCGGCAACCCACAGCCACCGTACCCAAACCCATTAACCATGACACAGGTATTCACGTTCAATAAACCCATCGTCCTCGAGTCAGGCGCAACCCTCCCCGGCTACCATTTGACCTATTCCACACACGGAAAGCTCAACAGCGGCAAGACCAACGTGGTCTGGATATTCCACGCCCTCACCGCCAACAGCGATCCCGGCGAATGGTGGCCGGGCCTCGTAGGCGAAGACAAGCTCTTCGACCCCAACAGGTATTTTATCGTCTGCGCCAACATGCCCGGCAGCTGCTACGGCAGCATCGGACCACTCGACGACGACCCCATTCTCCGCGAACCCTATTATCACTATTTTCCCTTCTTCACCATCCGCGACATGGTCCGCGCCTACCGGCCGCTAAAAGAACACCTCGGGATCCAAAAGATACACATCGGCATAGGAGGCAGCATGGGCGGCCAGCAACTCCTCGAATGGGCCATCGAAGAACCCGGCCTCTTCGAATATATCTTCCCGATATCCACCAACGCACAGCACTCCCCCTGGGGCATCGCCTTCAACACCGCCCAGCGAATGGCCATCGAAGCCGACAGCACCTGGCTGGAAAGATCGGAAAAAGCAGGCATCGAAGGCATGCGCGCCGCCCGCGCCATGGCCCTCCTCTCCTATCGGCACTATGAAACGTATTTGAAAATGCAACCCCGGTCCACAAGCTTCCTCGCCGAGACCGACTCCGGCGATATAACAACCAGCGAAGGAGCCGCCTCCTATCAACGCTATCAGGGTGAAAAACTGGCTCGCCGCTTCTGCGCCTTCAGCTACTACAAGCTCAGCCAGAGCATGGACTCACACGACGTCTCCAGAGGCCGCGGCTCCCTCGAAAAAGCCCTCCGCCAGATACGCGCCAGGACCCTGGTTATGGGAATAACATCGGATATCCTCTTCCCCCTGCAAGAACAGCAGCTGCTGGCCACCCTGATCCCCGGCGCCTTCTTCCGTACCATCACCTCCCTCTACGGACACGACGGCTTCCTGCTCGAATACACCCAGATCGACCAACTCATCAGGGACTTCCTAAGCCACGCCCGGGCCGGCGACATCGGAGCTGCAGCCCCACACTGACACTATCTGACCCCCAGCTCGTTCACAACAGCTCCATTTCCCCCCAACACATGCACAGCCGTGAACTTAAAATACCGCGCCCTCACCGGCGCATCCAAACCCACCACCTGCTCCACAGGATTGGCCCTGATATTCGAGAACTCACCCTCGGCAACTTTCTGCCAGCTCGCACCATCCATACTGACGTAAAAAACATACCGGTCCGCTATCCCATCCGTCCGCTTGTCCTGCCTCGGTAAATAAGTAAACGCCGGTATCGAAACCTCCTTCCCCATATCTATCGCAATATCCTGCGGAAAACCCGCCGCCGTTCTTTCATCGTCATCGATCGCCTGCGCAAGACGCGAACCACCATCCATCACCTTCCATCCCGTCTTTGGATAGCCAAGCTGCTTCGTCGCAACCTCACCCACAACATTCCCGTCAAAACTCCGCGCCTTCACCACCCCGCCTTCCGGCAGCTCAAATGCCCCCCGATAAACTGGAGATCCTTGACCCGGCTCCGAACCATCCAGCGTATAATGGATACTCCCCACCGGACCCGACGTGACGATCTTCACCATGCCCTCCTTATCTCTGACGATAGCAGGCGCCTCGACATGCACGGGCTCCCTGAACAGACCCAGATCGCTCAACGCCACACAGGCCGCAGCCCGCACGATCCGCAGCCTCACCTTGCCCGTCACCACATTTTGCTGCAGGCGGACCAGCCGGTTGGCCCCGATGCTCGTCCCGGCCCCGACAAGCTTCCACTCCCCATCGACAAAGGCGTCGACAGCAAAAGAGTCGATACGCTGCCCCAGCTTGATATTCTCACGCAACCGGATCACGTTAAAGGTCACCTCCTTCCCCAGGTCTACAACCAGTTCGGCCTGCTTCACCGCGTCATCGGTCGCCCAATAGCTGTACCTGTCCCCATCCACCAGCCGCTCCGGCCCATACGACCGCTGATCGCCCCCACGAATATTGCTCGCCGTAAACCTTGCGCCACGCGCCAGATTTACAGCAAATATCTGCCGCAACAGATCGCCAAATCCCTTCAGAGACGCCACGTCGCGCTGATCCAGCACACCTCTGCGGCTGGGCGCCAGCCCCAGATCGAGATCAGCACCCCGCCCCACGCTCTGATAATACAGGTCAAGCAGCTGATACGGCGACTTCACCTGCTCGTCCTGAGAGGGATGGTAGAACCACCCCGGACGCAACGGCACGTCGCACTCCGCCGGCAGCCAGAACTTTCCGTCCCGCGTACCCTCCGTCGCCTCCCAGTATTTACTGTAGCCGTTCGCCGGTTTTTTACCCGGATCCGGCGCCTCAGGCGTATACGTCGCCCAGCACGTCGCCCCCGCATGCCCTTCCTCATTCCCTACCCACCGTACGTCAGGACCGATATCCCCGAAAATGACCGCCCCCGGCTGCAACCGCCGCACAAGCGCCCAGGTCGTATCCCAGCCATAATAAGTGGTCCTGTCGATCTTACGCAACTCGCGCGCACCCCCATAATAACCATCCCCCCCATTCGCCCCGTCATGCCAGGACATGAACAGCGGACCATACCCCGTATAAAGCTCCTTTATCTGCGCCCGGTAAGCCCTCACATAAGCCGCCGTGCCATACGCGGCATTGTTCCGGTCCCAGGGCGAACAATACAAACCCATCTTCATCCCCAGCTGCTGACAGGCCAGCTGGTACTCCTTTACCATATCTCCATGACCTCCCTTCCACAGGCTCTTGCTAATATTGTGCTCCGTCGTCCTGGTCGGCCAGAGACAAAGCCCGTCATGGTGCTTGGCCACGATAACCACCCCTTTGAACCCGCCTGCCTTCGCAGCACCCACGATCTGCCTGGCGTCAAAATCCACCGGGTCGATCAGCTTCGGATCCTCATCCCCATACCCCCATTCCTTATCCGTATACGTATCCACCCCATAGTGAATAAGACAATACATCTCCATCTCGTGCCAGGCCAGCTGCCTCGCACTTGGCAAAACCCCATACGGCTTCGGCGGGGCCACACTCTTCGGCCCCGGAGCCGCCTGCCCCAGTACTTCCACCCCCACCATCAACAATACGATTGTAATTATTCTCATAGCTTATCAATGTTTTAGCCACTCCGCCGGTATATCCTGCGGCTCACTCCCATTTAGACTATACTTCAGCCGCAACGCATAGCCACCCCCTCCTTCGATAAAATCTAGCGCCAGCTTCTGCAACCCCTTCTTCAACGCCACCTGCCCGCTCTTCTCCAGCGGCGGATGATTCCCGTCATTGTTCACCACCTCCCGGCCCGCAACACGCAATACCCCGCCATCATCACAAGTGAGAAAAAAACTATAGATCCCATCCTTCGGCACATCCAGGTAACCCCTGTACCGCAGCCCGAACGACGGCGCCTCCAGCGCCTTCGGTACCGCAACCGCCCCGACCGTCATCACCGTGTCCGGCTGACGCCCATCCATACCCGCAACAGCCTTGAAGCTCTCCTTGTACCGGCTGCACACCAGCCCATCCTCGACCCGCGCCACAACCGACGGATCGGCCAGCGACTGCTTCTCATATTTTATATCATAGACATCACCCCTCGATCCATCCGGCCGGAAAGCCGCAACCCGCAACTGCTGCGATTCAGAAATGACCAGCGGACCACCCAACACCGGCGAACCGGCGCCCGGCACACTGCCATCCTTCGTATACCGGATCGTAAGCCCCTCCAAAGGCTTCGGAATATCCAGCCTCCCCTCATCGACAAACACATTCGAAGAAAGAAAACCCTCCAGGTCCGGCAGCCGGTAATGCACCTTCATCGCATCCAGTCGCGGATACTCCAGCCGCAGTCGCCGCTGATAAGAATCATAGTCCTTCCGCCCCGTCCACAACACCTCCGCCAGGGCCGTCATCCTCGGCATATACATATAGTCCGCACGATTCTCCGTAGGAATATACTCTGTCCAGATATTGGCCTGCGCCCCAAGGATATTCCTGGCCTGTTCGGTCGTCAGCCCCCTCGGGATAGGATTATAATTATACACCGCCGGCAACGAGTTCCGATCCTGCCTGCCGTCAAAATATAAGGGATTGCCCGGGGTCATGATCAC
>JAFDYE010000172.1 GCA_018267585.1 Bacteroidota bacterium
AAGGGGATCAGTGATCGTCGTCAGATACCAGCTCGTGACGACCCAGGGATTTACCAGCGGTTTGGTCAGAGGATTGCTGGGGTCGTTATCGTCGAAGGACGATTGATTGTACACGTGCTGCCCCTTCATATCAGGTTGCGACTTGGCAGCAATTTCATTATTATCGCAAAACTTGCTTTTTAGCTCTTTGGCGATTTCTCTGGTGGCGAACTTATAGATCAATCCATTCTCATCCTGGATATAAAATGCATCGATAGTCGTTCTGATCTGATTGCCAGTCATATTAGCCGTCGTATACCATGCCTTCATTTTGGTATCAGAAAGAAAAATGGCCGTACCGCCTTTCTGCAAGACCATAACACCTCCCCTTCCGTTGAACTGAAACGCAAAATGGTCCAGCTCCTTGTCGGCAACTACAGGATTGTGCTGCTTGTATAGTTTATTCTTTCCCCCAAAGATGGGATATTTCGGCAACAGCCTCGGACACCCCAGGGCGATATCGATGGAATTGTAGAGATAACCGTTCGGGTACTTGGTGACATCTCCTGGATCGTCCATACCGTACGCGATCTGGTCGTCGGGTTCGCCCACTTGCATCCTCGATACAGCACCTCCAAGCTGCAGTTCCCAACCTTGCCCAACATTGGAAGCAATGGAGTTTACCTTTAACCCGCTCCCCGAAGTGTAGTTCAAAGCTATGGGCAGGCTCAGCCTACTCTTATCATCCAGCCAGTGGAATACCGGAAGCGTATAATTGGCGTCCCCCGAAGGCAGGTCTACCTGTGCCCGGGCGCCCGCAACACCATTCAAAAGAAGCGCTGCGACAAATACCACCCTAATAAGTCTGAGTACTTTAGCGTTCATAGTTGCTCGTTAAAAATTGTATCCTATACGAAAAGAAAGAGGTTGTGTAACCGGTCTGTGCCGATTGGCCAGAAAATCATATAACAGCAGTACGCTGCCACCCATTTTTTTATTGATCTTGTATTCCTTGCCTATCCCGAGCAAGGCAGACGCCTGCCAGGCATTTAGGTCGCGCAGCTGCGCTATGCTGGAGAAACCCGTCATATAATTCCACTCCCCACCGCCTTGCAGAAAAAAAGCCTTTTTGGGCTTCCACTTCACATAAGATCGGAAACCCAGTGCCTGGCTGCTCAATCTGATATGACTCCAGCCGGATCCCAAACCCATAGTATAGGAAGCCCCGATCCCGATGCTGCTTTTGTCATTTAGCTTGTAGCCGACCTGAAATCCAAACTGAGTGCTCGCTGGCAAATAGTTACTACTGCTGCCGAACTGCATATTGGCGCCAAATTCAAGCCTTTTGCCAAAGGATTTGCCTCGTTGTGAGTTAGGCGTAAAATCCGGCATTGAAGCATCCCCTACCTGACCATTTCGCATTCCGGCTGCCTTATTCTGCAACTGATCCAGGCCGGGTATACCGCCTCCTGCCGCACTGGCATCCTTCCCCATCGCATCTACCTGCTGCTGGATCGCCTGCGCCGGGTCATTGTTCAAACCGGGCAGCTGCTGTTGTACCCACTGCTGAAGGGTCGCACGCGAAGGCAATCCGTTCACAACCGGAGTAGCTCCCAGTCCGCCTGGCATCGAACTCAAACCGGGCGTGCTCCCAAACAACCCCGCCAATTGCGAATTCTGCATAAAAAACTTTTGAAATGCCGGCGCCTTCTGTAGCGTCCCTAAAACAAGTTTTTCTATCTTATCCGGGTCCGATAGCGTATTCTTATATTCGCTGACTTGAGATTGATAGTAATACGCCTCTTTGTTGATATTCTTCAAATTATCCCCTATTCCCGGAAAACTGGTCAACTGCGTCTGCAGTACCTGCTGCCGTTGCTTTAAATATTCATTGATCTGTTCCACCGTTCCCAACTTAGCCTCCATCTCGTCCATCGATCCCAGCGAAGCCTTCAGCCTTTCCTGCGCAGCCGAAACCTGATCTGCTGCCCCCTGCGCTTTGTTCAAAAAAGACAACGACTGCTTCAGCGTATCGAAATAGGGAAAGTAATTCCCTTTGAAAAACCGGGTCAACTTAGCCGTCTTATTATTTATGGCAGCTTTCAGGTTCTTCAGAGAATCGATCGAATACTGAAACAAAAGCTTTGCCTTCACCGAATCTACCCTCGCCACCTTTTTCTGCATCCGCCTCTCCTGCCCGATCACCCTATCGAGGCTCTTACTCGTGTAGCTTGCTACTTGCTTGTTGAACAAATCGACCTTATCCTTGGTATCCGCAGCATACTGCTCCTGCTGATGCCGAATCACGGCCACAAGCGTGTCCTGGCAACGAACACTCATAGCATTCATTACTGAGAACACAACGACCAGGCCTAACCTCCGCACAACCATCATCTGGCGCATATTGCTAGTTAATTGTTTTATTTATCAGCCCTTTCAATGCGTCGATTTGTTTTTGCAATTCAATGAAACGTTCATCTTGTCCGGCGACCTTCTTTTCCAGCTCAGCTGCCTTCTCGCTCTGGACCTTCAGCTGCCTGTTCTCCTCGATCAGATGTAACGTCAACTCTTCCACGTTCTTGAGGATCGCGGCCTGATTCGCACCAAGATCGACGCCTTCAGCATTTACCTTTGCTACAGACACTACATCGGGCAGATGCTTGTACCGTTCGATATAAGCCGCCAGGTCTTCCAGCGTTTTCAGCTGGTATTTCTTTTCAAAAACATAGTCCGGCCAGTTGGCTATTGACTTTACCTGCAAGCGGGTGAAGAGGCCGGAGCCCTTCACGGCCAACATATAGCCTGCAGGTGCCTGGCTCGTCCCGATCGCCACGCTGTTGATACTGTCGTATTGTAAACCGTTGCTATACATCCAGTGGCCCGACGTCGCTCCGGAGATCGAGCTACCCATAGAGTTCCACACACTGCCATTATAATACTGGAAGACACTGCTATCCGTGTTATATAACAACAATCCATTCTGAAGATCCCCACTCGCGATCGCGCCCCGCTGCGCGTTCGTCAGCCTTGGCAGCAGCACACCGGTATTCGTGCTCACCACATCGAGCGCCGCCTTCGGCGTGACGGCCGTTTGGGTTAGCGTCTGACCAAAACCAGTCGTATTGATCTGGGTACGCCCGTTATACAACACAGTCATCGCATTCGATCGAACGACCCCGTCTGTATTGCCATTGCCAAGCACCAACAGCGGATACCTGTCCAACCCGGCAGCGGCTGAGCCCCGCTGCCCGGTATAAGGGAGAGTGGAAAAGTCCACGTTACTGTTGCCCAGGCTGGCGCCAAAAGGCGTCCGGTTGATCAGGTACTGCCCCGCGAGCAGTTGAGAATTACCCCCAAACTGGTTATAGGCACCGGAAACAAGGGAACCAGCTGCCGAGTCCGCTGTACTATTGACAAATCCATTGATCAGGGAAACAAGCATCGGTTTAGTGATCTGGTTGCTACTGCCCGTGATCAAACAGTCTGAAGAACCCTTTACGAAATGGCCATAGCCTGCCAATATAGAATGATCCGTCCAGCCAGATACGTGAATGGACTCTCCGGTAAGAATCGACCAGGTTAGTATCGCAGTTGAGTCAAGATTATGGAGATCACCCGATACATACGAACTGTATATTCGGCCCTTAATAATATTTGGCTCGTCGCTGTTGATCAATATGCCAGTACCCTTATAGTTATTGTATACATATTTGTTCACCGCGGTATCCAGCTTGTCCGTGGTGCCTATTTGCAACAGCCCCAGCTTGGAGTAGAATCGCATACCATTCTGCAGGTAGGTATCTGCGCCGGAATCCATCGTTGAACCCAGAGTCAGGTCGCCATTCGGATATACCCGCATTGCCGGCTGGTTTATCTTGTCGCTGCCTGTCCCCGGAATGGTCATCGTCCCATCCTTCTTAATCCGCATCCGCTCGATATTGTTCGTCCGGAATGCCAGGTCATTCGTATCCACCGTCCCGACAAAGCTACTGTCGGCCCCCGTGGCTATATTCCCCGTCGTCGACCAAAAATAATTGAGCGATTGTACTGTGGCATTGATCGTCGCCACCGTAGTATTGCCAAATCCATCGACCACTCTCGCCTTCAAGACATAACTGCCCGGATCGGCATTCGCCCAGGCAAACGTATAGGGAGCCGCAGAGTCGCTCGCCAGCAGCACATCATTCGCATAAAACTCCACGCGGGCAATCGTTCCTCCGGTCTCCGTCGCTGTAGCAGCCAACGAAATAACCCCATCCTCGGGCAATAGCTGATTGTTGGAAGGGCGGGTAAAGGCTACTACAGGTTGTGGCGCGGTCGAGTGACCTGTAATGATCTGGATACCACAGATGATGGCAAGGTTCGATCCGTTGTAGGTGTTCACATAGATCTTGACAGCACCAGACGCATCAGGCGCGACGTTGTGAAAAACGGCTCCATCGCTGGTGTTGTTGGTCCCATTGACATCCGAGAAACCATAAATGATCGCTCCAGCGACTGTATACCGGATAGGATTAACGTTAAAGACGTCGGGGTACAACTTATTACTTCCGGTCATCTTTATCGTATAAACGCTGTCCTTATTCAGCCCTGTCAAGACCAGCTGAGGCAGCAGCGCATTATACTGGGCATAATAAGCACTGTACTGATACCAATCGTTCGCCATCACAGCCGCCGGAAAAAAAGTTCCGTTATCCGCGCCGCCGCCATTAAAGGATGTGCTGTTGTCTCCGTTGTAAACGGCCCAATTACCCGGCGCAACCGAACTGACGGTAATGCCGTTGCTCGTTCCTGAGCAGACAGCAGAGCCAGGACTTCCGTAGACATTCGTCCAGCCCGGCACAGTTACAGGGTTGAGGGAAAAATTGAAGCTGGCAGTCTGCCCATGCAGCCTTCCTGCAACAATGAACAGACTCAGGAGCAATACGCCCAACGCTTTCTTTGGCATCATTTCGGTCAGTTATTATCTTGTTTAAAAAATTCTCAATCCAATTTTATAGGGCAAAAAGGTGGACTCCTCCCGAACCCATTGGCATTCGGAAAATCCGGACAAAGCTTCGCCATTCCGGCTATTGGCCAACTTTAAAGAAAGTCCACTGATCATAGCAGCAGATCACTACTGCAACTGTGGATACAATAAAATTTGCCGGGAATAAATAGAAGTAAAAAAGATGATTTTACGTCGCGTACGCCAGATAATGCGCTCGACTTGCAATTGAGGTCATGTCAGAGATTTTACGGTTTGGGCAAAAATGGTTAAGGCGGGACTGGATTATTCGCAACGAAGATAGAATAAACTCTTATAGAATTCCTAAAATTTGTATAAAAACTTGTACGCGTGTTAATTTAGCGCATAAGCGTGTCGTTTATCAGGAAAACCGTGTAGCACAACATTCCTTTTGGCCTCCACACCAAACACTCCGGCACCCCAAACCGTGTTACAGTATTTTATCCGCGCGTCATTCCTGATAAGACCATCGCGATGTCTATTCACGCATCCGACGGCTAAACGCGCTGGATCGTCTCCGTTGCCCTAGCGGTCTACTTGGCTCTGCGTAACCGGTTGTTCAACAACCAAATGAAAATGCTCGGCGGTTCTAGTCTGACCCTCACGGAGCAGGAGATCGTACCCGGGCACATGACCAACCCCCGACCATTATCTTCATGGAAATGATCCGATGTTGCCCGGACGTCGATCGTCTATTGACGTCGTCCAAAGTCATCCCGAAGATTTACCTTCACCCCGCGTAAAACCATTATATTACATCCAATGAATAGTATCGCAATCTTACTCTTACTGGTCGGCGTCGCCATCGGCTGGCTCATCGGATGGCTTCGCGCAAAAGCGCAGATAGCCGACGCCGTCCGCCTGGCCGAGGCAAAGACCAGCGCGCTGAAAGAAGAATACATTACCTATAAAGCAAAGGCCGCAGCAGAGAACAAATTCCTCCAGCAGAACATGATCCAACAGGCGCAACAGCTCGAAAGCCTGAACAAAAAATTCACCACCGAGTTCGAGAACGTCGCCAACAGGATCCTCGAGACCAAGTCGGAGCGATTCACCCAGCTCAACCGGACCAACATCACCGCGATCCTCGAACCCCTCGGCCAGAAGATCAACGAATTTAAAGAACAGGTCAGCTCGGTCTACGACAAAGAGTCCAAGGAAAGATTCTCCCTCAGCGAAAAAGTAAAAGAGCTCGCAGCGCTCAACCAGCTGCTCAGCCAGGAGGCAAAGAACCTCACCCGGGCCTTAAGGACTGAGTCGAAGACCCAGGGCCGCTGGGGCGAGGTCATCCTCGAATCCATCCTCGAAAAGTCGGGCCTCCGCAAAGGAGAAGAGTATTTTATGGAATACCAACTCTACGACGCCGACGGACGCGCCCTCCGCAACGAGGCAAAAGGGACAAAGATGCGCCCCGACGCCATAGTAAAATATCCCGACAACCGGCACGTCATCATCGACGCAAAGGTCTCGCTCAACGCCTTCGTCCGCGCCACAGAGTCGACCGACGCCGAAACCCAACAGTCGGAGCTGACGGCCCACCTCCAGGCCATCAAACTGCACATCCAGCAACTCGGCAGCCGGGCCTATGACGACTACGACAAAACGCTCGACTTCGTAATGCTCTTCATCCCCAGCGAGGCGGCCTATATCGCCGCGTTACAGACGGAGCCCAATCTCTGGAATTTCGCCTACGACCGGCGGATACTGCTGATCAGCCCCAGCAACCTCATCATCTCACTAAAGCTCATCGTCGACCTCTGGAAACGTGAATACCAGAACCAGAACGCCCAGGCCATCGCCGACCGCGGCAGCAGGCTCTACGACAAGTTTGTCGGCTTCGTCAACAACCTGCAGAACATAGGCAGCTCGCTCGACTCGGCCAGATCAGCGTACGATGACGCCTACAAACAACTGAGCACAGGCCGGGACAATCTCGTCTCCCAAGCAACCAAATTAAAAGATCTCGGAGTAAAAACAAAAACCGACCTGCCCGGCTCCCTGCTGGCCGACTCCCGGCTGTCCGACGAAGTGCCGCCCCCAACCGGCGATCCCCATAACCTTACCGATCAGCCGCCGCCGCAATGACCACCTTCGACAAGACCTCTCCGTCGACAATGACATTGTCCCTAAGACAAGCTTCCTTTGACATATCCCAAAGCCTCCGTTATTAACCCATCCTTTACCGTCATCAGATTGACACCTCTGATATGACTCTTCTTCTCCGTTCCCCACTCAAAACGCCATAAGACCACCGCCTTTTCCCCCGTGACAGAGACGAGCTCGGGACTGAACCGCGTATCGGGGGTGTTGATCAGCTCTTCCCAGAATCCGAGACACTCCGTGCGACCGACTATCCTCGATCCGTCCGGCGGAGGATACGCTCCCTCCATAACACAATCCTCTGATATCAAATCGGTTAAGATCGAAGCGTCCTTAACCTGGAAGGCCTTATTGAACTGCTCTATTATCGTTGAAGTTTCCGTCTGCATAAACATTCATTTTTATACAGGCAAGGTCGGATCCCCCAGTGACAGCAGTATGTCAGGAGCCCTCCGCGCGGACCCAAAAAATCCCCGGACCCCGGCTACTCCCCATTTCCCGACGGCTACTACCCCCTCATCCCGCGGCTATCCCCCTTTATCCGACGGCTCCCCTTACCGGCGGCTCCCCCGGACTCCGCGGACCCCACCTTCCCCCATATCTAAAAAATAGCTTCCCCCTTCCCTGTACTGATCAGGCTGCGCAAACTCTTCTGAATATAGTCGCCCCAGGCATTCGAGCAGGCGTCATAACATTCCTGGCCCGGAACCAGTCCCTCATGCGTAAACCGCACCTCCGTCTTATCGCCCTTCGACGAAACCTCAAAACTGATCTTTGTCCCCGTCCATTCATCCTTATCCTCGACAAAATTCAGACTGCTGTCCGTAACTAGCCACACAACCTTTTTGTCAGGAACAAATTCCACCAGCCGCTGCTTGCTATAGTGAAACTCCTTGAACCGATAGG
>JAFDYE010000173.1 GCA_018267585.1 Bacteroidota bacterium
ATCAATGACCTGAAGATCCGTGGTTCCTACGGGACGCTGGGAAATGACAATGTCAGGCTCTTCCAGTATTTCGACAACTATTCGATCACCGACTATTATGTCCTCGGGGGGAATATCCATCCCGGTGTCGACCTCGTTAAGCTGGCCAACCCCAATATCACGTGGGAGGTAGCGAAGAAGCTGGACCTGGGGTTGAACGCCGTGTTCCTGGATCATTTTACGCTGGAGGCCATTTATTTCCAGCAAAAGCGTTCGGATATCCTTACTCCGCGCAATGCCTCTATCGCGAACGTGACGGGGATCGTCAATCCATACGGGTCCGATGCGCTGGTGCCTTCCGAGAACATTGGAAAGGTGAACAGCAGTGGTTTTGAAGCGACGCTGGGTTATTCGAATGAGACAGCGGGTGACTTTCACTACGGCATTTCGGGCAACCTGACCTATGCGAAGAGCAAGATCGTCTTTATCGACGAGGCTCCGGCCACGCTCTCGTACCAGCGGCAGACGGGAAGACCCGTGAATACGTATCTTCTGTACAATGCGATCGGTATATACAGGACCGCCTCGGACCTGGCGAAGTATCCGCATCTGCAGGGTGCGCAGCTGGGTGACCTGATCTACCAGGACGTCAACGGGGACGGCAAGATCACCGCGGATGACCAGACGAGGTCGAAGTATGGGAATATCCCGGAGATCACGTATGGTGTTGTGCTGAATGCCGCTTTCAAGAATTTCGATCTGTCGGCCGTCTTTGCCGGTCAGACGCACGTGAGCCAGTATGTGCTGGCGGAGTCGGGGACGATCGGGAATTTCTACAGCAGCTGGGCGGACAACCGGTGGAGTCCGAGCCATACCAATGGCAGCTATCCGAGGGTGGACGACCGCGCTTCTTCCTCGATCAATGGAGGCCTTTACAACAATTCGTTCTGGCTGAACAATGCGTCTTTCTTACGACTGAAGAATCTGGAATTGGGCTATACGCTGGGTGCGCCGCTGCTGACGAGGCTTCGCATTGCGTCGGTTCGTGTTTATGCGAATGCGTTCAACCTGTTCACGATCACGAAGGTGAAGGACTATGATCCCGAGGGCACGGTCAACACCAATTCTTCGATGTACAGCGCTTCGGGGCAGTTCTACCCGCAGCAGCGGATCGTGAACCTGGGCTTATCTGTTAGATTCTAAAAAATGTTTGCAATGAAAACAAAGTTTGTATATATAATAAGTCTTCTGGCGGTTGTTGCTGCGAGTTCGTGCAAGAAAAATTTTCTGGATGTCACGCCTACTGACAGGGTATCGTCGGAAGCGGTACTGGGAGACTCTTTGCTTTTTGAAGACTATGTCATCAACCGGTATTTAGGCGTGAAGCTGCAGGACAAGGAGGCGGAGGGGACGCCTCCGGGTTTTGGGAGGGGTTTTGAGTACAGTATGTGGAGCTCGATTACCGATGAGTCGATCTACAATAATGACGACAATACCTGGGTGATCCAGCGTGGGCAGCTGGCCCCTG
This sequence comes from Bacteroidota bacterium, assembly GCA_018267585.1. Taxonomy (GTDB): domain Bacteria; phylum Bacteroidota; class Bacteroidia; order Chitinophagales; family Chitinophagaceae; genus Puia. The sequence continues at coordinate 1,508 of JAFDYE010000173.1, forward strand.
AGAATACCGGGATGGCAGGGACGATCTGGGGCAGGAGCTACCGGAGCATCCGGGAGTGCAATTATGCTTTGGCGAATATCGGCGCTGTCAATATGAGCCAGGCCAAGCGGGATTTGCTGACTGCGGAGCTGAAGTTCATCCGTGCTTTTCGTTACCAGGACCTGATCCGCAACTATGGAGGTGTCGTGTTGGTTGGGGACAGGGTGCTGACCTTGAAGGACAGTCTTGGCGGCGCGTCGTTGTTCGCGCGGTCGTCGATAAAGGACTGTATCAACTATGCCGTCAGCGAGCTGGATGCTGCGGCGGCTAAGCTGCCTGTGGCCAATGATGGTGGCAGCTGGGCGCTGGGGCGTGCTACGAAAGGTGCGGCGCTGGCGCTGAAGTCGCGGCTGCTGCTGTATGCGGCGAGTCCCTTGTACAATGCGGGTACCTGGCAGGCGGCGGCCGCTGCGGCGCAGGACGTCATCAATATGGGTATCTATTCGCTGGAGCCTGACTATGGCGCGCTGTTCAATAATCCCTCGAGCAAGGAGATCATTTTCGAGCGGGTCTATGCGATCGGTGCGCGGCACGTGTGTATGGAGATATCCAATGGCCCCAATGGTTATGGGGGCTGGGCGGGGAATACGCCGTTGCAGAACTTTGTCGACTCTTACGAGACGAAGGATGGGAAGGATATTTCTGATCCGAGTTCGGGTTATAGCGACCAGAACCCCTATGTGAACAGGGACCCGCGCTTTTATCAGACCGTGCTATACAACGGGGCTTCGTACAGGGGCAGCACGGTGCAGATCTATACGCCGGGTGGGAAGGATAGCAAGGACGGGCCGTCGAACTGGAATACGACCAAGACGGGTTACTATCTGAAGAAATTCATGAATGACGCCTACCCGATCGATAATCCCTGGAATGTGGCGGGGCTTCAGCCGTGGATCTATTTCCGTTATGCGGAAGTGCTGCTGAATTACGCGGAGGCGCAGAATGAGGCGGTTGGGCCGGATGCCACGGTGTATAGTGCGCTGCACCAGATACGTCAGCGGGCGGGGATGCCGGATATCGTTGCGGGGCTTTCGCAGTCGGATATGCGGACGGCGATCCGTCGGGAGCGGCAGGTGGAGCTGGCTTTCGAGGAGCATCGTTTCTATGATGTAAGGCGGTGGAAGATCGCCGATGTGACGGAGAATGTTCCGGCGTATGGTGTCGATGTGTCGGTGGTTCCGGCGAATCCTGGCGGATATGGGTATACGAGGAAGGTGGCGCTGAGCGGGAAGACCTTCCTGCCGCAGCACTATTGGCTCCCTATACCGAGGGCTGAGATACAGGCGTCGAATAATCAGCTGCAGCAGAATCCGAATTATTAAGATATATGGGTGTATATATGTTGGGGCGCGCGCTGGCGGTGCGCGCCCTCTTTTTGGGAGGGTTGTTGGCGGTTGGGGGAATGGTTTATGGGCAGGAGTTTTTGACGGTGGATACGGCAAGGAGATACCAGGTGATGGACAATTTTGCCGCGTCGGATGCGTGGTCCTGTCAGTTTGTTGGTGGGTGGCCGGATGCGAAGCGGCGGGCGATGGCGGACTGGCTGTTTAGTATGGATACGTTGAAGGACGGTTCGCCGAAGGGGATCGGGTTGACGATGTGGCGATTCAATATCGGAGCGGGGACGGCGGAGCAGGGGGATGGGAGCGGGATCAGGGATGTGTGGCGCCGGACGGAGGCAAGCGTGGATCCAGCGGGGGGTGTGGTTGTCGGGGCGCAGGCGGGGCAGCGGTGGTTTGTCCGGGCGGCCCGGGAACGTGGGGTGAAGCAGGTGGTTGGCTTTTTGAACAGTCCGCCGGTGTGGTTGACGAAGAATGGGAAGGGCTTTGCTTCTCATGGTGTTTCGAATATCGATGCTTCGCGGTTTGGGGAGTTTGCCCGGTGGATGGTCCGAAATCTGATGGGGCTTGATCCTGAATGGGTGAGCCCGGTGAATGAGCCGCAGTGGGACTGGAGCGATGGAGGGCAGGAAGGTTGTCCGTATTCGAATGCGGAGGTTGCGGGGTTGGTTCGCGTGTTGAATGGGGCCCTGGATTCGGCGGGTTTGAAGACGAAGATATTGCTGCCGGAGGCGGGGTCGATAAAATATTTGTTTGAGGTTGGGGACAAGCCTGGGAGGGGGAGACAGATCGAAGCGTTCTTTGGGTCGGGGTCGGCGAATTATGTCGGGGGGCTTTCGCGGGTTGGCGGGGTAGTGGCGGCACATAGCTATTTTTCGACGGCGCCGTGGGAGAGGGGGATCGGGTGGAGGAGGAGGGTGGATAGCCTTGTGTCGGCGCGCGGGGTGAGGTATTGGCAGTCGGAGTTCTGTATACTGGGGGATGATGCGGGGGAGATCAGCGGGAACCACCGGGATACGGGGATGACGGCGGCGCTTTATATGGCGCGGGTGATCCACAACGATCTTGTGTATGCAAATGCGTCGGCCTGGCAGTGGTGGCTGGCTATATCGCCTTATGACTATAAAGATGGGTTGATCTATGTCGATCGATCGGAGAAGGATGGAAAGTATCGGGATAGTAAGAAGCTCTGGGCGCTTGGGAATTTTAGCCGGTTTGTGCGGCCGGGGATGGAGCGGGTCGGGGTTGGTGAGGACGGGGTGTCCGGTCGCCCGGAGGGGTTGTCCGGGCGCCCGGAGGGATTGTCCGGGCGCCAGGAGAGGTTGTCCGGTCGCCCTGCGCATGAGGAGGGGTTGCTGGTCTCGGCGTTCAGGGATGTTCTTCGAAGGAAGCTGGTGGTGGTCATGAGCAATCTTTCGGGAGGCGCCAGGGAGCTATCGCTGGAAAGGGTTGGAGGCAGCGGGTGGTGCAGCTATTTGACGAGCGAGGAGAGTAATCTCCGGAAGACGGTTGTCAAAGGCAGGAAAGTGACAGTGCCGGGCAGGAGTATTTGTACACTGACGGCAAATTATTAGATAATATTTTTAAGCGGAACTATGAAGTATCGGGTAGTCTGTTTGGCACTATTTATTACTGGTTTTTTGATCCGGGGAAAGGAGAGTTTTGGGCAGGCGCATCGCTTTGAGCTGGGTGATACGGCGTTCTTATTGGATGGGAAGCCCTTTCAGCTGATCTCGGGGGAGATGCATTACCCGCGGATACCGCGGGAGGCGTGGCGAGCGCGAATGAAGATGGCCAGGGCGATGGGGTTGAATACCATCGGGACCTATGTCTTCTGGAATGTCCACGAGCCGGAGAAGGGAGTATTTGATTTCTCGGGAAACAACGATATAAAGGCGTTCGTGCAGATGGCGAAAGAGGAAGGACTTTGGGTTACGCTGCGGCCCAGTCCCTATGTGTGCGCGGAATGGGAGTTCGGGGGATACCCCTACTGGCTGCAGAATGAGAAGGGGCTGGTTGTAAGAAGCAAGGATCCTGAGTATCTGCACGAATATGAACAATATATCCATGAGGTAGGGCGTCAGCTGGCGCCGTTGCTGGTGGAGCACGGCGGCAATATCCTGATGGTCCAGATAGAGAATGAGTATGGCTCTTACGGGAGTGACAAGGAGTACCTGGAGATCAACCGGAAGTTCTTTAGAGAGGCTGGATTTGACGGGCTGCTGTATACCTGTGATCCGGCGCCGGATATGGAGAAGGGGCATCTGCGAGGGTTGTTGCCTGCGATCAATGGTGTGGATGATCCCGTGGTTGTGCGGAGGAAGGTTAGCGCCAATCACGACGGAAAAGGACCTTTCTATATAGCCGAGTGGTATCCGGCGTGGTTCGACTGGTGGGGTGCGCCGCATCATACGATTCCTGCCGAAGGCTATGCCGGGCGGCTGGACACGGTGCTGGGCGCAGGGATCTCCATCAACATGTATATGTTCCACGGCGGGACTACGAGGGGTTTCATGAATGGCTCGAACTACAAGGGTTTTACTCCTTTCGAGCCGCAGGTCAGCAGCTATGACTATGACGCGCCGCTGGACGAGGCGGGGAATGCGACGCCGAAGTTCATGGCGTTTCGTAGGGTGATTGCCCGGCACCTGCCTGCGGGGACGCGGCTGCCGGACGTGCCTGCGGCCAAGCCGGCGATGGTCCTGCCGGGGATCCGGCTGACGGAGGTGGGTTCGCTTTTTGGTGGGTTGCCGGCTGCGGTGGTGGCGGATACGCCTTTAACCTTTGAAGACCTGCACCAGGATTATGGGTTTGTGCTCTATCGTACCCGTGTGGCGGGGGGACGCAGGGGTGTGTTGCGGATTGGGGCGGTTCGGGACTATGCGTTGGTGTATATCAATGGGAAGCGGGTAGGCGTGGTCGATAGGAGGCTGGCACAGGATTCCCTGGTCGTGGATATGCCTGCCGGGGAGGTGAGGCTGGATATTTTGGTGGAGAATATGGGCAGGATCAATTTTGGGCCTTATTTGTTGCAGAATAAGAAGGGGATATTGGGGGATGTAAGCTGGGACGGGGTGATTTTGAAGGGATGGGAGCATTTTGGTTTGCCGATGAAGGGCCCCCGGCTGGGGGGTGGGGTTCATGTGGGTGGTGACGTAGTGGTAGACGAGCCGGTTTTGCGGAAGGGTCACTGGCGGCTGTCGCGTGTGGCGGATACCTATCTGGATATGCGCAAGTGGGGTAAGGGAGTGGTGTGGGTGAATGGGCATAACCTGGGACGGTTTTGGTCGATCGGGCCGCAGCAGACGGTCTATCTGCCGGCGGAGTGGCTGAAGAAGGGGGACAATGAGGTGGTGGTGTTGGAATTGGAAAAGACCGGGCAGGAGGAATTGCAAGGGGTGGATAAGCCGGTACTGGATGTTTTGCAGCAGGGGTTTTGATCGCCGCCGAAGGGTGGCGCGGAATTGCGGATCGGATGGGCGGAGGACCTATATCCTTTTTTGAAGCATATCGCCGAGGTCAAAAATTTG
>JAFDYE010000174.1 GCA_018267585.1 Bacteroidota bacterium
ATCGCCCTCCGGTTATCGTGCTGGTCAAGGAAATACCCGGTCTTCTGGCCGTTCTCGATGTCGACGTGCAGCCTCAGCCCGTTCTCGTTGATAATGATCTGGGTATCGAACGGCGAAGACAAGAACCCCTTCTGCTGCGGCAGCCCCTCGAGCTCCCTCACGGGGACGTCGTTGCGCTCATAGATGCCCTTCGGCTGGAAGATCTTCTCCAACGCCGCGACAATAGCCGGCTTCCACCGGTCCATGCCCAGCGCCAGTGTCTGCAATACAAAATAGTCGTTGAACTTGTCGATGATCAGGGCGGGCATAAAATCCGCCTCCCCAAATACCAGCCGGCAGTTCTCCACATAGCCGATCCGCTGCCGGTACGCCCAGGCGCTAAGCAGCCGGTTGTAAAAGAAATTGTCGTCGATAACCTCATCCTTCTCCCTTGTCAGCAGCCGCACCACGATCTGGGACTGCGGGTTGATATAGCCCCGGCCCATGAATTTCTTATCAAAGGTAAAAACGTCCACAATATCCCCGGCCGCAGCGTCACCGTCTAATCTATCTACCTCATTACCAAATATCCAGGGATGCCCGTTCTCAACCCTCCTGCTGATCTTCCTTTTCAGATAAACTTTCGTCATGAGCGCGAAGTTACCCCAATTTCGCCACCCTCTCCGCCATTTTTGACACTCCCGGCACCCTACCCGTCAGTCCCGTCACGCCCCCGGAGAAATTCAGACAATTTGTCCTTCTTTAACGCTTGGCAGGAATATTGACTGGCTTACCTTTGTTGCCAATTTTACAATAAAATAGACTATGACCAACTTCAATATAGACGATCAGCAACCCGACCCGCTGGATGACATGAATACCGATGAGAACATTGCAGGGACAACCCACCTCAATGACATCAGCGCCAGGGATGAAGAGCTGGACAAATGCAAGGATGAGGTCCAGGAACAAAAGGATAAGTACCTGCGGCTGTTCGCAGAATTCGACAATTTTCGGAAACGCAGCGCCCGCGAGAACCTTGAGATCAGGCAAACAGCTGGAAAAGAAGTAATTACGTCCCTACTGGACGTTCTGGACGACTGCGACCGCGCCGAACGGCAACTGCAGACAACAGACAATATCGACCAGGTAAAGGAAGGCGTTCAATTGGTCTTCTCCAAACTGCGCTCCGTTCTCCAGGGAAAAGGCCTCAAAGCCATGCAAAGCATCAATACCGCCTTTGACGTGGAAAAACACGAGGCGATCACAGAGATCCCCGTGCAGGACCCGGCTCAAAAGGGAAAGGTTATCGACGAAGTACAGAAAGGCTATTATCTTAACGACAAGATCATCCGCTTTGCAAAAGTGGTAGTAGGCAAATAAACTATTAAAAGCATCAGGGGCCTTCGGTTTTAACCCGGTAGGCCCAACAGTTTTTTCTAAGACTATGTCAAAACGAGACTATTACGAAGTACTGGGGGTTTCCAAAGGCGCCACCGCAGACGAGATCAAAAAATCCTACAGGAAAGTGGCCATGCAGTACCACCCCGACCGCAACCCGGGTGACAAGGCCGCAGAAGAGAAGTTCAAAGAGGCCGCAGAAGCCTACGAAGTGCTCAGCGACGCAGACAAGAGAGCCCAGTACGACCGCTACGGACACGCGGGTCTCTCCGGCAATGGCCGGGGCGGATTCGGCTCGGGTGGCGGCATGAATATGGACGATATCTTCAGCCAGTTCGGCGACATCTTCGGAGACGACATCTTCGGCAGCTTCTTCGGCGGCGGCCGCCGCGGAGGCGGATCCGGTCGCTCCCGTGGGGTAAGAGGCAGCAACCTCCGCGTCAAGATCAAACTCAACTACGAAGAGATCGCAAAGGGCGTCACCAAGAATATAAAGGTCAAAAAACACGTTGCCTGCACGACCTGCAACGGCAGCGGCGCCAAGGACAAGAACAGCATCCAGACCTGCGGCACCTGCGGAGGCAGCGGCCAGGTCCGCCGGGTAAGCAATACCTTCCTCGGCCAGATGCAGACCGTGACCACCTGCCCGACCTGCAACGGCGAAGGATCCATCGTCACCGCAAAATGTTCCGTATGTAAAGGCGAAGGCCGGGTCTATGGCGAAGAGACAGTGACGATCGATATCCCTGCCGGCGTCCAGGAAGGCATGCAGCTCAGCGTGGGCGGCCGGGGCAATGCCGGAGAAAGGGGCGGCGCCGCCGGTGACCTGATCATCCTCATCGAAGAAGAACAACATCCCGAACTGCACCGCGACGGGCTCAACGTCGCTTACGAACTGCATATCTCCTTCACCGACGCCGTCTTCGGCCTCCAGGCGGAAGTACCCACCATCGACGGAAAAGCCAAGATCAAGATCCCCCCTGGCACCCAAAGCGGCAAGATATTCCGGCTGAAGGGCAAAGGCTTCCCCGCGGTCAATTCCTACGAAAGAGGCGACCAGCTCATCCACGTCAACGTCTGGACCCCGCAGCACCTGACACCGGAAGAGAAGGCCATGATCGAGAAACTAGGCGACTCCCCAAATTTCCAACCTAAGCCCGACAAGAATGAACGCAGCTTCTTCGATAAAGTAAGGGAAATGTTCAGCTAACTATATACAACCCGGCTCCGGCCGGGCTTTTTAATTTTCCTCATCATGCCGCCTTCGGTGGCCGCTTTTTCCATATATCTTCCGGGCCTTCTCGATCAGCGCGATAAATTCCTGCTGCATCTCATCCCCCGGATCACTGGCGCGCTCCGCCATCAGAATCGCGTCCCTCCAGTCTGCCTGCTTTATAAACCTCGACTTCTTCAATAGCCCGCCAAAAAGGGCGATCGACGAAGCAAAACGGTAACAGGGCTGTAGCTTCTCGAAAGGCGTCAGCTGGCTCGAGCACTCATAATAGCTCACCCTCGGCAGATGATCGTCGGGCAGCCTGTAGTTGAGGACCACCCTGGCCAGCCGGTCAGCATTGCCCCTGGCGCTATCCGCATCTACAGGGACGACCTCGAACAGCGCCAGCAGCGAATGCCCCGACCCCACCTCCCCGCCCTGCAGCTGGCTAAGAGAATCCGACAACACTTTTTCCTTATTGTCAAAACCGATCAGCCGATAATCCTTCACCAGTCCCGGGTTGAAGCTGATATTGAGATAGGCGTCATCCGCCACCGCATAGACCGTCTGGGTGAACTCCCTCACCAGCACCTTTTCCGCCTCCATCGCATTGTCGAGATAGGCGAAATTCCCATTTCCCTTCTTGGCCAGCGCTTCCAGTTTGGAATCCTTATAATTCCCCATCCCTACTCCCAGGCAGGTCAGATAGACGCCCCAGTCCTTGTACTGCGTCACCAGTTTTTCGAGCTCTTCCTCTGAAGTCTCGCCCTCATTGAAATCCCCGTCTGTTGCAAGAATGACCCGGTTATTCCCTCCCTTGATCAGCTGGCTCTTTGCCACCCTGTAGGCCGCCCGTATACCGGCCTCACCCGGAGTCGCACCACCAGGAGCAAGATCTTCGATGGCTTCCAGTATCTTCTTCTGCTCCAGCCCCGAAGTGGGCTGGAGCGAGATCGCCACCGAAGACCCATAGGTCACGATCGAGACGGTATCGATTGGTCGCAGGGTATTCACTAACAGCTTAAAAGCGGATTTCAGCAGCGGCAGCTTGTTCGGCAGATCCATGGAACCGCTGACATCTACCAGGAATACCAGGTTGGCCGGCGGTATCCGCGACGGGTCCAATTTCCGCGCACAGACCTGCAGGAAGAGGAGTTCATGCCCCGGACTCCAGGGACAATCCGACAAATTCGAATGCAGCATAAAACAGCTATCCCGGGGAGGATCGACATACCCGAAATTGAAATAGTTGAGCAACTCCTCGATCCGGACCGCATCCGGCGGGATGGTGCTGCCCATATTCAGGAACCGGCGCACATTACTGTACGATGCCTTGTCGATCGTCACCGCAAAACCCGTCTCCGGAAACCGCGTCGCCGGTACAAAATCGTTCTCCACGAGGGAAGAATATGTCTCCGCCCCCACGGTCCAACCCTTTCTGTCAGAGGCCCGAAGGTCCTTGGTCAGCGACAGCAGACTTTTCTTCGTCACCGGCGTCGACGGTAGTGACGCATGGGCCGCCTTCATCACGATCGTCTGATAAGTGCTGGCTTCAACCCGTAATGTGATCGTCTGAAAACCTTCGGCAGAAAGAGTCAGCGTATCCGATGTCTGAGGTATAGGTATCCCGAAAGCCCCCGAACTGCCCGAATGATAGAGATATCCGCTCGAATGCAGCAGTATTTTAACATCTGGCAAGAGGCTGTTATTCTGGTCTTTGATCTCCCCGCGCAAGTAGTACTGTGCCCGCGGGCTCAACGATAGCAGAACACTCAACAGCAGCAGTAGTGCACTTTTCAATCGGATATTTTCATTAAATTAATGCGTTCTTTCCTCTTTGTCAAGCACTGTACTGTTAAAATAGGTGCCGGACGCGACCTACTCTACTAACTTATAAATTGACGGGATATTGCGTCCCAGTCCATCATAATCAAGGCCATAGCCCAGCAAGAAC
>JAFDYE010000175.1 GCA_018267585.1 Bacteroidota bacterium
AGGACCTGCCCGAAGGTTTCCAGCGCAGCGAATTTCTGCTCGAACACGGTTTCCTCGATTTTATCGTCAACCGGAAAGAGCTGAAGGATAAAATTTCCACGCTGATGACCCTCTTCAAAGGCTAGCTCCGGCACATTTATTATGAGTGAGATAAAGAACAGATCCGCATACCACGATTATTTCATCGAGGACACCTTTGATGCGGGTATGGTTTTGGTAGGGACAGAAGTAAAATCCATACGGGAAGGCAAGGTCAATTTCGTAGACAGTTTTTGCGTCTTTTTTAAAGGCGAGCTATGGGTTCGCAATATGCATATCGCGGAGTATCGGCTGGGCACGACCAACAACCACCTCGCCGTGCACGACCGCAAGCTGCTGCTCACCAGGCGCGAACTTCGCAAGCTGGAGAATAAGATAAAGGAAAAGGGCTATACCATCGTCCCCCTTCGCATCTTCTTTAACGAAAAAGGCTACGCGAAGCTGGAGATCGGGCTCGGCAAAGGAAAAAAGCAATACGACAAACGCGAGTCCATCAAGCAACGGGACACACAAAAGGAGATCAAACGTCACCTCAACCGGTACTGACAATATATCGTATCTTTAATCCGTTATTTATCCTCCCTATCAACTGATGCAAAGACTATTATATATTTGCCTGATTACTGCTGTCCCACATCTGCTGCCAGCCCAGGTCGTCACCGGCGCGTGGTATGGCCACGCAGACGTCCAGATGGGAGGGGGTTTGCATAATAATTACCTTACCGAGCTGATTATCAAACAGAAAGGAACTAAAGTAGAAGGCATATTCGGATACTATTTCCGCGACAAATACCAGAGCTTCTTCATCCACGGGCAGTACAACCCAAGAACCCGAGAGGTCACTATCCTCAATATACCTCTCATCTATTTCAACTCGAACTCCACGGTCAACGGCGTCGAGTGTGCGACCGACTTTCGCGGAGTGCTGATCAATAACAAGATGGGAAGCACCGTCAGAGGTACTTTTTATGCCGACCAAAAATACAGGTACACCTTCCCGGATATAAAAGTGAGTTATATGCTGGATAAGTCTGATAATCAGCATGATAGTATTTCTACCCGGGTCGCGGAGAATTCCCGCGTCTGGAAACCTCAGGAAGACGATGTCGTAGTCGACGTAGCCGCGAAAGCCCCCGGGACCGCGACGGCGATCGATCTGCCAGCCTCGCCACA
>JAFDYE010000176.1 GCA_018267585.1 Bacteroidota bacterium
AGGGGAGACTGTACGGTCGATCTGCCGTCGGACTGGGAAGGGCGCTGGCACCTGATCGCCGGCGTTTGTGATGACAGCGGTCTTAGGGTATATATCGATGGTGTACGGTGCGGCGCCACGCCGTTGGAAAAAGGCGTACATTTATATGGGGGAGAGAACAGCTGGATGATCGGCGGCAACGACGAGTTTCCGGGGCAACGGCTCTTTAAGGGAAGGCTGCGCAGGCCGAGGATATTCCAGGATGCGCTGTCCGATGAAGAGATCCGAGCGATCTATCAAAAAGAAACCAACAACCCATGAAATTATATCTGATCTTTTTAACCCTGGCCAGTCTTACGGCTGGGGTTTTTGCGCAGGAGAGGGGTGGGGCCGTGAAGGCGCCGGGAGGCGGTGACGCGGGGAAGGGGAAGGGAGTGAGTTCGGTGGGCCGGGAGAACCGTCTGTGGTATCGTCAGCCTGCGGCCGTGTGGACCGAAGCGCTGCCTGTGGGGAACGGAAGAATGGGAGGGATGGTCTATGGTAAAGTGGCCGACGAGATCGTCTCCCTCAATGAACCTACGCTGTGGTCGGGCGGGCCTGTCCGCGGGGATGTGAATCCCGATGCGAAGCAGTATCTGGACCCGCTGAGAATAGCGTTGTTTACCGAGAACTATGAAGAGGCGGAGCGTCTGGCGAGGAAGATGCAGGGCGGGTGGTCGGAAAGCTATCTGCCCCTGGGTGAGCTGCATCTGCACCAGGATGTTGAGAAGCCGGCGACCTATATGAGAGAGCTGGACATCCGTGACGGAATTGCGCGCACCTCCTTTATGGCGAATGGCGCGAAATATGTCAGGGAGGTGTTCGTCTCTGCGCCGGACCAGGTCATGGTGGTGAGGTGGACCTGCAGCAGGCCGGCGGGTATCAACCTCGTGCTTGGCGCGTCCAGCCTTTTGCACAACAGCCATGCTGCAACCGACAGTATATGGAAGATGCGGGGTAAGGCGCCGGCGCACGTCGATCCCAACTATGTCGACTATACAAGACAGCCGGTGGTCTATGACGATAGTGACAGCTGCCGGGGTATGCCGTGGATGATGGCGATGAGGGCAGCCAGCAGGGGTGGCGTGATAACCATCGATTCGTCGGGTATAAAGGTGAGCAAAGCATCGGAGGTCGTCCTGTATGTTTCTATGCAGACCGGATTCAGGGGGTTTGACCAGTGTCCGAACGGGACCCCGGATGGGGCGGACGCCATCGGAAAAGCGATACAGCTGGGTTATGGTGAGCTGTTGTCACGGCATCTTGCGGACATCCATAGATTTTTCGATAGGGTATCGTTGACGTTGGGGGCCAATCAGTCGTCTTTGCCGACCGACGAGCGGCTTGCGGCTTACACAAAGGGCGCGATCGATCCGGGTCTCGAGGCGTTGTACTTCCAGTACGGCCGCTATCTTCTGATCTGCAGCTCGCGGACGCCGGGTGTCCCGGCCAATCTGCAGGGCATCTGGAATGCCGAGCTGAGGGCGCCCTGGAGCTCCAACTATACCACTAATATCAATCTGCAGATGAATTACTGGCTGGCGGAGGAATGCGATCTGTCCGAGATGGTGGAACCCCTTATCGGCTTCATCGGCAATCTGGCGGTGAATGGCAGGAAGGCGGCGCGGCAATTCTATGGTGCGAAGGGATGGGTAGCGCATCATAACAGTGATATATGGGCGATGGCTACGCCGGTAGGCGATAAGGGCAGGGGCGAGCCGAAATGGGCCAACTGGCCGATGGGCGGCGCCTGGCTGGTACGCCATCTCTGGGAGCACTATTTGTATACGGGCGACCGGCGTTTCCTGAAGGACACGGCCCTGCCATTGATGAAGGGGGCGGCCGAGTTCATCGATGACTGGCTGGTACCGGATGCGGGCGGGCGTCTCGTGACGGCGCCGTCGATGTCGCCGGAGAATGAATTTATTTACAAGGATGATAAGGTTGCGGACGTTTCGGTCGCGACGACGATGGATCTCGGGATCATCCGGGACCTCCTCGATGATCTGGCGGCGGCGGATAGTGTATTGGGTGATACCAGTCTTTCCCGTCTGCTTGCGCTGCGTCGGCGGCTGATGCCTTACCAGATTGGCGGCCAGGGTCAGCTTCAGGAATGGTACAAGGACTATGCTTCTCCGGACCCGCATCACCGTCATGTGTCACATCTTTATTCGCTATACCCGGCGAACGAGATATCGCTTTCCCGGACGCCTGCTCTGGCTGCGGCGGCGCAGCAGTCGCTCATCCTAAGAGGAGACGTCGGCACGGGCTGGAGTATGGCCTGGAAGGTCAACCTTTGGGCGCGTCTGATGGACGGGAACCATGCCTACCGCCTTTTCCGGCACTTGCTGCGGCTTACGCGGGACAATGAGATAAAAATGGGAGGGGGCGAGGGTGGGGGCGCCTATCCGAACCTGTTCGATGCGCACCCTCCCTTCCAGATCGACGGCAATTTTGGCGGTGCTGCGGGGATGGCTGAAATGTTGCTGCAGAGCCAGGACGGCGATCTGCACCTGCTGCCGGCCCTGCCGGATGTCTGGGCCAGCGGTTCGGTGAGCGGGTTGGTCGGGAGAGGCGGTTTTGTTGTGGACATGAGCTGGAAAGGCGGGCGGCTGGTTTTGGCGAGGGTTCTTTCGAGGCTGGGGGGGAGGGTGGTTATTCGCAGTAGTACCCCTTTGATAATGAATGAGCTGCGATCGAAGAAGGAAGGGAAGGATTATATACTGGCGCTCGATACTACTCCGGGTGTAACTTTTTATCTGGCCGGGACGTCGTAGTTGTCTGGCGCGTGCAACATTGTTCGTGCTATGGCGACTTTTAAAAAAACATCTACTATATGAAGCGTATTCTAATCGCGTTTGCTTGCGGTCTGCCCTTTATCCTGCATGCGCAGACCAGCGCACCTTATATGCAAAAATCGTTTCCGCGCGATGCGGTACACCGGTTGGAAGCTCAGACCTCCGGTGGGAATATTTCGGTATCGGCTGAGCCCGGAGATGCCCGTGTCGAGGTATATATAAGGTCGAACAATGGTCGTGAGATATCCAAGGAAGAGATACAGCAGCGACTCAACGAACAGTTCGACCTGACGGTGGGTCTTGAAGGCGGGGTGCTGAAGGCGGTCGCCAAACATAAGTTGCGGGATATCAACTGGAACAAAAGCCTGTCGATTTCGTTTGTGATCCATTCGCCTTCGGCGGTGAGCTCATCGCTGAAGACAAGTGGTGGAAATATCGATCTTAATGGGCTTTCGGGAAATGAAGATTTCAAGACCAGCGGCGGCAACCTGAGTCTCGCGGGCCTTAGCGGCAAGATCACGGGCAGGACCTCGGGTGGGAATGTCTCGATCGACAATTCAAAAGACAATATTGACTTGCAGACCAGCGGCGGCAATATGAGTGCAAAACACTGCGAAGGGACGATCCGTCTGGAAACTTCCGGTGGAAACCTCGACATTACCGACATCAAAGGCAGTATCAAGGCTACGACCTCCGGTGGTCATGTCGGGGGTTCTAACGTCGCCGGCGAGCTGCAGGCGAGGACCTCGGGGGGCAATATCGACTTTGACAATATGACCGGCAGCCTGGCGGCATCGACCAGTGGCGGCAATATTCATGTTATCATTAACCCGGCGAAATTTATCGATCTATCGAACTCGGGCGGCAATATTACCCTTGAGCTGCCCAAGGACAAGGGCATGGACCTGAATATCTCGGGCGACCAGGTGCATTCCACGGCCATGACCAACTTCAGGGGCGATGTGGACAAGCACCGTATCAGCGGGAGCCTGAATGGAGGTGGTATCCCGGTGAAAGTGGATGGAAATGGCGGAAGCGTCCATTTGAGTTTCAGATAAGAACGCGGAGATATTATATTTGCGTAGCCCCCGGCCAAACCCGGGGGCTACTGCACGTATGAGAAAATATATTCTTACGATCCTTTTATTCGCGGGCGCCTTTACCGGTCATGCACAGGTGACGGTCGAAAGAGACCCGGAGATCGCGGACATGATAAAAGAGGTAAATGCGGATTCCCTTCAGTCGTATATACACTCGATGGTAGCATTTGGGACCAGGAGTACGGTGAGTTCGGTCACCGACCGGAGGCGGGGCATCGGGGCTGCCAGGGAATGGGTGCTGGCGAAGTTCAACCAGTGGGCGGCTTCTTCGGGCGGACGGCTGACGGCGTTTGTGGATACCACGACCTATGCGGCTGACGGCCGGCGGGTAAAAGCACCGGTCAACCTGGGTAATACCGTGGCGACGCTGAAAGGGACCGACCCCAACGACAACCGGATATTTATTATCAGCGGTCACCTGGATAGCCGGCGTACGGACGTAATGGACGGGACGGCGGATGCGCCGGGCGCCAATGACGATGGCAGCGGGAGTGCGGCAGTCCTCGAGTGTGCGCGGGTGATGAGCCGGCACGCTTTCCCGGCGACGATCGTATTTGTCACGGTCAGCGGTGAAGAGCAGGGGTTGCTGGGTTCGGGGTATATGGCGAAGAAGGCGAAAGGGCAGAACTGGAATATAGCCGCTGTGCTCAACAACGACATTATGGGGAGCAACAACAGCAATGAGACCAATATCATCGACAATACGCGGGTGAGGGTATTCAGCGAAGGGTTGCCGGCCTATGACCTGGACAAACAGGCCAAACAGATCAGGCAGCTTGGGTTGGAGAATGACGGCGCCGCCAGGCAGTTGGCGAGGTATGTAAAGGAGGTGGGGCAGCGGTATGTGGACAACCTGGAGGTCGTTATGGTATACCGCAACGACAGGTTTCTGCGGGGTGGGGATCATTCGCCGTATGTAGAGAACGGCTTTCCGGCGGTGCGGATCACGGAGATGAATGAGAACTACAACCACCAGCACCAGGATGTACGGACGGAGAAAGGGGTCGTCTACGGCGATCTGGCGGAGTTCATGGACTTTGAATATCTGCGGAAGAATACGGCGATGAACCTGGCGAACCTGGCCAATCTGGCGAAGGCGCCGGGGATGCCGCAGGAGGTGCGTGTGGAAGTAAGAAACCTGACCAACGGGACACAGCTGAGCTGGAAGGCGCCGGCAAATGGAAAAGTGAGGGGATACTATATCCTGATGCGGGAGACCACCAGCGCGGTCTGGGAAAAGAAGATATTTACGCCGTTGACAGAGATGAAGCTGCCCTATTCCAAAGACAATTATTTCTTTGCGGTACAAAGTGTTAGTGAAAGCGGTAATGAGAGTTTACCCGTAGTGCCCGTACCGGGCAGGTAGCCGGTGTAACATTTTTCGGGGGTCGATCGTCCAAGGGGGATAATCTTCAACGATGTTTTCCAACTATTTCAAGACAGCGCTCCGCAACCTGTGGAAGAACAAGGGTTTTTCCGCAATCAATATCGTCGGTCTGGCTATCGGTCTTTCCACCTGTCTGCTGATCCTCATTTTCGTGATGGACGAATTGGGATACGACCAGTACAATAAGAATGCCGACCGTATCTACCGGCTGGATGGAGAGATCAAATTCGGGGGCAACCATTTTATTCTCGCTACTGCGCCGGCGCCGGCGGGACCTGCCATGTTGCGCGATTATCCCGAGGTCGAAAAGGAGGTGCGTTTCCGCAATTACGGCGGGCTTTCGGTGAAGAAAGGGAATCAGAATATCCGGGAGGATGCGGTCATCCATGCGGATTCTACGCTGTTCGATGTGTTCACGCTGCCGGTGCTGGCCGGTGACCCGCATACGGCGTTGGCGGAGCCGCGTACCGTTGTCATCAGTGAAAAGATAGCCAGGAAGTATTTTGGAGACCTTGGGGCAGGTGTTGTCGGACGGAACCTGATCATCAACGACAGCATACCTTACAAGGTGACGGCCGTCATCAGGGATATGCCGGAACAGTCGCATTTCCGGTTCGACATTTTTGTATCGCTGTCCGGATCGAACGAGGCGAAGAGTACGACGGAGTGGGTCTCGAATAATTTTAATACCTATATCCTGCTTCGGAAGGGGGCAGACCCGAAAAAACTGGAGGCGAAGTTCCCGGGAATGGTCCGCAAATATGTCGGCCCGCTGCTGATGAGCGTGGTAAATACTTCCCTGGATGATTTCTTCAAAAGCGGCAACTATGTTGGATTCCTGCTGACACCGCTGAGCTCGATACATCTGCACAGTAATAAGACGGCTGAACTCGGTGCTAATGGTAATGTTCAGTACGTCTATATCTTCTCTGCGATAGCGTTGTTCATTCTTCTGATCGCCTGTGTCAACTTTATGAACCTGTCGACTGCGAGATCGGCGAACCGGGCCAAGGAAGTGGGTGTCAGGAAAGTTCTGGGCTCCCTGCGCGGTCATCTTGTCTGGCAGTTCATGCTGGAGTCCGTGCTGATCAGCTTTATTTCCATGCTGATCGCGTTGGGGCTGGCCTGGCTGCTATTGCCGCTATTCAACACGCTCGCTGCAAAGCATATGTCGATCGGGCTTTTCTCCCGGCCCTGGCTGGCGCCGTCGATACTCCTGCTGGTATTGATCGTTGGGATACTGGCCGGCAGCTATCCTGCCTTTTTCCTCTCGGCCTTCCGGCCCATTGCGGTATTAAAGGGGAATGTCGCCGCCGGGTTTAAGACCAGCTGGCTGAGAAACTCGCTGGTCGTCTTCCAGTTCGGGATATCTATTTTTCTTATAGTGGGGACGGCCGTTATTTACCGGCAGCTGGGGTATATCCGGCAGCGGTCGCTGGGTTTCGACCGTGAGCAGGTGCTGATCATCAACAACGCCTTTACACTGGGCAACAATGTCAGGGCCTATAAAGATGGCCTGGTCAAGCTGACCGGGGTTAAAGGAGCGACTATGACGGGCTTTCTTCCTACGGCGGATTCCCGTAATGACGATGCCTTTTTCTTTTCTCCGGCCCTCGATCCGAAGAAGGCCATATCCATGCAGAACTGGAATATCGACGAATCCTATTTACCTACACTGGGGATGCAATTGGCGTCGGGGAGGAATTTTTCAAAGGATTTCCCGACCGATTCCAATGGGGTGATCATTAACCAGGCGGCGGCGCAGCTGATGGGCGGCGGGGATGTGATCGGTCGTAAGCTATACGAGTTGGAGAGTGCGACCAGCAAGAAGCTGGATGAATACCATGTGGTAGGTGTGGTAAAGGATTTTAATTTCAATTCCCTGCGGCAGGTGGTGACGCCGGTGGGACTGTTCCTGCACGAAGACCGGGGGAGTATAGCCCTCAGGATCGGCAATGGCAAGGATGCGTCGCGGATACTGGCGCAGGCAGAACAGGCCTGGCAGAGGGTCGCGAACGGACAGGAGTTCAGCTATGTCTTTATGGACGACCAATTCAATAACATTTATAAAGCCGAACAGCGGATGGGAGGGATATCCCTGTCTTTCTCGCTGCTGGCAATATTTATTGCCTGTCTGGGTCTTTTTGGTCTGGCGGCCTATGCGGCTGAGCAGCGAACGAGGGAGATCGGCATCCGTAAGGTGCTGGGGGCCAGCGTGAGCGGCATTATCACGTTGCTGTCAAAGGATTTTTTGCGGCTCGTGCTGGTGGCTGCCATTCTGGCCTTCCCGTTGTCGTGGTGGGCGATGCACAGCTGGCTCGAGGACTTTGCTTACCGGATCAGCATCGGATGGGAAGTGTTTGCGCTGGCGGCGGTACTGGCGATGTCGATCGCGCTGGCTACTGTCAGTCTACAGGCGATCAAGGCGGCGCTGGCGAATCCGGTGAAGAGTCTCCGATCTGAGTAGGCGCACGGTCTATGTTTGCAGTAAGATTTATATTAACTTTAGCTGCAAGCGCGCTATTATGAGCAAATCTATGCAAAACAACCCTCGAAGTATTATCGAGACCATTCTTGTGCTGCTGTTGTTGTTGAGCCTGATGCTGGCCTTGTATGATGTGGTGAAGGTCTTTTTTGGCGTCCTGACCTTTGCGCTGATCTTTTCGGTTTCATTTTCGGATATATTTGAGCGTTTGGTCCGTCTCATCGGCAACCGGCGGAAACTGGCAGCTGTTATCTATTCGATACTGCTGGTTGCGATCGTCGCATTACCGGTCCTCGTGATCGTCGGGGCCGTGAGGGCGCATATCAGGGGGGCCATCGACTGGATCGGCCGTATCAGGGCCAGCGGTCTTCCGCCCCTGCCGGACTGGATCGGAAGGTTGCCGATCGTCGGGGGGGATATCCAGGTCTTCTGGCAGCAGTTGCAGGACAGTCCCCGGGATACTATAACCCACCATGAAGAGCAGGTCCGGATGTTGCTGCGTCATGCGCTGACCAGCGGCGTCGGGATGATCAGCACCATTTTGCAGGTGGTGGTCGGGATCGTCATCTCCGCGTTCTTCCTGGTCTCGAGGGACAAGATATTGCAGCCGATAAAGGCGACGGTTGCGCATTTGCTGGGAAGGAGGGATGGGCTGACATTGCTGGCGGCTACTACGCAGGCCATTAAGGGAGTCTCTATCGGTATGATGGGGACGGCATTTGTTGCGGCCATACTGGCGTGGATCGGTCTGGCGATTGCCGGGATCTCGTTCTCGCTGATACTGGCCGGGTTGGTGTTCTTCCTGGTGCTGATCCAGGTGGGGCCGTTGGTGGTCTGGGTGCCTGTGGTGGTCTGGTCGGCCATGCAGGAGAATACGGCAACGACGGTGTTTTTGATCATTTATGGGGTGGGGCTGCTGGCTGTGGATGGGTTTTTGAAGCCTGTGCTGATCGCGCGCAGCGGGGGGAAGCTGCCCTTTTTGGTCATGTTCCTTGGGGTGATAGGGGGGCTGGCGGCCTGGGGTTTTACGGGCATGTTCAAAGGGGCTATTATAATGGCTGTGTTTTATACGCTATTTACTTCGTGGTTGCAGAAAAAAAGAATGTCCACCAGCTGACGCTGGCGGACATCCGGACGCATAAGCCATTAACGCGGCTCGGCGGTTGGGCGGGCGGGAGCCGTGAATTCTTTTTTCATTAGTTCGGTTACTTCGCTGATGGCTCGTTCGAGCTGGTTATCCTTTCCCCGGGAGCCCTGGGTCAGGTCTTCGGGAACCAGGATATCGGGATCGACGCCGTGTCCTTCCCTGAACCAGGTGCCATCGGGGTTGATCATACGAAATGTGGGAACGGTGACATTGCCGCCATCGATGAGGCCGGGTGCCCCGCTGATGCCGATAAGACCGCCCCAGGTGCGCGTCCCGACGAGGGGGCCGAGACCGGCTTTGCGGAAATAGTCGGGGAAGGCGTCGCCGCCGGAGCCGCTCCATCCATTGATCAGCATGACCTTGGCTCCGAAATTGCCAGCGGGGGGAGATTGGGATGTCGCACCGTCGCGTGTTGCCCAGAAAGCAAGCGGCTTACGGTTGAGCATCTCGATAAATCTGTCAGGTATCTGGCCGCCGTTGTTGAAGCGTTCGTCGATGATCAGTGCCTTTTTCTCCAGCTGTCCCATGAACTGGCGGATCAGCTCGTTCTGCCCGTCGATGCCCGTGCTGGGTACGTGAATATAGCCTACCTGACCGTTGGTCGCGGCTTCTACCCGCTGTCTCTTCTCTTCTATCCAGGCCAGGTTGCGCAGGCGGAACTCGGTAGGCAGCAGCTGGACGATGGCCGTCCTTGCGCCGCTGAAGCCGGGGCTGCTGTTGTATGTCAGCTCGACGGACCTTCCGGCGAGGTTCACGAAGGGGGCGAAGACGTCGGTCTTTGTCGTAAGCGGAATGCCGTTGACGGCAAGGATATAGTCGCCTTCTTTGACCGGGACGCCGGGCAGGTCGAGCGGCGAGCGGACCTCTGCATCCCAGGGTGCGCCGCGGATGATCTTCTTTATTTTATAATATTCTCCTTCGGGGGTCCAGTCGACGCCGAGGTAGCCGATCGAGGCGCGTTTGGTCTCTTCGACCGCGCCTCCGCCGTGATAGGTATGCGAAGAATTGAGCTCTCCGATCATCTCGCCGATGATAAAGTCTACTTCCTCGCGGGTGGCTGCTTCATCGACCAGTCTGCCGTATTGCGTGCGTACTTTTCCCCAGTCGACTCCGTGCATATTCGCGTCATAGAAATAATCCCGTTCGAGCCGCCATGCGTCGGTATATATCTGGCGCCATTCCTCCCGGGGGGTCACCCATTGCTGCATTTCGGAGGTGCGGAGCTTTTTATCCATCTTCTGGCCTTCGTCCGCGGCGACGATGAAATAGCCATGGTCTTTTTCGATCAGCACGTGCTTGCCGTCTGCGGCGAGATTGTAGTCGCCTATGTCTTCGAGGATCGTCTTTGTCTTACGCTTGTCGAGGTCGAAGAATCTCAGTGCCTTTGCCTTTGAGCCTGAGCCGGTGTTGGGCTGCTGCATGTACAGCAGCTTGCCCTCGGCCGCCTGGAGATTGTTGTAATTGCCTGGCTCGCCGGGCAGGATGATCAGCCGGCTTTCCAGTCCGTCGAAATCGATCTTTACGTCGGGTATCGGGGGCTTTGCGGCGGGTGGGGCGGCGGGGGCGGATGGTTTAGTGGCCGGAGGCGGAGCGGGGGAGGCTGTGATGGCTACCGTATCGTTCTTCGGATACAGCGGGGAGGGTGTGGTCTTTTGCAGGACGATCGCTGCGAGTCTTGTGGAATTGGGATAGATGAAGGTATTGTCCATGTCGCTGTACAGCGGCTCAAAAGACTGGTTGGTAGCCACAAAGAGGTATTTGCCCGAAGGATCGAAGACCGGGCTGCTGCTGGTGTAGAAGGGGGACGTGACCTGGTGCAATTGTTTGCCGGGATAGTCGTAGATAAATACCGCGCTATGGGTATTGGGAAGGTCGCGGTCATAGGTCAGCCAGCGGCTGTCGGGGGACCAGCTTGCCTTGAAGCCCTGCAGGGGGCCGTCGGTCATGTAGGTGCCGTGGTCGACCAGTGTGGTTTGGTCGGTGCTGCGGTCATAGATGTGGACCTTCATCGCCTTGTCGATAAAGGCGATCTTTTTGCTGTCGGGTGACCAGTAAAGATTATAGCGGAATCCCGGGCCATAGGATGTGAGTTTTTTTTCAGGGGTGTTCTTTCCGGCTTCGCGGAGAGTGAGCTCGTATTCGCCTGAGCGGTCGGACCAATAGGCGATATAGCGCCCGTCCGGAGACCAGGCGGGGAATCGTTCGGCGACGCCGCTGCTTTGCGTAAGGTCGATCACGGGTCCGTCCTCGGCGGGCACCGTATAGAGGTCACCGCGGGCTTCGAACAGCACCTGTTTGCCGTCGGGGCCGATGAATGCATTGTAAATGAGTTTTTCTGTCGGCTGGAGGCCGGGGCGCAGCGCCGACTCGTCGCTCACCACCTGGACGGGCACTTTTTTGTACTGGTGTCTGCCCAGGGTATACAGGTACAGTGCGCCTCCCTGTTCGAAGACGATGTCGTCGGGTCCGAGGGAGGGGTAGTGTACGTCATAGTCTGTAAAGCGGGTCAGTTGGGTGAACTTTTTGGACGTTATGTCGTACTCCCACAAATTCATTCTCTTTTCATCGCCGCGGTCGGAGAGGAAGTAGATGCTATTGCCGTGCCACATGGGGAGCTCTTCGTCTGCGTCTGTACCGGCGGAGATGTTCTCGTCTGCATAGCCGCTGAGGTGGAAGAGGTGAATCTTGCCGGCCCAGCCGCCGCGGTAGCGTTTCCAGTTGCGGCCTATCTGTGAGGTATAGGTGAAGGCCAGCTGTGTGCCATCGGGGGATAGGGAGCCATATTCTGCGTAGGGCATGGGCAGGGTCTCTACGGGACCGCCCGCCACTCCAATGGAGAAGAAGCGGTTGAAGCGTTCGCGTCCGCTCTGGCGTCCCGAAGCGAACAGCAGGCGCTTGCCGTCGGGATACCAGTCTACGACCCTTTCGGTGCCACTGTACCAGGTGATGCGGTTGGGGATGCCGCCCATCGCGGGCAGGGTATAGATCGAGTTATTGCCGTCGTAGTCGGCCGTGAAGGCGATGGTATTGCCGTCGGGCGAAAATTTGGGGAAGACCTCGACGCCGGCGGGTGAGCTGAGGTGGGTGGCCTTTCCGCCTTCTTTTGGCACGACCCAGAGGTCGTTGGCGTAGGTAAAGACGATCTGCGTGGCAGACACGTCCGGGTAGCGGAAGAGGGCTGCGTTGGTCTGCGCTTTTGCTGCGGTGGCGAAAAGGCAGACGGATGCCAGAATGGTTAATGGAGTTTTTTTCATAATTTTCAATTATTGGCGTGGTCCCATAGTGTTATCGGGGCGAGCCTAATAAAGATAAAACATTTAACCTATGATGAAAGTCAGGCTCAAAAGGGCTGTCGCTATTTCTGGATTATTGGTATTGGGGCTGTGTGGACGGTCGCAAAACAAGATCGTCGTATATCAGACCGATTTTGGTCTGAAGGATGGGGCGGTGTCGGAGATGAAAGGGGTGGCGATGGCTGTGTCGCCGGACCTGAAACTCTTCGATCTGACGCATGAGATACCCGCCTATGATATCTGGGCGGCTGCCTACCGGCTGCAGCAGACTGTACCTTACTGGCCTGCCGGGACGGTATTCGTCAGCGTTGTAGACCCTGGTGTGGGGACGGCCAGGAAGTCGGTCGTGCTCAAGACAAAGACGGGGGTATTCATCGTGACGCCGGACAACGGGACGCTGACGCTGATCGCCGAATCGCTGGGGATAGAAGCGATCAGGGAGATCGACGAGACGGTCAACAGGAGGCCGGACTCGCGCAAGTCCTATACCTTTCATGGCAGGGATGTATACTCTTATACCGGCGCCAGGCTCGCTGCGGGTGTCATCAGCTATGAGCAGGTGGGACCGCTGCTGGCAAGACAGGAGGTGGTTTCGATCCCCTATCAGAAGGCAGAGCTCAAGGGGCCGGCTATTCTGGGGACTATCCCTGTGCTGGATGTACAATACGGTAATGTATGGACGAATATACCAGGTGAGCTATTCCAGCAGTTGCATGTCGCCTTTGGTGAAAATATACAGGTTCGCATCCTTCACCAGGGGAAAGAAGTCTACAAGGGGGAAATGCCCTATATGTCGACGTTTGGAGCCGTGCCGCCGGGCAAGCCGCTCGCTTATCTGAACAGCCTGCTGCAGTTGGCCTTCGCGCTCAACCAGGGGAATTTTGCGGCGGCCAATAACATTGGAAGCGGCGGGGACTGGCAGGTGGAGGTCCGCAGGAAGTAATAATCGGGCGATCATGGACTTTGAGCAGGGGGCGTCAGAAGTACAGCTGCACCATGTGTTTCCAGTACCTGGCTTTATGGGATTCCCCGTCCCAAAGGTGGAGGGCGTTCCAGATACCTTTTTCCCAGAGGGCGTTGCTGATGGCGCGGTTGTTATCGATGAACACGTCCTTTTCTCCTACCACAAAGACTATCTCCAGCGCTTTTAGCTGCTGTATCAGGTCAGGGTCGTTGAGGTTGGGGATGAACTGACTGGGCATGTTATAATAGATATTCTCGTCGCGGTAGCCTTCGAAGAGGTCCTCGAAATGTTCCATCGAGGAGGTGAGATCATAGCGGCCGCTGAGGCCGACCACTTTGTGGAACAGTGTGGGATGCTTGAAGGCGAGGTTGGCGGCGTGGTATGCTCCGAGGCTGCAGCCGGCGGCGACGATGGTGGGGTGGGGGTTGGTCTTTTGGATGTGGTCGAGGACTTCGTACAGGATATATTTTTCGTATTGCAGATATCGCAGGATGCGGTCGGCGGGATGGAGGTGTTTGGAGTAAAAGCTTTCTTTGTCTACGCTGTCGACGCACCAGACCTGGATGGCGCCCGATTCGATCTTTCTCCGGAGGGCTTCGATCACGTGCCAGTCTTCATAGTCGAAAAAACGTGCTGTTCGGGTTGGGAAGAAGAGAATGGGGTCGCCGGCGTGGCCAAAGACCAGCAGCTCCATTTCTCGTCCCAAAGAGGGGCTGAACCATTTATGATAATCTCTTCTCATGGCGTCCGTGCGGATAGGTATTGCAGGAGTATCTCTTTCCATAAAGCATAGCCTTTCTCGTTGATGTGCAATCCATCGGGGTCCAGGAATTCTCTTTTCGGGTAACCGGAATTATCGGTCATCCTATTATAGACATTTATGAAGTGCAGATTGTTGCCCTGTCTCCTGATCTCTTCTTCAATAATTCTGTTCGTATAGCGGATGCTGTCGATAATATTCCAGCGGGTAACGCTCGGTTTTATGGAAATAAAGGCCAGTGGGATATCGCCAAAGCGCTGACGGGTGCGTGCGACCAGCTGCTGAAAGAAGATGAAGACCTCTTCCGGGTGCCGTCCGTCGCCCAGGTCGTTGTCTCCGGCATACACGATGATGGAGGAGGGGTGGAAGGAGGACAGCAGCCGGTCGAAGAACCAGTCGCAGGCTGCAAGGGTAGAGCCGCCGAAGCCGAGGTTGACGGGCTGGTAGGATGCAAAGTCTTCGTACAGGCTTTCCCATAGCCGGATGGACGAGCTGCCATAAAAAAGCAGTTTGGGATCGTAGGTCAATGCCGCCCTTTCTTTTTCGAGCCGCTGGACTTCGTTTTCGTACCAGACCATAGTTGGGGTTTGTCTACCAAATATAAGCGGAAGAAAGGATAACGGGCCCGATTGGTCAATTGATAAAATTAAGATAACGGGGGCGGCGGGTTAAGACAAAGGGGGCAGGTGACGAGTATGGTATTCGTTGAGGCGGGCAAGCATGGACACGAGCTGTCGTCTTTCCGTTTCGTTCAGGGTGGACAGGAATTCGGAGTGGATGGGGGAGAGCTTCGTATAGCCCTGCAGGAGTGTTTGCTTACCTTTTTCCGTGAGGCTTAGAAGGGCGGAGCGCCTGTCGTTGACGTCGGGTTTTTCCTTGAGGAAACCCTTTGCCGTCAGGCGTCTGGTGATCTCGACGCCGGTAGAACCTTCAATGAGCAGCTCGTGGCAGAGCTGTTTTTTGTTGGGGTTGTTCATGATGGCCGTTTGGACGAGTATGGAGAACTCCTGGGGTTTGGTAAAGCCGAGGTATTTGACGATCGGTTTGCTGCGGAATTGTACGATGCGGTGAAGTCTGCTGATGAGGAGGAGGCTTTGTGCGGTGCTGTCGAGGTTGGTTGCGGGTTCGGGGGCGGATTGTTCCTCGATTGGCGGTGAGGTATGACCGGATGCCGGGGAAGTATGGCCAGGCGCCGTTGAGGTATGGCCGGGAGCCGGGGAAGTATGGCCGGGTGCCGGGGATTCGGCGGGGGTTGTGGCGGACGTCGCGAGGACCCAGCGGGCAAAGCCGGTGATATCGCCTTCCGGGAATTGGTTGAGATACTCTTCCCACTTTGATAATAAAGGCATTATGGTGGACGCCGACAAACCCATTAGACCAATTTTGGTGTAAATTAAAAAAAATATACGACAAAACTGCTACATATTAGGACGGTATTGTTTATTTTCAGCCTCAAATTAGACCAAAATTGTTGTATTATGGAAAAGATATTGCTCGGACTCATTTTCTTTTTTTCCCTCGAGCGGGAGTGGCGGTTTTATCTGCTGGACCTGGTCGATCTAGTGATCGACGTGCTGGAGCCGGGGAGTCCTGGTGTATAGGTGACCGTCATATACGAGGCGGCGTGAAGAGGCTTAGGAATGGTGGAATGAGGGTATATTGCTGAAAATTTGGACTATGAAACTATTTTTATGGATAATGGTGGCGTTAGCGGGCGGGCGGGCGATGGCGCAGCAGCAGGCCTTCGATTCTGCCGGCATTGTGGCCGGACCGTTGAAACAGGTGCCGGGGCAGTTCGCCTTCACGGAGGGGGCGGCGGTGGACAAGCAGGGGAACGTCTTTTTCACGGATCAGCCTAATAATAAAATATGGGAATACCGGGTCGATGGGCGGTTGGTCCTTTTCATGGACAGCACGGGTCGATCGAATGGGATGTACTTTGACCGGAAAGGCCGGCTCGTTGCCTGTGCGGATGAGAACGATCAGCTGTGGGCGGTCGATAAGAATAAGAAGGTAAGTGTTCTGCTGAGGGACCTGGGGGGTAAGAAGTTCAACGGTCCCAATGATCTATGGATCGACCGGCACGGGGGTATCTGGTTCACGGATCCCTATTACCAGCGGGACTACTGGGCGAGGACGAAGCCGGACCTGGATGCGCAGAATGTCTATTACCTGGCTCCCGGGGCGTCGCAGGCCGTAGTAGCGGCGGATGGGCTCAAGCAACCTAACGGTATCGTGGGTACGCCGGATGGGCGCTACCTGTATGTTTCCGACCTTGGCGGGGGGAAGACCTATAAGTACGCCATCGGCGCCGGCGGCAAGCTGTCCGACCGGGAATTGTTCTGCAGCAAGGGATCGGACGGGATGACACTGGATGAAAAAGGGGATGTATACCTGACGGGTAATGGGGTGACGGTCTATGGGGCGTCCGGCCGGAGGGTGGCGTATATTCCGGTGCCGGAGAAATGGGTGGGCAATCTTTGTTTTGGCGGGAAGGACAGGAAGACGCTGTTTATTACTGCGTCGACGGGATTTTATGCTATACCCATGAAGGTCAGGGGGGTAGAATAGAGGTCAGGGGGGTAGAATAGAGGTCAGAGGGTAGGATGGAGGTCAGGGGGTAGGGACGGGATAGTCAGCGGGCGACCATGAACTGTTCGATCATTTCGCGATAGGCCTGCATCGTATCCGGCTTGGCAACTACGTCCTCGGCGCCGAGGTCTAGGCATTCACGGTAGAAATCCCTCACCTGGTAGGTGGAGTAGACAATGGTTGGAATGCTTTTATACCGGGGGTGCGTCTTCAAAAAGACCAGGCTTTCTTTTCCCGTCATCCTGGGCATATTCTGGTCGAGAATGATGAGGCCGGGGAGGTGGTCGTCTGCTGTATTATTGAGCATGGTTACCATTTCAAGGCCGTTCTCTGCGTTGTCGACAATCGTATCGTCGTCTATTTCATGGAGCAGCTCTTCAAAGATCTGACGATCGTCTGCATCGTCGTCTACCAGTAGGATTTTTTTGTACTTCAACATAACCGGGTTTTAATTATATACCGCCGTGGCAGGCGGTTCTTGAGATCAGTGTTTTTTGGGTAATATCCATTCGAAAGTGGTGCCTTTACCTTCTTTGCTGTGAACGGTGATGATTCCATTATGCCGCTCGATGATCTTTTTTGTTATTGCAAGACCTATGCCTGTGCCTTCAAAACGGTCTTTGGAATGTAGTCGCTGAAACAGCTTGAAGACGTCATCTGCAAATTTCTCTTCAAAGCCGATGCCATTGTCGATCAGGGCGAAGCGATAGTAGTTGCCGTTGGGATCGGGTTCGCTGTTGAAATCCTTGCTGCGTATGCATTCTGCTTCCAGTCGTATGACGGGCGGAACATCGGGTCTGGTAAATTTCAGTGCGTTGCTGATGAGATTGTGCAGGACCTGGCGGAACTGGCCCGGCAGGATATCGATCTCCGGCAGGTTGGATGCGGTGAGCTCTGCCTTTTTCTCCCGGATGCTCACCTCAAAATCGTCCAGTATCTCCGTGAAAACGACCTTGAGGTCCGTGCGTTTGAAGAAGGACACTTCGGCGGAGAGGCGGGAAAAGTTGAGTATATCGATGATCAGCGAGCGCATGCGGTCGGTGGAACGGACGATCTTATTGAAATAGATCCTGATATCTTCGGGCATCTGGCCATCATATCTTTCGCGAATGGCTGCGGCGAACATATGGACCTTTCTCAGTGGTTCCTGCAGGTCGTGGGATGCGATGGACGCGAATTGCTGCAGTTCGTGGTTGCTGGTTTCCAGGGCTTCGTTCAGCTGTTGCAGCTGGGAGGTACGTTCGGCTACCTTTTCTTCCAGCACCTGTTTGGCGCGTGCAAGCTCTTCGGTAGCCTTTTTCAGCTCGGTGATATCGAGCATGGATCCAAGCATGCGATACGGAGTGCCGTTGGGGTCATGCAGGATATAGGCGCGGTCGAGGATATGGGCATAGCTGCCGTCGTCCTTGTAAAAACGGTATTCGCGGGTCCACTGCGTCTGGTGACCGTTGATTGCTGCGTAGATGCTGTCCTCGGTCGCTGCGCGGTCGTCCGGATGCACTTTCAGGAGCCACCCGTTGCGGTCGAGCGGCTGGCCGGGGGTGTCCTGGCAAAACCGGTTGAAGAACGTGTCGCTCCACCATACGATATTATTGACAAAGTCCCAGTCCCAGAGTGCGTCGTTGGTGACACGGGATACGAGACGAAACCGCTCTTCGCTGACGGCCAGTGCCCGGGTACGTTTGGCCACCTTGTCTTCCAACTCCGCATTCAGTTTGCGGAGTGTCTCCCGGGCGGAGACGAGCTCCATATAGTTGGAGCGCAGCTTTTCTTCGGCGTTTTTGCGTTCGGTAATATTGGTAAATGTGGCTACAAAGCCGTCCATCATCTTTACTATGGTGACCTCGTACCATTTGTTGTCCTCGCTGACACGGATTAAGCCGTGGTAGCTGTTCTCCCCGTTGACCACTTCTACATATTTTTTGAGAAGGTCGTTCGTCAGCAGCAGGGGCAGCTGTTTTTTCAGGGAGACCCCTCTTAGGTCTTCGTTGGACCGGTGTACCATGGCGTTAGCGGCGTAGTTGGAAGAAAGCAGCTCAAAGTCGAGGATATGACTTGCGGCATCGCGTCTGGTCTGGAAGGCAAAGATGGCGCTGGGGCTGGAATTGAACACGCCCCGGATGATATTGTTGAGGTCCGTGATGGCAGTTATGTCGACGAATGCGATGATGACGCCTTCGATCTTCCCATTGTAGGCAAGATAGGGCATGATGCGCATGAGCAGATTTTTTCCTCCGACGAGCTGCACTTCTTTTTCGAGAGGCCGCCCGCTTTTCAACACGCTTTGGGCATCATTGAGCAGATTTTCGGAGCGGATATTGTTCGAGATATGTGTCAGCGGGCGGCCTGTGTCCGAATCGATGAAATTGATCATTCTCGAAGAGGCCGGGTTGAACTTTCGGATGCGGAGGTCGTTGTCGAGGAATATCTGGGCGATATCGGTACTGCGGAAATAGTTGTTGAGGTCGTCGTTGAGCTCGAGCAGCTCTTTGATTTTCAGCTGGTGTTCGGTGTTGAGGGTGATCAGCTCTTCGTTGAGGGACTGAAGCTCTTCGTTGGAGCTCTGCAGCTCTTCGTTGGCCGAGAGCAGCTCTTCATTGGTGGACTGCAGTTCTTCGTTGGTGGTTTCGAGGT
The DNA here is from genome assembly GCA_018267585.1 of Bacteroidota bacterium. Taxonomy (GTDB): domain Bacteria; phylum Bacteroidota; class Bacteroidia; order Chitinophagales; family Chitinophagaceae; genus Puia. The sequence continues at coordinate 19,179 of JAFDYE010000176.1, forward strand.
CTTCGATCGCCAGCTGCAGGTGGCTTCTGGTCTCGCTGAGCTCGGACTCCAGGGCCCGGACGTATTCTTCTTCGTGGCCGTTGTGCTCGAAGGGGCCGCTGCCGATGGCGTTGTTCTCTTCCGTAGCCGTCTCGCGCATGACCAGCAGCGTGTAAGGCTGGATGGTGTTCAGGTTTGCGGGGCGGATAAATATTTCCAGGGAGATCGTTTTGTCTTCCTTTTGGTAGCGAATATTTCGGAGGTGGATCTTTTTGTTCGCCCTTTCCGCCTTCCGTATCTCGGCTCCCAGCAGGGTAGAGATGGCAGGAGGGACCATTCTGAGGAGGTTGAGGTGAAGCTGCCGGCGTGGCAGGGCCAGGAATTTCTCGTACTGGCCGATGGTCTCATGTATCTCAAAGCTGGAGTCGAGGTATATGGCTGCAAAGGAGAGGTCTTCCGCCAGTATCTGTCTGAAGTCCTCCCAGAGTATCGACTGTGTGCGTGTATCTTTGGGCTGGTCGGATCTCGGGCCTTTGGCGGCGCGGCTGTTCTGGTTGTCGACCGATGGCTGCTGATAATAGTAGCTGGGTTTGGTCTCGACCGTTTTGCGATATATCTTCCAGCGGCCGCTGATCTCTTTTACGTCCTTTTTGAGGAGATTGGAGTTCTCGCTAGGGCCCAGGAAGATAAATCCATCCCTGCCCGCAGCGAACAATAGCAGGGAGAAGATGCGCTGTTGAAGGGTAGGGCTAATATAGATGATCATGTTGCGGCAGCTGACCAAATCGTTGTGGATGAAGGGCGGGTCCTTAATGATATTGTGCCGGGCGAATACTATCTGTTTTCGCAGGCGTGGGGTGATCGTATAGGTTTTGCCGGCGCGGGTAAAGTATTTTCTGAGGAGGTGCGGCTCGATGTCCTTTTCGATGGAGGCAGGGTATTCGCCTATTGCTGCGAATTGGATAGCCTCGGCGTCGATATCGGAGGCAAATATTTTTACGCTTAGTGTCCTGGGGCTTTTTTCGAGCACTTCGTCGATGATCATGGCGATGGTGTAGGCTTCTTCGCCGGTGCTGCAGGCGGTGACCCATACCTTGATCGTATCGCCCTCGTCTTTGTTGCCGATGATGGTCGGGATAACGGTTTGCTGCAACACATCGAAAGCTTCCCGGTCGCGGAAGAAGCGGGTCACTCCGATGAGGAAATCCTGTCCCAGTTGTTTGATCTCCTCTTTGTTCTCCCTTAGGTAGGAGACGTACTGGTCGGGGTTGGAGAAGTTGCCTTGTAGCATCCGCCGGTTGATGCGCCGGAGGATAGTTGGAGTCTTGTAATAGTGAAATTCGACGCCCGACTCGTCCTTTATGAGGTCAAAGACGGACCTCAGGAATTGTTCGTCTTTTTTCTCGTTGTCATAGAGCTGTGTGGGAGACGGGGAGATATGATCGAGTATTTCGTTGCAGATTGCTGACGGGGGCAGGATAAAGTCGGCATTGCCGGCGGCGATCACGCTGTTGGGCATTCCGTCGAATTTGGCGGTGGAAGGGTCCTGGACGATCACGAGGCCGCCTTCTTTTTTTATCGCTTCGGTTCCCTTTGTACCGTCGGTGCCCGTTCCGGAGAGGATGACGGCGATCGATCTTCCCTTCCGCTCTTTTGCGAGTGAATTGAGGAACACGTCGACCGCGTTATTGGGAACTTTCGGATTGGCCTTGTCGGTGAGCCGCAGCTGGTTCTTGTTGATCGTGATCAGCTTGGTATTCGGGATCACGTAGATGCATTTCCGTTCGATCTCCTGGTGATCTTCCGCCTCGAAGACCTTCATATCGGTATGGCGGGCGACGAGTTCGACGAGGAGGCTTTTGTAGTCCGGGGACAGGTGCTGGATGATGATGAACGAGAGATGTGGGGTATTGGGCATGCTGTCGAAGAATTCGTGGATGGCCTCGAGGCCGCCCGCTGATGCTCCGATAGCGACGATATAGTGGTCGTATTTACTTGTTGCTGTATTCATATAAAAAGCTCCTGAGCGTTTCTGCGATGGACAGCTCTTCTTCCGCCCAGGGAAGGGAAGTGCCGCTGACGGTCTCGCGCCAGGCGTGGAACGAGGACCTTGGATGGTAGCTGAGGCCGTCATTTTCGTAAACGATCCTGCCGGCGGGGTCTCCGCCCCAGTCGATGACCTTTTTTACTTCGGGTCTGAACAGCAGAACATACTCTTCTTTTGAAGGATTGAAGGGAATGGCGAGCAGGCCGCTGGCAGTGTCCATATAAGGTGCTGCGTGGTCGAACTGGCCTGACAGATGGTCTGTCTGGTACGACCGTGTGAGCCGCCGGGTATGCAGCCATAGCAGCAGCTCGTCCAGGCTGTCCCTGTCGGGGAGCGAGCCTTGCGTGGTCAGCTCTCCGTTGTGGGTGACTGCGGCGCCGGAGGCCCTGAATAGCTCGAGGATCGTAGTATCGCCCTGTTGGAGCGCCCTTGGGATATTGCTGGTCTCGAATATCTGCTCGATGATGCGGGCATAGGAGTGGTGGGTGCGGGTATAGCTGTCGTGCTTCTCTTTATTCTGCAGGGTATGCATCCTGGCGGAAATGACGTTGGATAGCAGCTCGAAGATGGAGCAAAGCTCGAAGTTGAGGTTTCTTGCGGTCTTGTGGTGACAGGCAATGAGCCCCCAGAGCCGGTCATTATTTAGGATGCGGGTAGACATCGATGCGACGACGCCCATATTGGCCAGGTACTCGAGGTGGACCGGAGCGACGCCCCGGACGTTGCAGTCTGAGAGGTCGGTAAAAGAATGCGTCACGGGGTTGATGACCGGGTGAAGCTTGACCGGTTGGTAATCCCGGTCGGGGATAAAGCGGTAAGGATTACGCAGATACAGGTCGCGGGCCTGTTTGGGGATGTCCGAGGCCGGGAAGGTAAAGCCGAGATAGGCTTCCATGTCGCTGCCGAGCTCTTCGGCGATCACGGTGCCGTTCCATTCCTTGTCGAAGCGATAGATCATGACCTTGTCGAAGCCGGAAAGCCGCCTGAGCTCGCGGGCCGCGATGGCACAGACATCTGTTGTCGACGTTGCGCTCTCGATCAGTGCCATGGAATATTTTATCTCCTGATAGACGCTGACGAACGAGCGGAGGGTTTCTTCTTCGTGGGCCTGGGCCTCGAGCTCTACCAGGATATGGTTCTTCTTTATATGGACTATGGCAGGGTATTTTTTGTCGCCGATGGCCCATACCTGCGGGATCCGGTCGGAGTTCTTCCCGCTGGCCAGCAACTGGAGCGCTATGGCCGTAGGAGCCGAGATGTGTGCATCCAGCCGGGTCCGGATCATTTCGGCAGCCGACAGGCCAAATATCCCGGTCGTGTTCTCGCTGACCTGGGAAATGGCAAGCGTTTCCCTGTCCAGTACAAGCAGGACGCCATAGGGTTGCACGGTGTTGATCAGGTGGATAGGTACTTTACCGCAGAGTTCCGAATCATAATTGGGGTTGGAGCTCATGTTTTTCGATCCAGTTTTTAAAAGTTAGGAAAGTGTCTTCAGCCGCCGCGATCACCTCGCGGCGCTCGTGTGAAGAAAAGGGTTGGTTGAGGTAAGCTTTGAAGGTCGACCACATATTGCCGGTCTCGGCGCCGTATCCGTTGAAGAAAGATAGACAATGGGTGGACTCGAGCGAGCGGGCGATCATCCCGGCGATAATGCGTCCACCGAGGGTGCTCCCTTCGAGGACGTACATGGCGCCGAGCGCACTGTGAAAGGAGTCGATCACGGGTAGCTGTTCGCAGGCCTCCAGCGCGGGCGCCGGCAGACCGGACTCCCGGATATCCCAAAGGATATATTCGGCACGGCTGCGCCGGTTGATGTCCGGGAAATTGTCTTCTGTCAGGTGTTGACGGATCAGCTTTTCTACCGGCGCATAGAATCCATATAGCCAGCTCAGCATACGGATATAGTCCTCGTATGTCGATATCTGCCTGAGGGCGACGATCATCTTCTTTTCCGATGCGTGGTGCACATCCTCCGTATATTCCTTCAGTTCGTCTGTCAGCATGCCGGATATTTTTACTGGTTATTGAATTGGTCAAAGGTATATTGCCATTGGTTTAGCGGCTGTAGAAAGAGTGTGGAAATTGTTCCACAAAATGATCTTATCTTTCACTCTGACTTCATTCTATCTATCTATTACATATGGGCAATCGTAGAGAATTTATCAAAAAGGCGGCCATTCTTGCGGGAGGCACCGGTCTGAACGGTGCTTTTCCACAATCGATCCAGCGAGCTCTCGCCATCAATCCCGCTGCGGGCAGCACCTGGCTGGATGCAGAACACGTGGTCATCCTGATGCAGGAGAACCGATCATTCGACCATTGTTACGGAATGTTGCAGGGAGTCAGAGGGTACAGGGACCCCAGGGCTATTGCTCTACCCGGAGGCAATCCCGTATGGCTGCAGACGAACGCAGAAGGGGAGGTCTATGCGCCTTTCAGATTGGATATCAAGGATACGAAGGCCACGTGGATGGGATCATTACCGCATTCGTGGACGGACCAGGCAGATGCGCGCAACGAAGGAAAGTATGACCAGTGGCTGGTGGCCAAGCGATCGGGAAATAAAGATTTCGCTGCTATGCCGCTGACGATGGGCTATTATGACAGAAGGGACCTTCCTTTCTATTATTCGCTTGCGGATGCTTTTACGATAGCCGATCAAAATTTCTGTTCGTCGCTGACGGGAACTACTCCAAACCGCCTGCATTTATGGACGGGCACCATCCGGGGCGAGGCGTCTGCGCGGGCACGGGTTCGCAACGAAGACACGGACTACGGGGTAGAGGCGTCGTGGGTCACTTTCCCCGAGCGGCTGGAGGATGCCGGCGTGAGCTGGCGGGTCTATCAGAATGAGCTGAGTGTCTATCAGGGCTTCCGCGACGAAGAGGAGGCTTGGCTGTCCAATTTTACCGACAATCCGCTCGAATGGTTCACGCAATACCAGGTCCGGTTCTCCCCGGCATATATGGACCATCTGCCGGAGATAGTTGCGGTTCTGAAGAAGGAGGTTGCCGGACTGGAGGCGAAGCTTGGTATGGCGCCTTCGGACGAGGCGGTCAAACGTCGGCTGGAAGAACGACAGGCCGTCCTGAAGATCGTGGAGAAGGATATGGTTGAGCTTACGCCCGAGCGGCGGGAAAGTCTGTCTCAGCGGACGAAGGACCTGCATGCGAAAGCGTTCACCCGCAACAGTGGGGACCGGGATTTCCATTCGTTGGACAGCATGGGCTATATGGATGGAGACCGGGTCCGGGAGATGAAAGCGCCAAAAGGAGATGTATTATGGCAGTTCAGGAAGGACGCCGGGTCGGGCAGTCTTCCGACGGTGTCGTGGCTGGTGGCGCCGGAGAATTTTTCCGATCATCCCGGAGCGCCCTGGTATGGCGCCTGGTATGTCTCGGAAGTGCTGGATATACTGACAAAGAATCCAGAGGTCTGGAAGAAGACTATTCTTATCCTCTGCTATGACGAGAACGACGGCTACTTCGATCATGTCTCACCCTTCGTAGCACCGGACCCTGCCCGTCCGGAGACTGGCCTGGTTGGGGCGGGGATCGACGCGAAGCCGGAATATCATAGCCGGCAGGATGATCTGAAGCGGGTCAGCGAAAAAGATGCCAGGGGAGGTCCGATCGGGCTGGGGTACCGGGTGCCGCTGGTCGTCGCTTCGCCGTGGAGCCGGGGCGGCTATGTCAATTCGCAGGTATTTGATCATACTTCCATATTGATGATGCTTGAGAAGCTGGTCAGGCATCGTACGGGTAAGGATGTCCGGGAGACGAATATCAGCGGGTGGCGGCGGGCGGTCTGTGGAGACCTGAGCACCATGTTCAGGCCTTACAATGGGGAGAAGATCGTGCTGCCGGAGCCGCTGGGGCTTGCGGAGACTTTGAAGGGGATCAACAAGGCGCAGTATCTCGGGCTTCCGATGGGATATAAGAAGCTGAGTGAAGAGGAGATAGCGGAGGCACGCCGGGAAGGACATAACTGGAAGGGACTGCCGGACCAGGAGAGAGGGACGAGGAGGTCCTGTGCGCTGCCCTATCTGCTGGGGGCGTGGGTACGGGTGACGGATGGCAGCTGTGAGCTGGGAATGGAGGTCCGGGGTACCGCCGCGGCGCCTTTCACGGCGTATATGGGTGGAAGTATCCGTAACTATGCGGTCACATTCGGGGTGCTGACGGATCGCTACGTGCTGGAAGGCGGCAAATATGATCTGCGTGTATATGGACCCAACGGATGGTACTGGGAGATGAAGGGGGATGGGGGTGAACCAGACCACGGGATGCGGTTATGGATCGAGGATAGTAAGCTGATCATTGGGGTCGGGAGCGCGGGTGCGGGTCGTATATTGACGATCACGGACAATACATATGGAGAGGGGACGATGAGGCGAAAGCTGGATCGTCCAGACAAGGGCGGGGGATTTGGTGTACGTTTGCCTCTGCGGAAGCATCGCTGGTTCGATTATACGGTGCGGGTGGAGGGGGCTGATGGATTTCTGCGGCGGTTTGCGGGGAGGGTGGAGAATGGGCAGGAGGGGGTGACGGACCCGGCGATGGGGTGATGAAAAAAATAAATGTTAACATATGAGAAAAATTACGCTATTATTTGTTGTGATGCTGGGGGCGGCCGGCGGGTATGCACAGCGGAATGCTCCTGCTGCGGCGCCTCCGGCTACTCCGCCGGCAGAGAAGATGCCGCCCGGGAGCCGGGTGCTCAACATTGATTCGTCGGTGACGACCCATTCCCAGGTGACGATCAAGGGGCAGGTGGTTCCTTATGACGCTACGGCAGGGACTATGCCTGTATGGGACGAGGAAGGCAAGCCGATCGCCGGTGTCTTTTACACCTATTATGAACGGTCGGATGTCAAGGACCGTGCCGCGCGGCCGCTGGTCATTTCTTTCAACGGCGGACCCGGCACTCCGTCGGTGTGGATGGAGATCGGGTATACGGGGCCGCGCAGGCTGAACATCGACGACGAGGGATATCCCATTCAGCCTTATGGTGTGAAGGAGAACAACTGGTCGATCCTGGATGTTGCGGATATCGTCTATCTTGACCCGGTGAACACGGGTTTTTCCCGGGCTGTGAGCGCGTCTATCCCGACCTCACGTTTTTTTGGCGTCAATGAGGACATCAAATACCTGGCGCAGTGGATCGCGACGTTTGTCAGCCGCAAGAATCGCTGGGCCTCTCCGAAGTTCCTCATCGGGGAGAGCTATGGAACGACCAGGGCCTCCGGGCTTGCGCTCGAGCTGCAGGAGGCGCAGTGGATGTATCTCAATGGGGTTATTCTTGTCTCGCCCACCGTGCTGGGCATCGAACGGAGCGAGTTCGTGCAGGCGTCGCTGCGGGTGCCCTATTATGCTGCAACGGCCTGGTATCACAAGGCGCTGGGGCCGGATGAGCAGCGTCGCGACCTGACCGATCTGCTGCCGGAGGTAGAGAACTTTACGATCAACGAGCTGATACCTGCGCTGGCCAGGGGAGGGTTCCTGGAAGACGCGAAGAAGAAAGAGCTGGCGGCCAAAATGTCGAAGTATATCGGCTTGTCGGAAAAGGTGATCCTGCAGTCCAACCTTGTCATCCCGGCGAATTTCTTCTGGAAGGAATTGCTGAGGGATAAGGGTTATACGGTGGGCCGGCTGGATTCGCGCTACAAGGGCATCGACGAGAGTGATGCCGGTGACAGCCCGGACTACAATGCCGAGCTGAATTCCTGGAATCATGCGTTCATGCCTGCGATGAATGTCTATTTGCGGGAGGAGCTGCACTACAAGACCGATCTCAATTATTATTTATTCGGGCCTGTGCGGCCCTGGAATAACCAGAACGATCATACGGGTGAGAATCTGCGGAAGGCGATCGCGGAGAATCCTTTCCTGCACCTGATGATACAGTCCGGCTACTATGATGGTGCCTGCGATTATTTCAATGCGAAATACAGTCTCTGGCAGCTGGACCCTTCGGGCAAGCTGAAGGACCGTCTGACCTGGGAGGGATACCGCAGCGGGCATATGATGTATTTGCGGAAGCCCGATCTGGAGGCTGCGACGGAAAGCCTGAGGAAGTTCATAAAGGGTGCGTTGCCCAAGCCGGGGGAGCCTGCGAAGTATTAAGATGCGGATCGACGCGCTAGCGTGTTGATCTGCGAAGATGGACAAGGACAAGTTTGGACACGGGTGTATTGCTTTTTTCGGCGACGGTGTCGATCGGTACGAGCACGTTCGTCTCGGGATAATACGTCGCGGCGCAGCTCCGCGGGATGGGATATGGAATGACTACGAAACGGTGTGCGACGCGCTCGATGCCTCCGTGGTGATTATATATATCTACGATATCGCCATTGACGAGGTTCTGTTCCTGCATGTCGGCCTCGTTGAGGAAGATGACGCGTCGTTCGTTGTATACACCCCGGTAGCGATCGGTGAGTCCGTAGATGGTTGTGTTGAACTGGTCGTGGCTGCGGATCGTCATCATCATTAGCTGGCCTTTTTCCAGCGGGATCTCGCGGGGGTTGGCGATGTTGAAATGCGCTTTCCCGTCGGGAGTGGCGAATTTGCCTTCGCGGGCGCTGTTGGGGAGATAAAAGCCGCCCGGCTGGCGGACGCGGAGATTGTAGCTGGCGAATCCGGGGATGGTGCGTTCGATGTCATCACGGACATTGTCGTAGTCGGTGAGGTATTTATCCCAATTGATCTTTGTTCTTTGGCCCAGTGTGGCTTTTGCGAGGCGGCAGACGATGGCGGGTTCGCTGAGCAGGTGTTCGCTGACGGGGTTCAGCACGCCCCGGGACGACTGCACGACACCCATCGAATTTTCGCAGGATACGAATTGTTCGTGGCCGCCGGTGAGGTCGCGGTCGCTGCGTGCCAGGCAGGGAAGGATGTAGGCCTCTTCGCCGTGTATCAGGTGGCTGCGGTTGAGCTTCGTGGATACGTGTACGGTGAGCCGGCTTCTGCGGAGGGCTTCTGCGGTATAGTTCGTGTCGGGGGTGGCGGAAAGGAAATTGCCGCCCATTGCAAAGAACACGGTGGCCTTTCTTTCGTACAGCGCCCTGATCGAGTTGACGACGTCATAGCCGTTTTGCCGGGGCGGTTCGAAACCAAAGTTATCACGGAGGCAGTTCAGGAGCTTCTCTGTGGGTCTTTCCCAGATGCCGACGGTGCGGTCGCCCTGGACATTGCTGTGGCCGCGTACGGGGCAGGTGCCTGCGCCGGGCTTGCCGATGCTGCCCTTGAGCAGGAGGAGGTTGGTGATCTCTTTTATTGTGTCGACGGCATTGGTGTGCTGGGTCAGCCCCATGGCCCAGCAGATAATGATCTTCTTTTTATCTTTTATCATTTCGGCGGCCTTGCCGATCTCATCGATGGAGAGGCCGCAGTTGCGGGCGAGGTCGGGAAGCGAGACCTGTTTGAGGTGCGCCATAAATTCGCCATAGCCGGTGGTCTGGTCGCGGATGAATTCGGTGTCGAAGACGGAGCCCGGCGCCTTTTCTTCTTCCAGCCACAGCAGCAGCTCGATGGCCTGCAGGAGGGCCATGTCACCGTTGAGCTTTACGGGAAGGTAGAGGTCGGTCAGCGGAGTGGCCAGCCCGAGGAGACCTTTTACCTGCTGGGGGTTGTTGAAGGCCATCAGGCCTGTTTCCGGCAGGGGGTTGACGGAAATTATTTTTCCACCGTTGTCTTTTGCCTTTTGGAGGGCTGTAAGCATGCGAGGCGCGTTGGTACCGGGGTTTTGTCCCATGATGATGATCAGCTCTGCGATGTGCAGGTCTTCGAGCGTGACGGATCCTTTGCCGATGCCGACTGTTTCGAGCAGGGCCACGCCGCTGGACTCGTGGCACATATTGCTGCAGTCGGGCAGGTTGTTGGTGCCATATTCCCGTGCGAACAGCTGGTAGAGGAAGGCGGCTTCGTTGCTGGTGCGGCCGGAGGTATAGAAGATGGCTTCGTTGGGAGAGTCGAGGCTGTTGAGGGTCCGGCCGATATGCCGGAAAGCATCGTCCCAGGAGACCGGCTGGTAGTGGGTTGCGCCTTTGGGGAGATACATGGGCTGGGCGATGCGGCCCTGGCTGCCCAGTTCGAAGTCAGTCATGGCTGCGAGCCGGGCTATGCTGTGTTCTTCGAAGAATTTGGGGGTGAGTCTTTTTGTCGTCGTCTCTTCGGCGACGGCCTTGGCGCCGTTCTCGCAGTATTCGGCTATGCCCGAGCGTTCGTCGTCCGGGTCGGGCCAGGCGCATGAGGGGCAGTCGTAGCCGCCTTTCTGGTTGAGGCGGGCGAGGGCCTTCAGGCCGCGGGCGAGGCCTGCTTCGCCAATGACGTGGCGGAAGCTGGAGACGATAGCGGGGAGGCCGACGGCGTCTTTTTTTATCTTCTTTTGATGAAGGTGGTTGAGTTGATCGGGACTTTCGGCTGATGGTTGTTCCATATTATATGCTGATGCGGCGTGCGCCGGAATAGATGTTGAATCGTTGTTCTCTTAGAAAGCCTATGAGGGTGATATCGGATTCTTCGGCCGTCTGCACGGCCAGGCTGGAAGGGGGGCCGATCGCTGCTATTATTTTGATCCCGGCCATGGCGGCTTTCTGGATGAGCTCAAAGCAGGCGCGGCCGGAGAGCAGGAGAATGGTGTCTGTTAAAGGGAGCAGGTTGTCCTGCACTGCGTGGCCGATCAGCTTGTCGACGGCGTTGTGGCGGCCGATGTCCTCCCGGAGCGAAAGGATCAGCCCCGAGCGGTTAAAAAGGGCGGCGGCGTGAAGTCCCCCGGTAGTCTCGAAAATGCTTTGTTCCTGGCGGAGCATCGGTGGGAGCCCGTAAAGGACCTGAGCTTCGACCGGGGCCTGCGTCTCTCTTTGTGATGCTTCCGGACCGATGACGTTACGCAGCGCTTCGATGGAGGTCTTTCCGCATACGCCACAGCTGGAGCTGGTATAAAAATGGCGTTGGAGGCGGTTGATGTCCGGGGTAATGGTCTCGTGCAGGCTGACCTTAATCCTATTTTCGCCTGTGGTCACCGATGCTATGGCTGATGCACCGGGAAGGATAGCTTCTGTGAACAGAAAGCCGACGGCCAGTTCGATGTCCTGACCGGGAGTTCGCATGGTAACGGATATATTTTGCTGACAGCGGGCGGCGGCAGGGCCATATTCGAGGCTGATTTCCAACGGTTCTTCAATTGCGACGGGGTCAGCGACCCGCAGGGGTGCGCCGTCGCCGGTTATCTTTTGCACAGGTAGCAGGGCGACCCCGCTGGCCTTGCTGCCGAAGGGGACGGGTGGTATCGCTGAAAGATTGGGCATATCACTAAGTTACGCAAAAATCGGGCGAAGGGCTCGCGGGATGGAATTATACAGTAAATTAGGGAATGAATAGACTGCTTGTGCCCCTTGTGACTATCGCCGGGCTTGTCTTGCCGGTGATCACTTTTGGCCAGCTATCTGCTGCTGGTCCATCTTATTCCGCAGAGGAGATACGCCGTTACGAGACGGAGGCGAAGGCTGTGACGATCATCCGGGATGACTGGGGGGTGCCGCATATCTATGGGAAAACGGATGCGGAGACCGTTTTTGGTCTGATGTACGTGGAGTGTCAGACTGATTTCAGCCGTGTGGAGAAGAACTACCTGGAGATGTTGGGCCGGCAGGCGGAAGCGTATGGAGAGAACTACCTGTACACGGATGTGATGATGCGGCTGGTCTATGACAGCGCGCAGGCGGTTGCGGACTATGAGAAGAGTCCTGCCTGGATGCACAAGCTGCTGGATGCTTTTGCTGACGGCGTCAACTATTATCTCTATAGGCATCCTGAGATAAAACCGCTGGTGCTGCGAAGATTTCAGCCCTGGTATGCGCTGATGTTTACGGATGGCAGCGTTTCTGCAACGAGTCTGGGAGGGGTTCGGTTGGATGAGATCAGGAATTTTTATAGTAAGAATCCGGTGACGGGAGTGACTGCTGCCCACAAGGTGTCGGCGATAGAGCGGATGGTCCTGGCGGACCGGGGGATACTGGCGCCGGCGGTGGAATCGCAGGCGGGTACCGGGGTTTTGGGAGGAGATGGGTTGGGGAGTGACGGTTTAAACGATCAACCTGCGGTGGCCGGGCAGGACGAGGAGAAGGGCTCTAACGGTTTTGCACTGGCGGGTTTCCGGACGGCGTCAGAGGCGACGGAGCTCTATATTAATCCGCACGTACCCTTTTACTTCAGGATGGAGGTTCAGCTGGTGAGTGAAGAAGGACTGAACGTGTACGGGGCAGTGACCTGGGGGCAGTTCTTTATCTACCAGGGGTTCAATGCACACTGTGGATGGATGCATACCTCGAGCTATGCCGACGTGGCCGACCTGTATGAAGAGAGGGTGAGTCAGGGGGACAAGGGCTGGGTCTATGCCTACGAAGGGCAGAAAAAGCCGGTGACGACGAAACCGTTCACTATCTTCTATAAAAAGGACAGCGGCCTGCAGTCTCTGGCGGTGACCGGGCTCTATACCCATCATGGTCCGGTGATGGCCAGCCGGGATGGAAAATGGCTGAGTCTCCGGGAATACAACCGTTCGCTGAATGCGCTGATGGAAGCCTGGCAAATCACAAAGGCGAATACCTTCGAAGAATACAAGAAGGCGATGGACCTTCGCGCCAATACGACCAACAACACGGTCTATGCGGATGATCAGGGCAATATCGCCTACTGGCATGGTAACTTTATGCCTAAGCGGGACCCTACCTACGACTGGTCGTTGCCGGTAGATGGTTCCATCGCTGCTACGGAATGGAAGGGTTTGCATGAGCTGGACGAGATCGTACACGTTTACAATCCTGCAACGGGGTGGATACAGAATTGCAATTCCACGCCTTACAGCCTTTCGGGGAACAGCAGCCCCGAACGAAATAAATATCCGGCATATATGGCTCCCGACGGCGAGAATTTTCGTGCTCTGAATGCGGTCCGGTTGTTGAGCGGCGCGTCCGAATTTACGCTGGACAGCCTTATAAGTAAGGGGTACGACCGGTACCTGATGGCATTTGACGTCCTATTGCCGGCATTGTTCGAAGCGTATGCTTCGGCGCCTGATTCCACGAAAAGGAATCTACAGGAGCCAATATCCGTCCTGCAGCGATGGGATCGCCGTTCGGACACCAGGTCGGTTGCAACGACCCTGGCGGTGGAGTGGGGGACCAGGATGATGCAGTATATGCCACGCCCCAGGACCTCTGAAGAGGCGTCGAATGCCGTAGGAAATATACAGGCTGAGCTGGAACATTCTACCGCAGCCCAGAAGACCGGCGAATTGAGTGCGGTGATCAACGAGCTGAAAAAACAATATGGTACGTGGAGGGTCAACTGGGGTGACCGGTGCCGTTATCAACGGCTGACCGGAAAGATCGTGGAGACCTATGACGACGCGAAGCCCAGCCTTGCGGTGGGGCTGGCGCCTTCTTCTTTTGGCGCGCTGCCGTCCTATGTGAGCCGGGTTATGCCGGATACGAAGAAGCGGTATGGGTATTCGGGTAATAGTTTTATTGCTGCGGTGGAGTTTGGAAAGAAGGTCAGGGCAAAGACGATCGTGACCGGAGGGGAGAGCAGTGATCCTGCATCGCCGCATTTCTCGGATCAGGCGACGATGTATCTTTTCGGGATATTTAAAGACGTGCTATTTTATAAGGAGGATGTGCTGAAGAATGTGGAGAAGAAGTATCAACCGGGAGAGGAGTGATAAAGTCGCTACGCGGTAGCCCTGCTGCGCAGGGCATTTTTTTGTTCCTGCTTGCTAAAAAATGTAGTAAATTGGCCGGCCTAAGTTGAAATTCATGGGGCAGGGCGTGAAGGTGGGCGATCGATATTGTCGTCAAATAAAGAGCTGACCATATATGTTATTTCCGTGATAGGATAAGAGGAAAAAGGGGATAAATAATGCGTGGAAAAATTAAGGCGAGGGTAAAACCCAGCACGAATTTTGGGAATCTCTCTTCGAGAATACAAACCTAAAACACATCGTATGAAATCAACGCGTCAAGACAAGACATCCGGGGAAAAAGGGACAATGCCGGCAACCGGAGCAACGGCAGTGGGAAGTGGATCAGGCGTATCGGGTAGCAGCGGTTCTGCGGGGTCGGGTGGATCGGGTGGCAGTGGTTCGGCAGCTCATGTTATCTTATCGGGAAGTATGCGGGCCGTGAGGCCCGGGGCGAGCGTATTGGGCGTGGCGGACCCGTCGGAGTGGATAGAGCTGACGATAAAGATCCGGCGGAAGAAGCCTTTGCCAGACGTCGTCAAAGGGGGGCCGGCAAGGCAGATCAGCCGGGCAGAGCTCGAGGCCCAGTATGGCGCGGACCCGGCTGATATGGAGCGGGTCAAAACCGTTCTTACCAGGCTGGGTCTGAAGATATTAAAGGAAAGCGCGGCAAGTTGCAGCCTGCGGGTCGGCGGCGACGCGGAGGTGATCGAAGCGGCCTTTCAGCTAAAGCTATTCCATTACTCCCACTGGTCGGGCAATTATCGCGGGAGGAAGGGTGATATTATGATACCGGCAGAGCTAAAGGACATTGTTACCGGGGTGTTTGGCCTGGACACCCGAAGCATGGTCAAAAGGAGGCCGATAAGAAGGCGGAGGACGTCGCTGGACCTTGCAGAGCGGGCTGCGGCGAGCCGGTCGTGGTTCTATCCGGCGGAGCTGGCGTCGATCTATTCGTTTCCTGACGGCGACGGAAAGGGGCAAACGATAGGGTTGGTCGAGTTCGGGGGCGGTTATTTTGAAAACGATCTGGCGACCTTTTGCCAAAACGCCAATGTGCCGATGCCGTCGGTCCGGACGGTCTCTGTCAACAATACGCCGACCAACCAGAAAGACGGGGCGGAAGGGGAGGTGATGCTGGACGTGGAGGTAGTTGCCGGCGTTTGCCCTGCGGCGGATATAGTGGTCTATTTTTCCTCCTTTGACGAAAGCGGGTGGGTGAATGTCGTAGATACCGCGGTCCACGATCAGGAGAGCAAGATATCGGTGCTGTCCATCAGCTGGGGATATGCCGAGGATGCGCCGGGTGCATGGTCTCCGGCGGCGCTGAACTCCATCAACGATACGCTGAAGGCCGCGGCTTTACTCGGCGTCACTATCTGTGTGGCTTCGGGCGACGACGGGTCGGACGATCAGGTAGGCGACGGACACGCGCATGTCGACTTCCCTTCGTCCAGTCCCTATGTGTTGGGGGTAGGAGGAACTACCGTTAAAAGATCTGCTACGGGTGTCGTATCCGAGACGGCCTGGAAGGATGGGGATGGTCTGCGGCAGGACAATGGCGGCAGCACGGGCGGCGGCGTCAGCACCTTCTTTCCTCGTCCTGACTGGCAGGCTGTAACGATCGGTTCGGTCAATCCGGGTAGCATAGATGGGAGGATAGTGCCCGATGTGGCGGCGGATGCCAGCGCCAACACGGGCTACTGGATGGTGGTCGATGGCCAGGGTGGGGCGAGTGGCGGGACGAGCGCGGCTGCTCCTCTGTGGGCGGCGCTGGTCGCGCGTATCAATGCGACCCTACCCAGTCCGGTGGGATACCTGAATCCTTTGCTGTTCCAGCAGGGAGCTGACGGAAAACAGCTGGGGGTATCCGGGTTCCGGGATATTGTATCGGGTGATAACAGTACTGCCTCTATCGGCGGGTACCAGGCGGGGACCGGATACGACGCGGTCACGGGATGGGGAGTTCCCGTAGGCACGGCGCTGCTCGATGGACTAAAGAGCATCAAAGCTGCGTCCGGTAGTCCGGGGGCGTCTGCATCGGCTGGTGACTCCTCTCAATAAGCAGGCGGGATACTTATCGGACGTTAGAGCGGGGAATGAGCCAACGGGATTGGTGGTTAATGATTTTTTTCCCAGGTGTAAGCTGGACGACGAAACTTGTTGTAGTAAATGTGTATGTTCGTCGGGCCTGTGGCACAAAGAACTAATCAACAACCGGCATATTATGAGATATATCCTTCGATTGGCGTTCCTATTAGGTCCGCTCGGCGTTTTCGGCCAGAATTCGGGAGTGCATTTTGAACATGGCCTTACCTGGAAAGAAGTACAGGCGAAAGCAAAGGCGGAAAACAAGTACATATTTATGGACTGTTTTACTACCTGGTGCGGTCCCTGCAGGTATATGGCGACCACCATTTTCCCCCAGCAGGAAATGGGAGATTACTTCAATCCGCGGTATGTCAGCGTAAAGGTCCAGATGGACAGGACAGCCGGTGACAACGAGGATGTGAAGAAATGGTACGACGACGCCACTGCTATTGAAAAAAGGTATGGCGTCAACGCCTACCCGACCTTTCTTTATTTTTCGCCGGAAGGCAAGCTGGTGCACCGGGTAGTAGGCGGCAGCGACGCAAAGGCATTTATTGCCAGGTCTGCAGAAGCCCTCGACCCGGAAAAGCAGTACTATACCCTGATGGAAAAATTCAACAAGCTGCCGGAAAAGCAGCCCGCCGAGATCCGGAAAATGGCCCTGGCTGCGCAAAATGCGTATGACCCGGTGAACGCAGCCGCCCTCTCCAACGAATATATTGCTACACAAAAGGACCTGCTCACCAAAGAGAATATCGAATTCCTCAAGGTCTTTACCAGCAGCAGCAAGGACAAAGGCTTTGGCGTATTCCTGGAGCACCCGGACAAAGTTGATGCGGTATTGGGTAAGGGCGCAGCGGCCGACAAAGTGGTGCGTATCATAACAAAAGAAGAGATATACACCAGGCTGCCGCACGGCGGAAGTGCCGCTCCGGATATGGACGCCATACAGGCAGGCCTTGCAAAGAAGTATCCCGCCTTTGCGGACCAGGCCATGACCAGGTTCAAAGTGCAGTACTACCAGTCTTCAAAGGACTGGAAGAATTTTCAGCAGGAAGTCGTAAAATATATGAGCAAGTATGGCGCGGGCACGGCCAGCCCGGAGGAGCTGAATGAGTTTGCGTGGACCGTTTTCGAGAACTGTCCGGACATGAGCTGCGTGGGCGAAGCGCTGGAATGGAGCAGGCGCTCCTTTAAAGACAATAACAACCCGATGTTTATGGATACTTATGCCAATATTTTGTATAAGATGGGCAGGAAGAACGAAGCCGTCGAATGGGAGCAGAAGGCGGTGGCGTTGGCAACAGGTGATGAAAAGGCTTCCATGCAAGGCACGCTCGACAAAATGAACAAGGGCGAAAAGACCTGGAAGGACTAGTTTTTCTTCCTATGACCAGGCTGAAATAAGCAGATGAACTCATGGAATGCAGGCCGCCTTCTTCGTCAGGAGGGTTATGGGTCCAGCGGATCATGTGGATCCATGTGCAGCGCCGCCATTACCGGGAAAAATTCGATATCGTGTAAGCCAACCACCTGCTTGTCCCGGTAGGGCAGGTATCCCAGCTCGCGGAGGTTTCGCTGGTCGAAGGCTGCTGCTGCTGCATAGTCTGTCTGGGATTTGGACGTCACAAAGACCGAGGGTTTGGTGAGCGGTATGCCATACCGGATCATGAGCCGGTCGGCATTGCGGATATTGGTAGTAGTATGCCGGGCATGCGGGTCGATGATGATTGCAGCTGCGGGGATATTATAGCGGGTCATCAGGAATTTTTTCATTTCTATCGCTTCGCAGTAGGGGCCTCTGAAGGGATAGCAATAGCCGCCGCTGACGATGATAAAAGGCGCCCAGTTATTCTTATAGCGCATCGCCGCAACGGCGCAGTGTATCTTGTTGTCGGGGCTGATCGGAGTGGTGGTCAGGACTGGACCATTGCCGGGGATGACGATCGTCGCATATTTATATTTATTCCAGTCGGTGCGGGCGATCTTTTGGACAGCTGCCTGGTTCTCTCCTGCCTCCATCGGCTCAAAGCGGGCAGGCTCATCCCTGTCATTGACGTCCATCAGCTGGAGGGCGAGTGCGAGGGAAGGGTGATAAAAAGCGGTCATGCCGGCTTCCTGCTCGCTCAGCAGGGCGAAGGCGTCCTTCAGCACCATCCGATAGTAGCGGCTGTTCACGTCATAGCTCGGGGAGTCGATGAGCGGATAGCGCATTTTTTTGCCGAGACCATACTGGTCAATGATATAATTGATGCCGGTGACCGTCTGTCCCCAGGCCTGCAACAGCAGGGCTTCATTACTGTCGGCGATAAAGCGCTCGTAGTAGCCTGAGGGACGGAGATGCCTGTCCACCAGGGCGTCGAAGGGGGCTTTGTTGCTGCGGTACAGTGTCTGCAGCGCAGTAGCTATTTCGAGGGAGTCCTCCGGGGTATAGCGAAAATCCGAGACAAGCGATGAGGCCCACGTACAGGAGTCGGAAACGTGGCTTTTGAGGGTGGCCAGCCGACGGTCATGAATGGCCTTGAGGCGTTGGTCTGCAACGAGAAGGCTCAGTACGGCGGGCGTCTGGTCGATGACGGTCAGCCAATAGAAGTTCTTATCGGAGACGAGGTTGCCCGAATGGACGAACTGGTAGTCCCTTCGGTAGCCG